>JAFLJT010000206.1 GCA_022712855.1 Pseudodesulfovibrio sp. | reverse complement strand
GGTGTTAAAGCGATAGAAAAGGTCACGCCTGAAGACTTCATTGTCCACAGCGTACTCCAAATCCCTGTTGGTGGCGGCGATAACACGCACGTTAACCATCTGGATTTCGGTACTACCCACACGACGAATCTCGCCCGTCTGGAGGAAGCGCAACAATTTGGCCTGCAATTCAGGCAACATATCACCAATTTCGTCCAGGAAGAGCGTGCCGCCGTCTGCTTCCTCGAACAGCCCCTTGCGATCGGACTCCGCACCAGTGAATGCGCCCTTCTTGTAGCCGAAGAGTTCGCTTTCCATGAGCGATGAGGTCAGGGCCGTGCAATTGATGGATATGTAGGGGCGGTTCCGCAAATGGCTCCGCTGATGAATGGCCCGAGCGATCAAATCCTTGCCCACGCCTGTCTCTCCGAGCAGAAGAACGGTCGTCGGCGTCGGCCCGACCCGCTCGACCAGATCCATGACTTCTGTCATCTGGGGCGACTTGCCGATGATTCTCGTCTCGCCGCCTGCCCGTTGGTCGATCTCCCTCTGCACGGCGTGGTAACGACCGCGATAGCGAGACTCCTTGCGCAATGAGACCGTCAGCAGGCGAATCAGCCTGGCCGCAGCCTTCTCAAGAATGATGGTGTGTTCGGATTTGTGTTGCCGGAGGTGCTCGGCGACAGTCCCGTTCTTTGAGGCATTGACGATGACATCCAGTGTGGCAACATCGCCAAAGGCTGGCAGTTCATTGATCAGAGGAACACCTATGTCTTTAGTGAGTTCGATGCTCGACGGATCCGCCTGCATGTCCAGCAGACAGACAATTTCGACACCGGGCACACCCATGACCGCCTTGACGAACGGGGCGCATGTCTTCCCCGGACCTGCAACCAGGACCTGTATTTTGGTATTTTTACACATATTCCCTCCACGGCTGGCGGGCCTTTATGGAGCCACGCTTCTACCGAATAATCGGGAATGCGGGTGCCCCCTGTTCCTTTACAAAGATGCTCCTGCCTTGCGAATAAGGCGAAGAAGTTGATTGGTGAAACTGGACTCGTTGTCGTACCAGATAATGGTCTTAACCATCCGACCCGACATGACGGACGTGCATAGACCGTCCACGACACCACCGTATGTTGAGCCAAGATAATCGGTGGAGACGAGTGGCTCCTCGGAATAGCCCAGGATATCCCGAAGCTCATTCATTGAGGCAGTCTTCAAAGTCTCGTTAACCTCTTCAACGGTCACGTCGCGGCTCACATCCACCACCAAATCAACCAGAGAAACATTGGGGATGGGCACGCGAACAGCCATACCGTCGAGCTTGCCTTCGAGTTCGGGAATGACCTGAGTCACGGTCTTGGCCGCACCAGTGGTGGTGGGCAGCATATTCACAGCTCCGGCCCTGGCCCGGCGCAAATCCTTGTGCGTTCCATCCAGAACCCGCTGGCTCATCGTATAGGAATGGATCGTGGTCATAAGTCCTCGCTCAATGCCAAAGGCTTCGTGTAGCACCTTGGCCACGGGAGCCAGACAGTTGGTAGTGCAGGACGCATTGGAGATTATCCTGTCCTCTGGCCTGAGCAGATGGTCATTGACGCCCATGACGATAGTTACGTCGCAATCCTCACCGGGGGCGCTGATAACGACCTTCTGACAGCCACAATCAATCATCTGCTCACAGCTAAGACGATCCCGAAAATATCCTGTGCTCTCCACGACTATGTCGACATCCCAAGCTCCCCAGCTCCATTCGCCGGGGGCATCACGCGTGACAACGATCTGGTTGCCGTTGATGGTGAACCCTTTTTCATTGGCTTCAACCTCACCGGCAAAAGTACCGTGAACCGAATCGTACTTGAGCAGGTGTGCCAATTGGCCGTTATCGGCCCGTGCATTGACCGCAACGAGTTCATACCCACTCTCTTTGGCAAGAAGCCTGGCAAGGTAGCGCCCGATACGCCCGAAACCGTTGATGCCTATTCTGACACTCATGACTGTCTCCTTGGCGGTCATTGCCGCCCTCGCTGTGTCCATGTAAGCAAACCATATCCAAAATCGGGCCGTATACAGAGCAAGACTCTCTCAATGGCCGGATGGACCAGTTAAACGGTGCAATACTTGGCAGACAAACAGCGTTTTTATGTAAAAATCAATTATTACAGTGAACTACATTGTTATTATCAGGCAGTTATCATTACAACGCCTGTTTTACTCGTTCATTGAGCGTATATTCCCGTTTATCCCGGCAATCCTCCCGTTCACTTGGTGATGGCACCCCATCCACAAGCAGCACTCTCATCGTTCCCAATGCCTGAAGGTGCACTACAGGCCGCGCTCATGAACGTCTGATATCTTTCATTAAGAGGCGGGTGGCCAAAGAAAGACGACCCGGAAACAAAGACATCGGCTCCGGCCTGATGCAGTTCGGCGATGTTGTCCGGGGTGACCCCGCCATCCACTTGGATCAAGGTATCGGTCCCGGCCGTGTTTATCATCTGCGACAGGGTCTTTATCTTGTCGATGGTGAAAGGAATGAACGATTGGCCGCCAAATCCCGGATTCACGCTCATCAACAACACCATGTAGAGTTGCGGGAGCAGGTATTTGACCGTGCTCAACGGCGTATGCGGATTCAGAGCAACGGCCGGATGCACACCATGTCTGGCAATCTCCGCAACGGTTCTTTCCAAATGAATCTCGGATTCAGCGTGAACACAGATAAGATCGGCTCCGGCATCGACAAACTCTTCGATGTAGCGCCCGGGATTGTCGATCATCAGATGGACATCGAAAAAGAGACCGCTCTCTTTGCGGCATCTCTTTATGATAGGAGGCCCGAAAGTAATGTTTGGCACGAACTGGCCGTCCATAACATCCCAATGGACCCACTCGACACCAGCTTCTTCAAGCCGGGTGAGTTCATCAGCCAATCGGCTGAAATCCGATGACAACAACGATGGTGACAGTATGACGGTATTCGGATTTTTCATAATTTCTCCCGAGTTATTTGGTCCGCGCCTGTGGGGCGTATTTCCCGTCGGCGTAACCGACGGCCATAGTCTCATGGTTGCGCGGGGTGATGACCCCGCCCCATCCGGCTGAACCAAAGGCCAGGAAACGCGATCGGCAGACTTCCTTCATGGCCTTGGTCGCCACGGCAAGGAACTTCCGTGGGTCAAAGTTGCTTGGATTCTCCGCAATGTGCTTGCGAATAGCACCGGTGGAAGCCAGCCGCAGGTCGGTATCGATGTTGACCTTGCGTACTCCATGCTTGATGCCTTCCTGAATTTCGGTCACGGGAACACCGTAGGTCTGGGGGAGTTCTCCGCCATATTCGTTGATGGTCATGAGCCACTCCTGCGGCACCGAAGACGACCCGTGCATGACCAGATGCGTGTTCGGAATGCGGGCATGAATTTCTTTGACGCGATCAATAGCAAGCACCTCGCCTGATGGCGGGCGGCTGAACTTGTAGGCGCCGTGACTGGTCCCGATGGCGATCGCCAAGGCGTCCACCTGGGTCTTCTCCACAAAATCGGCTGCCTGATCCGGATCGGTGAGCATCTGCTCGCGACTCAGTTTCCCCTCGGCACCAACGCCATCCTCTTTCCCGGCAGTGGCCGTTTCCAGTGAACCGAGCACGCCCAGCTCCCCTTCCACTGACACACCGCAGGCATGGGCCATATCCGCGACATGTTTTGTCACGTTGACATTATATTCGTAGCTGGAGGGCGTGCTGGAATCCTCCATGAGAGAGCCGTCCATCATCACCGAACTGAATCCGTTCTGGATGGCCTGAACGCAAACCCCCGGCGATGCGCCATGGTCAAGATGCAGGCAGACCGGCACGTGCGGCCATTCTTCCAGTGCTGCTAGAATCAGGTGGCGAAGAAAGGTTGAACCGGCGTATTTCCGTGCGCCAGCTGAACTCTGCAAGATCACCGGGCTTTCTGTTTCACTGGCCGCCTCCATAATGGCCCTGATCTGCTCCATGTTGTTGACGTTAAAGGCGGGCACACCGTAGCCGCACTCTGCGGCATGATCCAAAAGCTGTCTCAATGAAATAAGAGCCATAATGCTATCCTCCAAATAGGTATCAATTAGTGTTTTCGATTATGCATATACGCATTGAATTGGTTCCACCGCGCTCACCAGCCATGTCTCCACTCGTGGTGAGAACCATATCACCGACATCTGCCGCACCGAGACTGACCAGCTCGGCTGCCGCTGCTGCATGTTGCTGGGAAGCACAGACGGAGTCGGGATTGAAATCCACGGGGTAGACACCCCGGTACAAGGAGACGCGCCGTCGCGTTCTTTCGCTCTTGGACAAGGCGTAGATCGGAATGCCCGAACTGATTCTCGACATCCATAATGCCGTGCCTCCTGATTCCGAGAATGCACCGATGGCCACCGTATCCGTATGATTGGCCGCATACATGGCAGCCATGGCGATGGTTTCGTCGATGTGGGAAAAGCGGGTATCCATCCTATGCCGGGATCGCGTCACCGTTTCTTGGCGCTCCGCCTCAAGGCAGATATTTCCCATGGCAGTCACGGCCTCCACCGGGTACTTGCCCACTGCGGTCTCAGCCGAGAGCATGACTCCATCAGTGCCATCCAGTACGGCATTGGCAATGTCGAACACCTCGGCCCGTGTCGGCGTCGGATTCTCGATCATGGAGTCCATCATCTGGGTTGCCGTAACCACAACCTTGTTGAGAGTCCGAGCCCGTTTGATGAGGGACTTTTGCACAGCGGGCAACTTGGCATCTCCGATCTCGACTCCGAGATCACCTCTGGCAACCATGATGCCGTCCGCGAGCCGAACGATGGTCTCGATATGTTCTAGGGCCTCGGCACGTTCTATCTTGGCGAGAATGAAACCGTTCCATCCCAGTTCAGCCATGCGTTCCCTGCACTCTTCAACGTCAGCCGCGTTACGGACAAACGACAATGCGAGAAAATCCGCGTCCATCTTCGCCACCGCGTGCATATCTTCACGGTCCTTGTCTGTCAGCGCTCCTGCGGACAGACCACCGGAAAGCAGATTGACACCCTTGCCGCCAGACAGAATGCCGCCCGTGACAACCAAGCAGTGCACTTCATCACCGACGACTTCGGTCACTTCAAAGATGATCTTTCCGTCATCGAGCAACAGGATACTGCGGGCAGAAACATCCTCGGCCAGCGACGTATAGGAGATGCCCACCCGGTGGGATGTTCCCTCGTGGACAGCGGTTGCCGGGTCAATGATGAACCGATCACCCTGTTTCAAAGAGACATGGCCGGTTACAAAACCGCCGATGCGAATTTTAGGGCCTTGGAGATCGGCGAGAATTCCCACCGTCCTGTTCAACTGTCCGGCCACATCACGAACCATGGCAGCCGCCTGAATATGATCGTCGCTTGTGCCGTGGGAGAAGTTAAGCCGAACCACATCAAGTCCCCCTCGTATCAACTCACGCATGGTGGCTTCATTGCAGGTGGCTGGCCCGAGGGTCGCTACGATTTTTGTTCGCCTGAGTCTCTTTCCCATAGTCGTCACACCATCCGTGTTTCAAGTATACCCACGGCTGGAAGCGTCTTCCCTTCAAGGAATTCCAGGAACGCACCACCACCTGTGGAGATGTATGAGATGTCGTCAGCAACACCATACTTGTCGATAGCCGCCAAGGTATCGCCACCTCCGGCCATGGAGTATGCGGGACTCTTCGCAATGGACATGGCAAGATCCATGGTCCCCTGTCCAAACTGGTCAAATTCAAAGACGCCCAACGGCCCATTCCAAACGATAGTCCCGGCATCCTCCAGAATCCTAGAGTACATAGCGGAG
Organism: Pseudodesulfovibrio sp.; assembly: GCA_022712855.1. GTDB lineage: Bacteria > Desulfobacterota > Desulfovibrionia > Desulfovibrionales > Desulfovibrionaceae > Pseudodesulfovibrio. The sequence goes on along the minus strand of JAFLJT010000206.1, from coordinate 72,248 downwards.
GTCTTCGGGCCGATATCAAGAATCATCTCATTAGCCGAGACCCGATTCACTGGTCGATTTATAGGCAGGGCGTCTTCTGAGAACTCGCGTGCACACACAACATCCAACGGAATCGGAATGTCAACGTCAGCTGCCATAGCTTCCTCCATCAACTCCCGAGTGGCATCCACCAAATCGGGTTCGAAGAGTGATGAGCAAATATCAAAACCAGCAGCTGCGATGAAATTATTGGCAATTCCACCGCCGACAATGAGCTTGTCCACTTTTGCAAGGAGCGACTTGAGAACAGTGAGTTTGGTGGAAACCTTGGAGCCGCCGACAACGGCTACGATCGGAGACTGTGGTTTCCTGAGTCCCCGCTCAAGTGACTCTAACTCCCTGGTCAGGAGCGGCCCGGCACATGCTGTCGGCGCATATTGTGCCACGGCATGGGTCGAAGCCTGAGCGCGATGCGCTGTTCCAAACGCGTCCATGACAAACACATCGCACAACTCGGCCATGGCCGTTCCCAGCAACGAATCATTCTGTAATTCGCCAACCTGAAACCGGACATTCTCAAACAGTGCGACTTCTCCGGGATGCATATCCACCCCACCAATCCAATCCCGCTCGAACCGCACCCCCTGTCCAAGCAATTCGGACAGCCTCTCGGCAACCGGCTCAAGAGACATGCCTGGATCGTCGGTTCCTTCTTCCGGCCTCCCGAGATGCGACATGAGCATGACTGTGGCCCCCCTATTCAGGGCGGTTCGAATGGTCGGTAATGCCGCTACCAGCCGTTTGTCATTGGTGATTTCCCCATTACAGATGGGGACATTGAAGTCCTCTCGTATGAGAAGCCGCTTCCCCTGCAGATCAAGTTCCGTCATTTGAAACATGGTGGATTCCCCCCGTTAATTCAGTACGGCGTTAAGCCGCAATCCTCTTCCCATCAATCACCTGTTCAACCAGTGCGACTAAGTTGGCCTCGGTAAAACCAAAGTAGTCGAAGAGTTCGTTGCCCGGAGCGGATTCTCCGAAACGGTCCATGCCCAGGACAGCCCCGTTGAGGCCGACGTACTTGCCCCAACCGCTTGTCACACCGGCTTCGACTGCCACCCGCGCAGTGACATGAGGGAGCAGCACTTCATCCCGATAGGCTACGCTTTGCCTTTCAAAGGCTGCTGTACACGGCATGGATACGACACGTACCTGGTGTCCTCTGGATTCCAATGTCATAGCCGCTTCCATGGCGAGACTGACCTCGGAACCGGTGGCGATGAGAATAGCGTTGGGTGTGCCATTACAATGGCGCAGGACGTACCCACCCCGGGAGACTGAATCGATGGTCTCTGAAGATCTTGTTTGGTGCGGCAGTGTCTGGCGGGACATTATAAGAGATGAAGGCCCGTCGGTTCTTTTGATAGCTTGTTCCCAAGCAACAGAGGACTCAACGCCGTCACACGGACGCCATACATCCATGTTCGGAATGAGGCGAAGGGACTCCACATGTTCAACAGGTTGGTGTGTCGGGCCATCCTCGCCAACACCGATGGAATCATGAGTCAGCACGTACAGAACACGGAGTCCCATCAGCGCCGACATGCGCATGGCGTTACGGGCATAGTCCGAAAAGACGAGGAACGTGCCGCCATAGGGGATGAATCCACCATGGAGCACCATACCGTTCATCATCACGGACATGGCGAACTCTCGAACACCATAATTCATGTAGTTTCCATTCCAGTCGGCAGGAGTCGCCGTTTTGGAACCGGACCACCTTGTCAAATTGGAACCGGCCAGGTCGGCAGAACCTCCGAAAAACTCTGGCAGGACTGGCGCAAGACCTTCGATGGCATTTTGCGAGGACTTGCGAGTGGCGAGACTCTCTGCCTTTGCATCCACCGCATCGACGAAGTTGGATGCATGGGAAATAAATTCATCCGGCAAGTCGCCTTCCATGCGGCGACGAAACTCGTCGGCCAATTGAGGATAGGCCTTTTCATATTCCTTAAATCGGCCATTCCACGAATCTTCTGCCATAAAGCCGCTCCCTTTGGCGCCCCATGCAGAATAAACCAGTTTTGGAATTTCAAAGGGACCATGGGGCCAGTTCATGGCCTCTCTCGTACAACGAATTTCCTCTTCGCCAAGGGGCGCACCGTGGCATTTCGCTGTCCCGCACACATTGGGAGCACCCTGCCCGATAACAGTTTTGCAACAGATCAGGGTCGGCCTGTCTAATTCTCTTCTGGCTTTTTCGATGGCATCCTTGATGGCTTCGCCGTCGTGGCCGTCCACAGCAGGGACGACATGCCAACCGTACGCTTCAAAACGTCGCGGCGTATCATCAGAGAACCAGCCGTCAACACAGCCATCGATGGAAATACCGTTGTCGTCATAAAAGACGATGAGCTTGCCCAGTTGCAGGTTTCCGGCCAAAGAACATGCCTCGTGGGAGAGACCTTCCATCATACACCCATCACCCATGAAGACATAGGTGTAGTGATCCATGACGGTGTGTCCGTCGCGATTGTATTGAGCGGCCATCACTTTCTCTGCCACGGCCATGCCAACAGCACAGGCAATGCCCTGCCCAAGGGGCCCGGAGGTGGATTCGACGCCAGGCGTCATTCCATGCTCCGGATGCCCCGGGGTCTTTGAGTGGAGCTGCCTGAATTGTTTGAGATCATCGATGGAAACATCGTACCCGCTCAAGTGGAGCAGGGAGTAGAGGAGCATTGAACCATGCCCGTTGGAAAGAATAAACCGGTCACGGTTAGCCCATTTGGGGTTTGCCGGGTTGTGGACCAAATAGTCGTTCCACAGCACTTCGGCAATGTCGGCCATGCCCATCGGCGCTCCGGGATGGCCGGAGTTGGCTTTCTGGATGGCGTCCATGCTCAGGACACGAATGGCATTAGCAAGTTCCTTACGGTTGGACATGGGATCTCCCTCTCATAGTTGTCGGTGTTCGGTTACAGAAGCCGGGAATAAACCCGCTCGTACACGCCGCAGAGCCTGATAACTGTGCTATTCGGCAGACCGCAGCTTTTCAGGCGGCAAAAAACGTGCAGTGGGTTCAGGTAATGACGCAGTGTCTCTTTCATGACGACCTCCCGGCGTAACTGTTGATGCCAGGATATCTTCAAAAGATGTTCCGAACGGGGGAAAGGAAGGGTGAATAGCAGAGAATCCCTTTTAATACAGGAGACTATGAGAATAGATAGGAGGCGGGCATTTCAACAGAGCTGTGCCAGACATGACCCACAGGGCATGGCTGTGTGCCGAACGATGCGCCGCTAATGGCACAATTGAATACGTGATTATTTGGCGAAGAAATTAATGTAGGAGAGAAAGTCTTCCAGGTCTTCCGACGGCAAGGCCGATCCCAGAAGAATGCCGGAAATCCAACCCGCATTGTGGGGTCGCCGTGAGGCACTGCGGATGAGACTGCCAATAGCCTTGGGCGTTCTCAATCCCAGAAGGCGCCCCCCCATTTCCAAGGACGGGCCGATCTCTTTCCACAAAGTATAGGGATATTCGCGCAGGGCAGCCTCATCAAAGAGGTTTCCCCGGCAGGCTTTGGCGAGCACGTCACCAGCTATCCGAGCCGAAATAATGGCGTTGGTGATACCGTCAGAGCTACAGGGATTGACCAGCCCGGCAGCATCGCCAACGAGGATGAAGCCGTCGCCGTGTATCTCTTTAACCGGAGTGCCCACGGGCAGGATGCCTGCTTCGATCTCGCCCATCTGCTCGGCAAAGGCGAACCGTTCCTTGAGTTTGGGCGATTCCAGGGCGCGACGGAGGGCATGCTTGGGCTTGATGTTGCCCTGCTTGACCACATCCATGGGTATGGTCAGCCCCACATTGGTCTGGCTGGTTTCCGTGGGGTGGAACCAGACATACCCCGGCAAGACTTCCTCAGGAAAATGGACTTCGATATTACCTCTGATGCCAAGTACCTGACGATAGTAGGCGCGAACCGCTAGGGCCCGATACTCCCGATACCGAGGCATCTTCATCTGCCTACCAACGATGGACTCATTGCCGTCGGCTCCCACAACGACCTTGGCTGTCCAGGAGACCTTTCGTCCGCCACCGCGCTCGCCCTCAATACCACAGGCCTGTCCATTTTTGGTAAGGATCCCAGTCACCCGGCACCAGTCGACGATCTCCACACCTTCTTCAGCCGCCACCTCCATTAGGAGGTTGTCCAAAAGAACCCTGCGGCAAATGATACCGGTCGCCGGGACGGCATCATCCATCTTGAGGATGGGTACAGTCACGGAACTACCATCAGGCGAATAGTAGGTGATTTTCTGCACCGGTGTATGCGGGATTTCCAGTAGGCGTGGGAGAATACCTAGAGAATTGAGTTCGGCCACGGCCAGAGATGACAAGGCATCACCGCACATTTTCTCACGAGGAAACGTACTTTGATCCAGCAGCAAGACTTGCACCCCCTGCCGGGCAGCATGAATAGCCGTGCATGTCCCAGCAGGCCCGGCCCCGACCACTATGGCATCATAATCAGGCAATATACGCTCCTTCGCATTAGTTTGCAGCAATTGACATGTTTTCACAACAGGCCTTTAAAAAGGAGCTATATACATAGCTAGCCAAAGCCAGTCGAAATACTTAAAAGCGACTTGACTAGCCAAACCCCATACGCTATCTTGTATCTACACAAGAGACGAATGGAGCGATTAAATGTCTACAGAAAACAGCCTGAGCCTCTACGAATTCCTTCAAAACTTCCCCACAGAAGAATCAGCTCGCATCTATTTTGAAGGAAAGCGATGGGCAGATGACAGGCATTGTCCTCATTGTGGCAGCGACAGCACGGTTGAATGCGTTGACCATAAACCTATGCCTTATCGTTGCCGCTCTTGTCGTAAGCATTTTAGTATCCGTACAGGAACCGTTCTTTCTGAATCAAAAGTTCCTCTCCACAAATGGCTCATGGCCATCTATATGATGACGACTGCCCGGAAAGGCATTCCCTCAACCCAAATGGCTAGAGAACTAGGCGTTACACAGAAAACGGCTTGGTTTCTTGCTCATCGTATCCGTAAAGCATGGTTTAGCGGTGACAATGACAAGATGAACGGACAAGTTCAGGTGGACGAAAGCTATTTCGGTGGGAAGGAAACCAATAAGCATTCCAACAAGAAACTTAGAATGGGGCGTGGCAACGTAGGTAAGATGCCTGTTGTCGGCATTGTTTCTGATTGCGGCCAAGTGGTTGCTCAGAGATTTGATAAAGTAAACAAAAAGACCCTGCACACTTTTATCACTGAAAACGTGGCTACTGGTTCGGTTGTCGTGACTGACGATCTGGCGTCATACAAGGGGCTTGATGGATATGAACATCTCACAGTTAAGCATTCAGTTGGTGAATACATTAACGGTAAGGCTCACACTAACGGTATCGAAAGCTTTTGGGCGTTGTTGAAGCGTGGATACTATGGTGTTTACCACTATATGAGCGCAAAGAACCTGCATCGCTACATCGATGAGTTCTCTTTCCTACACAACACCGTCAATATTTCAACTATGGAATTTATTGAGCGCACTCTGCGTGAAACCGTAGGCAAAAGACTTACCTACAAGGAGCTTGTACATGGGTAGAAAAAAGAAATTGATTGAGCCCATTGAGGCTGAATTATCAGACGTGGCCAATTGCCTTGTCAAAGACGAGGACAAGTTGCCAGTGACAAAACAGGTGAGCCATTCCGGTGAATTGCCTATTGGTGACATAGAGTTAAAATGCTTTGTTTCTGAGGATGGCCAGCGGTATATCTCTGGAAGAAGCATGACATCTGCAATTGGGATGAAAGGACGTGGCCAAGGAATGGCCAGAATTTCGACCAACAAGACACTAAATCCATTTATTTCCAACGGGTTATCATTGGCCATGGAAGAGCCGACGATACTTGTGGGGGCAACTCCTAAACCTGTCCACGGATACAAAGCAGAAGCGTTAGCTGATTTATGTGATGCCATTCTTGATGCTCGCAATGCCGGAGCACTGAAAACGGACCAAGAGCATAGGTATGCCTTATTTGCGGAAACACTTGTCAGAGGCTTTGCGCGGGTCGGTATCGTTGCCCTTATCGACGAAGCAACAGGGTACCAAGATCACCGAGCCAAAGATGCACTTTCAAAAATTCTTGAGCAATATCTGGACAATGAATTACAAAAATGGACGAAAACATTCCCTGATGCTTTCTACAAAGAGATATTCCGTTTGAGGGGTTGGGATTATAAACCATGGACAGTCAAAAGGCCGAGTGTCATTGGTAAGTGGACAAATGATTTTGTTTATGACCGATTGGCCCCTGGCATCCTCGAAGAACTTAAAGGAAAAACTCCAGTTGATGCTAAAGGCAATAAGCTAGCTCACTACCACAGGTGGTTCAATCCTGATTTCGGTCATCCAAGACTCCGGGAACATATATTTGCTATCATCACACTGATGAAGGTGGCCTCAAGTTGGGACGCATTTAAGCGATCAGTAGATAAGGCTTTCCCAAAAGAAAAAGAGCAATTGTTTCTCGACATTGACTACGATTAAACTGAAAAACAGCCGTTTAATTGCGGCTGTTTTTACTTCGCAATTGGCTAGCTATGTATATAAACCCCCTTTAAAAGGACTCATCCAGCTCAAGGATACTTTTAACTTTCTAGAAAAATACGTTGAGCTTGAATGACCTCTGTTTTTATATCAACTCAGTCCACCATTTTTATCCGCCATCGACGGACATGGCCAGGGCGGTCCATTTAATACCGTCGTAATTGCCTTCCTGGAAAATATGAAAGAGTCCAAAGTACCAATTAATTGGCTGGGATCGGAACAATATTTCATTCAGAATCAGTCTTGTAGGTTCGTCGTGTTTGCCGAGCCAATGTCCTCTTGCATATCCGAAAAGAGGCGTTTTACGAAGCTCGAAAAATGTTGGAACCGTGTGGCTTACCACTATGTCAATTTCAACTCATTCAGGGATTCTATCGAGGTCTTCCATGATTGGGACTTCAGTTTGAAACCAGTCATCGCCTTCAATTCGGGAGGCCTCGTCAGTCGACGCTGCTCCACCGGAAAAGAGGATCTTCTGTCCATCAGGGAGTGTCAGGACTGAACCTCTGGGTTGATAGAAAACATTGGGATAAATTTCGAAATTCCAAGAGGCTGTAATTTGGGCAAGCTCTGAGTGGTCTTCATGGTTTCCATCGCAATAATACACTTTAGTGTCGCCATTTTACAACTTAGGGTCATTTGGAGGCCAACCTTTTCTGTAGGGCCAGTAGCTAAACTCCAACGTGAATAATTATGTTCGACTGCTGGCTTTTGACCAACGGGTTGATGACCTGAAAGTCTCCATGGATATCTCCCAAAATGATTGTTTTCATATTTTTCTCACCTTGAGTTCTTGCTGCTCCTGTTTACGAATTTATGTCAACCCAATCTACTACACAGCCGTATGAACCGGTGAAGCCAAGCAACGACTCGCAAAAGGGCGGCAAGTGATGTATTCCGATTATGAATAGTCCATCGGACTAGAGCATACTTTGGAGTTATTAGAAAAGTACTCTTTACCCGGATGAACCCTATAAGTTGTGTGCGTCAATTCTGCAAAAAGAGGTCTTGAGCAAGCGTCATAGTCAATTGACTTAAAAACTTTATTACTCAAAGATTGTAGTTTTTTCATCATCCAACCTCCCCCACTTAAAAACTCTATTACTTGATACACTTTTTTGGATACCAAAAATGGTGTTTTTCAGTTCCTCCACTAAAGATCTTTATTACTCGCCCACATAGACAAACCTCATTTGATAACAAAACAGCCCGCGCCGGATTCTCCGGCGCGGGCTGTTTTACATTAACTATTGTGGCGAGTAATAAAGATGTATACTGCCCTTGGTCCTGATATATTCAGCAGGTGAAATAAGCAGGAGCAACTTTTTTATGACTCGAAAAAAGGTATGACTGTTCAGAAACTACAATTCCGAAATGGATCAAAGCAGGTCGTGGCTCCGGAAGGAACCATGCGTATAAGCCTTGGCTAACTGTTAGAGACATTCCATCACAGGGGCGATCTCATCGCGTCTTTGGGCATAAGTCACAACGTATTTGTAAAGTCCCCATTCTTAGGGCCACCTAGGAGCAGAAACTTCCGCTCGGTTGGTGGTTGTTTGAAGAATAACCCAAACTAAATTTATCGGGATTAGTGTAGCTTTGTTCACACATTGCGCTTGTGCAATAGATGACAGCTTGACTGTAATATCTACGACAAAAGGGGCTATGCTAACAGTATAACGTCATTATTTTTTAATAGAGTGACCGGCGACTGTTGGGGGATTATACGAGATCACGCCGAGTTCAAAATTGACACACTAGGCTTCGAGTACTTCTCGTATTCGGCGAAATTCTTCGTCATCGATTTCACCATTGGCATATTTGCGCTTGAGTATTTCCAATGAATCATTTTTGTCTCTGCTTCCTTCTGGGCGAAGGACAAACCGCTGAATGAGCTTGTATGCCAGGATCACCGCGGCGACGAGGAGGAACAAGTTGAAGAGCATTCCGAAGCCTCCTCCCATAAACCAGCCTGGGCCAGTGCCGTTCATGAATCCCCAATTACAATTCCACATGATATTTTCTCCAGATAAAAAGAGTTGGCGAGAGGGAACTGGTGCTCCCTCTCGCCGACGTGATATACTCTACCAATTAGGGCATCCATTGCCGTAGCCATTGCCATGGCCGTTGAAGCCCATCATGCCGCCACCCATCATACCGCGGCCCATCATTCCAGACCCCATCATGCCGTGACCCGTCATGCCGTGTGTAGGCAGGTTCAGAGCAGTTGCCTTTTCGTTCAGCGTGGTAATATTCTTGTTGATCTTCTCAGTCAGGGTACGAACCCTCTTGGCATCCGGTGTCGGGCTTGCCATGAGCGCTGCGATCTCAGCTCTGTCTGCAGCGATTTCTGCGCGCTGGTCTGAGGTGGAGTTCAGGAAGTCCTGATAGACTTGGGGGTCGACTTGGGAGTTGGCTCCAGTATTGTAATGCATGTTGTAGCCGTTTCCATGTCCGCCGTTCATTCCCCGCGCCATGGCGTTGGTGGAAATAAATGCAATAGCCATAATCAGTGTGAGTGCCATAATAGTCTTCTTCACGATAGTATCCTCCGGTTTTGTTGTTGAAGATACAACCTATAAGGCAAGCCCCGTGCCAAAGAATGCGTCTGCATTATAACTTGTTTTAATAACTTATTTTTTTAGGATTCCGAGATGAAGACTGTCGTTTTAGTGCTTGCCAAACAACAGCATTGTGATTAATTTTTAACCAGTATGGCGGCTCATCGTCTAAAAATTAGTCACCCTCATCCCGCAGGATCATTATGAGAATTCAAAAACGACTTTTGGGAAGCTCTGCATCCATTTGGCTCATCATAGGCATGACTGCCATTTTGACCCTGGTTATCGTCGTACTCGCCGTGTTCAACTATAACCGTGAAGTACGGTATATGGAGAAGGTGCTCGGCGAAAAAGGCGGGGCCCTTATCAAGTCGTTTGAGGCGGGAGCCCAAGCTGGAATGATGGGCAGATTTGGCACTGAAAGCAGATTGCAGGCATTGATTGACGCCACCGCCGAGCTGCCGGATATCCTTTACATCACTCTCACAGACCAATCAGGGAAGATAATCGCCCATAGCGACTCTGAAAGAATCGGAGAGGTATTCCTCTCAAAAACGCAAATCAAAGCCCTGTCTCCAACCCAAAAGGCGCAATGGAAAATCCTGGAGGACAACCATACTCCTGATTCATTCATCGTCTTCAAAGAGTTCATCACTCTGAATGCCGACAGATCACAAGTGACGAACTATATGATGGGGGGCATGATGCAGCATCGCATGAACGGCACCTCAAGTGGGACGAAAGGCACAAGTTCACATATGGGTATGATGCAACGGCAGCAGTCCCAAGACATCATAATAAAGCCGCTCATATTTATAGGGTTAGATATTAAGCCATTCGTTGATGCACGCGGAGAGGACATCACAATAATGGCCACGACATCAGCAGTCTTGCTGTTGCTGGCACTTGGCTGCATGGTCTCCCTGGTGTGGGTTCAGGCATACCATCGATCTAACAAACAATTAAAAGACACTCGGGCCTTTGCTGCGGAAATTGTATCGAACCTCCCGGTTGGTCTGGTTGTCGTCGGCCCTGACGGAAACATCACACATTTGAACAGGGACGCCGCCGCTCTTCTCGGAGCTGACGCAAAAACAGTCATCAACCAATCTGTGGATGACGTTCTCCCTGCAAATATCATCAAACTGTCTGAAGATGGCGCGAGTATGAAAACCCCCATCACCAGGGAGCTTTCAATAAAGGTAGCCGGAAAGTCTTCCCCGGTTAACATAAGCGTGGCCCCCGTGGTTACGGATGAAGGGCTCCACCTTGGAAAGATATTCATTCTGAGCGATCTCACAGAGATCCATCGTCTCCAATCAGAGATGAGACAGCGTGAGAAAATGGCTGCCATTGGCAACCTCGCGGCGGGCATAGCCCATGAGGTGCGCAACCCACTCAGCAGCATCAAGGGGTTTGCAACCTACTTTGCGGGGCTGTTTGATGAAGGAAGTGAGAGCCAAAAGGCTGCGAAAGTGATGATCTCCGAGACTGAGCGACTCAATAGAGTCATATCGGAACTTCTGGAATTCTCCCGTCCCTCTGATTTCAAACTTCGGAAAACCGACATGAATATCGTGATAGATACCGTCTCCCGGTTGCTCCAACAAGATGCGGTGAGTCAGGGAGTTGAGGTTGAAATCCATGTTGATCAGGATCTGCCACACATAGAACTCGATGCAGATCGCATTGTTCAAGCCCTTCTCAACATCGGCCTTAACGGTATCCAGGCAATGGAGACCGGAGGTCAATTATCCATCAATGTACGCGCTTCAGATTCGCGCTTGCTCATCGAAATGTCTGATACAGGGATAGGCATTCCTGAGAAAGACAAGGAGATCATTTTTGATCCCTATTTCACAACAAAAAATCAGGGTACCGGTCTCGGCCTTGCTGTCGTTCGAAAAATCGTGGAAGGCCATGGTGGAAAGATCGACATTGCAAGCACGGCAGGCAAAGGTACGACATTCACAATATCTTTCGTCTAAAATTCTATCAAAAGTGCACACAATGAAAGCAACAATACTTATTGTAGATGATGAAAAAGGCCACCTCTCGATGCTTGAAACGGTCCTCGGGGGCTGGGGCTATACAACATCTTCGGTCACGGATGGGGCAGAAGCAATCACTGCCGTCAAAGACCAGCCCTACGATGCCGTCCTCATGGACGTACGCATGGCAACAGTCAGCGGAATAGAGGCGTTGGAAGAAATCAAGGCATTCAATCCCGCCATCCCTGTCTTGATAATGACGGCCTACTCGTCGGTTGAAATCGCTGTCGAAGCCATGAAGTTGGGCGCATACGACTACCTGACCAAGCCGCTGAATTTTGATGAACTCAAAATCATCCTTGAACGAGCCCTTGATCATAGGCGTTTGTCTGATGAGAATAAATATCTCAAGGAGGCAGTCTCCCCTGAGCAGACCCTTGCCGGTATAATCGGATCGAGTCCCGCCATGACTGAAGTCACCGAGATGGTGAAAGTCGTTGCCCCTACCGAGGCAACCGTTCTGATCACCGGTGAGTCCGGGACAGGCAAAGAACTCATCGCCCGGGCAATACATTTCAATAGCAACAGAAAAAAGAAACAGCTCGTGACAATCAACTGCGCAGCCCTTTCCGAGACTCTTTTGGAATCAGAACTCTTTGGACATGAAAAAGGTGCTTTCACCGGTGCTGACAAAAGACGCGACGGTCGCTTCATGCAGGCCCATAAAGGGACAATATTCCTCGACGAAATTGGGGAAATATCCGTGCCCATGCAGGCCAAGTTGCTCCGGGCCGTGCAGGAACGAGAAATCCAACGGTTAGGCAGCGACACTGCTCTCTCGGTTGATGTTCGGATTGTCGCTGCAACAAATAAAGACCTCAAAAAAGAAGTGGAAGCAGGCAACTTCCGTGAAGACCTCTACTATCGACTGCACGTCATGGTGCTGAAGATGCCTCCGCTTCGGGACCGCCAAGATGATGTGCCTTTGCTTGCAAATTTCTTCCTCGAACGATTTGCCGAAAAAAACAGAAAAAAACTCAGTGGGTTCACACCTGTCGCAATGGATATGCTCATTCGGCACCCCTGGCCGGGGAACGTACGTGAACTGGAGAATGCGGTTGAGCGTGCGGTAATACTTTCCATGGGAGAGTATGTGACGGAAAAGGAACTCCCGCCGACTGTTATCGAAAGTTATGAACTGAATGAAGCAACAGGACCAAACTCTCTTCAACTTGGCGGGCAACCGCTTGAGAATATCCAGAAACAGGCAATCCTTGCGACCCTGGAACAAACCGGCTGGAACAAGAGTGAAGCCGCAAAGATTCTCAACATCACACGAACTACGCTGAATAATAAGTTGAAAAAGTATGGAATGTGATTCTTGTTGTAAAAGGCCATGTTATTGTCATTGGGACTGATGGCATATGGGAAACTCATTCTTCTGATGGGAAAATGTTTGGCAAGGACCGTCTGAAGGAAGTGATTCGTACTCACTCGTCTGAATCCTCAGCGGCGATCATCCAAGCATTGGAGCAGGCGCTGAATGAATACCATGAAGAAGCCGGGCAGTTGGATGACATGACGATAGCTGTTGTGAAAGTTACCTAGCCAATAAATACAAAAAGAATACATTGTGATTTTAATAAACTAGTTATTACATGACGATTGGCGCCTTTGAAATAAGATAGATTGCAGAGCTCTCCAACCATCAGTTAAAACTGTACTGATGGGTAGTGATTACAGGGGAAAGCCTGTAGAATTTACCTTCTGAATGAATTAAGTGTCATGGTGACTCAGGAGGCATGATGCGTATCCGTTTTAAGCTACTAATTCTATTAATGGTTATTTCTTTGTTCCCTTTGCTGATGGTTCGAACCAGCATTCAAAGGGATCTGACCGTGATGGGGAACAACCTTGCTGAAAGAAGCGAGAAAGTGCTTGTGCACAAGGCCCGCATGGGACTCAAGCGTATTGTTGAAGATCACGCGCGAGTCTTAAGACAGGAACGTCAACTCCTTGAATCAATATCATTCCTCATAGCTTCAAGAATAGAAGGGGTGTTGTACGGATACGCCCATACCACGAATGACGCCCCATTCATTCCCTCCGATGTAAGGATGAACGAGGTCTTGGAAGAATACTTTACCTTGCATGTGCGGGACCGCGAGCAGTCTCTTGATGTTGATTTTCAACAGGCTACTTTTGAGGGGAATAAGAGCGACAAGCCAATAATGAATAATCTGATTCCATTGATGGGGACAGCTAAATTTAAGTACCCTAAGTTGATTTTATGGATCGAGATGATTCTGTCTGACGGCAGCCGTGTCACATACCCCAAAGTTAATGATGAACACAAAATACGCCGTTCTCAAGGTGAGATTGATGAGGCTTCCAATTTGCAGAGAGGGCTGACATGGTCGCTGCCTCTGCTGGATAAGCTAACACGGCGTTTGGCATTCAAAGTGACTGCTCCGATCAAAAATGATGAAGGAAAGTTGCTGGGTAATTTATCCATTGTCGTCCCAATAGATGCTCTTCTCCGTGAGAATCATCATGTCAATATGTTTTCCGACAATGTAGAAGCCTTTCTCGTCAAGCCGGCTTTCGGCCAAGGGAATAGACCTCCTCGCTTGAAGGTCGTGGCTCAAGAGCAAGTTCATAAGATCGGTCGAGGGCATTGGTGGGTTCCGGAGGGAGAGAAGTGGCTCACCTCTGATAACGCTGAACAATTAGGTGTCATAGCAGCCGACCTCTTCGCTCAAAAAACTGGTGTCGTCAGTATGCCCTCCTATAAAGACGGGGATGCTCTCTGGGCATATGCACCTATCGATGAAAGTGGCACATCACTTCTTTTGATTGTTCCCAAGGATGACATTGTCAAGGATGCGCAGGCTGCTCGCGACTATGTTGTAACGCAGGTTGATGAGCATGACATAAAGATGGGGTATGTCATGCTCCTGGTGGCAGGCTTGGTTTTTGGCATAGCTCTTATATTATCAAGATTTTTTACGCGAAACATCAGAGAGTTGGTCGATGCGGTGCAAGGTGTGTCCAGGGGAGATTTTTCTGCCAAAGCAAATGTTCGCTCCACTGACGAGATCGGTCAGCTCGGTTTTGCATTCAATAAAATGCTGCCCGAGTTACATGAACGGGTGGTTATGAAGCACGCGTTGGAAGTGGCCCAGGAAGTTCAGCAAAGCTTGCTTCCATCAGAAAGCCCGGTTTTTTCTAATGCAGATGTTGCCGCGAAGAGCACATACTGTGATGAAACCGGTGGCGATTATTACGGTTTTATATCTAGGGAGACCAAGGACGGAGATTGCCTCATAGTGGCGGTGGGAGATGTCAGCGGGCATGGCGTTCAAGCCGCATTGATGATGTCCTCGGCAAGGGCATATCTTCGCAGCCAAGCCGGGTCTGGAGCCAACTTGGATAGCATTGTACAGGCAGTTAATGAACTTTTGTTCGATGACATGGATATGTCGGGCCGTTTCATGACACTGTTCCTGCTGGAGCTTACAGAAGGCAATGATATCCGTTGGGTTCGCGCTGGTCATGAGCCTGCATTAATTTATGACCCGGCAACCGACAAGTTCGAGAATTTGGAAGGTGAAGGGTTGCCGCTTGGTGTCGTCAGTGATGCTCATTTTGAGTTGTGCGAACGAAGCAATCTTGCCTCCGGACAGATTTTCGTCATTGGAACCGACGGTATTTGGGAAACTCTCTCTCCTGGAGAGGTCATGTTCGGCAAAGAACGTCTGAAAAAAGTGATTAGGGCCAACTCTTCTCGAACTTCAGAGGAAATCATCCAAGCATTGGAACAGGCACTGATAGAATTCCGTGGTGACGCTGAGCAACTGGACGATATAACAATTGCAGTTGTTAAGACCGCATAGCTTTCTCCTTTCATAGCCTCCTTAGGTGTCTAATAATTATCCACCTTGGTGCAGTGTGTACATTTTTTAGACACACAGGTGAACGCTTTCAGGTGAACTGAAGGCCTGTCATTATCCACATCTCACAACTATCACACCGTAATTTCTAGCATTTTATCCCGAACTGACAATTTGGCACGTGGTTTGCCTATGCATACGCATAACATCAACACCGAGAGTCTCGGTAAACCATGGAGTTCTTATGCACTGCACCACAAAGAAAATTACTATTGCCTTGGGAGCCATTCTGTTTGTTGCCATCATCGCTGTTTCACCTTCTCTGGCAATGATGGGCGGCGGCAGCCAAGGGTCTTCCAGTGGGATGATAGGAAGCATGAACGACATGATGAATGGGCAAACATTCAAGGACATGATGGGCGGACAACAAACCACAACTCCGCCTGCTCCCACAACGGAACAATCTTCCGAGACACCCGCCTTGGTGGAGACTGCAAATCATGCAGAAACTCTGGCGAGCAATCACATCGCCCGGAATCCCAATATCAAGACAGGCACTGTTATGGAACGAGACGATGATTTCATGGTCGAGATACTGACCAAGGACGACTCAGTTGTGGATCACCTGATCGTTGAAAAGAGCAGCGGCACCATTCGTTCGATGCACTAGTAGCAACTGGTGGCACTGCTTCCCTTTTTCGGAATAAGGAGATTGTTATGAGTATCGAAATGAAAATGAGTACGAAGATACAGATATTGGTTCTGATTACCAGCGTTATAACCGCCCTGCACTTCAGCGGCCTGCAAGGCAGTTTTAGCCATCATGGCCTGCATCGAGAACTTTTCTTCATACCCATTTTGCTCGCAGCATTCTGGTTCGGATTGAAGATAGGCATATGGGCCTCTATTGCGATCTCCATCCTGTTTATTACAGGTATGACCGCTGACAGCGCTCATGCAATGCCAGTTCCTGTTGCGATCTCTCAAGTTACAATCTTCATATTCGTGGCATCCATCCTTGGGTGGCTTTCAGATAGACAGCGTCGTAGAACCGAAGAGCTGGTTGAAGCGGAACGGCTCGGGACTTTGGGCAAGACCGCTGGGGTTATCAGTTGGGAAATCAAGGATAATCTCAATGCAATTCGAAGTCTCTTCGATAAGGCCAAAGGACTCAACGATCCGCAGTTGAACAAGGATTTCAGAGGCGAACTTGCCGCCATGGACAACCTTGTTGAATCCATGACCGAATACGCAGCCAAGGAAAGCCTCCATATCACTACCGTCGACCTCAATGAGGCGGTGAAAGAGATGGCCCAAAGATACCAGTCGCGTTTCAAGGAACAGGACATCAACTTGGATGTTCGAAATGACGTCAATGGTTGCCCATCACAGGTTGACCCGGCAGCCATATCCTGGGTGCTGTCCAAGCTGCTTGATAATGCGTTGGACATTTCCAAGCCAGGGAACAGCGTCTTCATCTCGACCAATAGACATGGCAACCATTGCACAGTCCAGGTTGAAGACCAGGGCGTCGGGATCAGTGAAGACCAGGTCTGCAAGATATTCACTCCGTTTTATACCACCAAGGCGGGCGGGAGCGGAATCAGTCTGGCGGCCTGTAAGAAGACAATGCGCGAAGTTGGTGGAGACATCACAGCGAGAAGTGAGGTTGGAAGCGGTTCTACGTTTACTGTCATAGTACCTCGCCAAACAGAAGTGTAACGAATAAACAATTATGAGAAAGGCCGTCCAGTGATCTGGGCGGCCTTTCTTTATTCTCCGATGTTCTTCATGTAGAAAAGAAGGTCACGGAAGTCGTCATCTCGAGATCTACTCGATCAGCAGTATGATACATATATTCATCTTTTTGTAATTAATAGGCACGAGCTCTTGACCTGTACCAAAGTACAGGTCTTATATTAATATCAAAGGAGGAGCCATGGAAGGATTGACAGTTGGGCAACTGGCCAAAAGGACCGGTGTGAATATCGAAACAATTCGGTACTACGAACGAAAAGGGCTTATTCCAGCTCCTCCGCGTACTGAGTCAGGGCACCGGCGTTTTCCTGACGAATCGGTCGCCCGAATTTATTTTATAAAGCAGACGCAGGGACTGGGGTTTTCTTTGAAGGAAATATCCGAACTTTTATTGTTACGAACGAAAATGGACGCTTCGTGTATCGATGTAAAAGCTCGGATTGAAAATAAAATTACCGACGTGGAAAATCGAATCGCATCGTTGCTTGAAATTAAGGAAGCTCTACGAAAGCTAGCTTCTAGTTGCCCTGGACTCGGTCCTCTTGATGGATGCCCGATTCTTGCGGCACTTGATGATAAAAAGAGGAGGTCTTCATGACCACCAAGAGAAAGATAGAGGTGTTTGGTGCGGGGTGTCCGCTCTGTATGGACGTTGTCGAACAGATACGCAACGAGGCGTGTTCTTCGTGCGAAGTGTCAGTTCTGGACATGAAGGACACCGATGTTGCAGCTCGAGCCCGCAAGCTTGGGATCAACTCTGTCCCTGCCGTCGTTATCGACGGTAAGCTCATGACCTGCTGTACAGATCAAGGCATTGATCTGGGGAAGTTGAAGGAATCGGGGTTAGGTGTCCCCATTGATGACTAAAACAGAAGGCCCACTTTGTCCTCTGGGTGAAGTGGGTTTCATCGCTGGTCAGGGGGTGTCGATTTCCGCAGATTAAAGGGCATGGGGAATCATTCTTTTGTGCAAGTAGATATGGCTTAAAGGAGCGGTATGATGTTTAAAAATTATTTAGATAAAATCGGCTTTGCTGGTTCGTTTTTCACACTTCTATGCTGCTTGGGTTTCGGGCCACTCATCGCACTGATCACAGCCCTTGGGGTCGGATTTATCGTGAACGATGCAGTTCTCGCACCTCTTCTGGTCGTTTTCCTTATTGTGGGTGGCATCGGGCTTTATGCCACCAAAAAACGGCATAACCATTCAGGGCCCTTGCGCGTTCACATTGCAAGCGGTGTGTCCGTCCTGGTGTTCACTTTCGCGTTTTATGTCAATATATTGCTATGGCTTGGCATTGCTGGTTTGCTTTCCGCTTCCGTCTGGAATTATTTCCTGGGCCGGAGAGCCGGGCAGTCGTAATCGACAGGGATAGGCCTGTGACGAACTCTCTCACGCCGAACAGCATGACAGCTTCTTCACGTCCCTTTCAAAACTCTGGGCACAGAGTTTGACCCCTTCAGATTGTGTCAGATAGGGGTGAAACGCAGATGCGAGTTCAGAAACGCCGATACCGTGTCGGATCGCCAGCGCCGCCTCCATGATTTGTTCACCGCCTTCAGGTGCCAGAATGCGTGCTCCAAGCAGCGTGTCGCTTCCACGTTGTTTAATCAACTTGATAAAGCCTCGTGTGTCTCGAGCCGCCAATGCTCGCGGAACATCCTTCAGCTCCAGTTTGGCTACATCGACTGCCAGCCCACGTTCTGCTGCGTCCTTCTCGTTTAAACCGACACCAGCGATTTGAGGATCGGTAAAGATGACCCACGGGAGAGCTGTGTAATCACGTTGCGTGGGCTTTTCCCCTAAAGCATTGTCCACAGCCAAGCGGCCTTCATAGGCCGCCGTGTAAACAAAAGCAGGGTCACCGACGACATCTCCTGCGCCATATATTCCAGGCTGGTTTGTTTGGAGGGTGTCGTTGACGAACAATTCACCGTCTTGCCCCACACGTATTCCAATGTCCTCCAAGCCCATATCATTGGTCACAGGACGCCTTCCTGTAGCGCAAAGAATTCGTTCAGCCGTGACAACGTATTTCTTGCCATCTTTTATGGCATTCACAGATACGCCGTCCCCATCGCTGTGAACTTCCTCAACATGGACTCCCGTATGGATTTGAATGGACTCGTTGGACAAATACTTAGTCAATTCTCCCAAAACGTCTTCGTCTTCAGTTGGCAGGATGTAGTCGCTTCTCTGAAGAAGGGTCACTTGTGTTCCCAACCGGGCCAGCATCTGGGCATATTCAAGGCCAATGTATCGTCCTCCGAGGATGACCATTGATTCAGGGAGACGATCCAATTCGAGAACAGAGGTGCTGGTCAAAGGGTTAACGTCCTGCAAGCCGGGGATCTGTGGAAGCCAAGGACGCGCTCCTGTCGCCACAATTATCTTTGGCGCATTGTATTTCTGCCCACTTGCCATGATGATGTCAGGCGCAAGAAACCTGGCTTGTCCTTCGACTCTCTTGATCGTGTCGTACTGTGCCAGCACATCACTATACTTCGCTTTTCGGAGTGAATCGACGAGTTCGTCCTTCTGGCGGATGATCGCCCCAAAATCCATAATGCGGGACGAACTTTCAATGCCAGCAAAAAGGTGATTCCCGGTTCGGTGATGAGCCTCTGCGGCACGAATCAGCGTCTTTGAAGGGACGCAGCCGGTATTGACGCAGGTCCCGCCGATGATTCCTTCATTGATGAGGGTGACGCGCGCGCCCAGTTCTTGAGCACGTATTGCTGCAGCAACTCCTGCTGAGCCACCACCGAGGATTATCAAATCGCTCTTTGTCATCTCAACCCTTCTCCTTACCTCTTTCCAAGAAGTACGTTGGGTGATCCGTTTTTCGGATGGGAATTTTTCTATTCACCAATCATTTTCAGATAGAAAAGCAGGTCCCTGAAATCGTCGTCCCATAGATACCATTTGGGCATGCAGGGATCGAGGCGCTCGGCCGCCGGATTGATGGAAAACTCCAAGGCCCGCCTGATGGTCTTGATGGTGTACGGCGTATGTTTCTCTTTCATGCCATTATGCTCATGTTCACTCCCCATAAGAGCCTTGAGATATATGGGCGGTGTCTTTTTGTTGCACATCATGGGAGTGAATCCGCCTTGTCCCTTTTCTCCATGGCAACTGGCACAGCCTCCGCCATGCATGGAGAGCCAATGAGGACCACCGGCTATCTCGATCCGTTTTCCTTGAAGGGTCATCCCTTCGTAGAAGATGCTCCAGCCATTCTTTTGAGAGGCCCCTTTAAAAAACTCATCCATGCCTTTCTCGGCCGTTTCGTCGTGCCCAGAATCAGAGTCGGCGAATACAGGGGTCGCAAAAATGGATATCAGCAGAAAAAGCGCGAACCACGTGTTGTACATATATGCTCTTTGGAATGTGATCATATGCGTGTCCCTCTGAGGCGAAGTGCGTTTACGATAACGGAAACCGAACTGAAGCTCATGGCGGCTGCCGCTATCATGGGGTTAAGGAATACTCCGAATATGGGGTAGAGTACCCCGCCTGCGATAGGGACGCCAAGTGCATTGTAAATAAAAGCGAAGAACAAGTTCTGTTTGATATTCTTCATGGTGGCACGGCTCAGCTTTCTGGCACGAACAATGCCTCTCAGGTCGCCCTTCACCAATGTGACACTGGCACTTTCCATGGCCACGTCTGTCCCTGTACCCATGGCAACGCCGACATGGGCCTGAGCCAGTGCCGGGGCATCGTTGATTCCGTCTCCGGCCATGGCAACTATGTGTCCTTCACCCTGAAGACGTTTGACCGTGGCGGCTTTCTCGTCCGGCAGGACTTCCGCAACAACATCATCAAGTCCCAGTTTGGCTGCAACTGCCTTGGCTGTGGTTTTCGTGTCTCCGGTCAGCATGACGATGCGCAGCCCCTCATCATGCAGTGCCTTGATGGCCTGAGACGTGGTTTCCTTGATCGGGTCGGCAACGCAAAGCAAGCCAGCGGCTTTCCCATCGATTGCGGCGAACATGACGGTTTGCCCCTCACTACGCAAAGCTTCCGCCTGATCAATGAGTTCCTTTGTATCAACGTCACTCTCATCCATCAGCTTCACATTTCCAAGAAGGACGGCACGCTCATCAACCATGGCACTCACGCCTTTGCCGGTATGGGATTCAAATCTTTCGACTTCCTTGAAGGTTGCTCCTCGCTGAATTGCCCCATCAGCTATGGCTTCCGCCAAAGGATGTTCGCTACTACGTTCGACACTTCCGACCAGAGTCAGAAAAGTTACTTCATCTATATCGCCGACAATCTCAACATTGGTCAGTTTAGGTTTGCCCTCGGTCAAAGTGCCTGTCTTGTCGACGACCAATGTGTCCACTTTTCTGAATGTCTCGATGGCCTCAGCGTTTTTGAACAAAACTCCTGCGGATGCTCCCTTGCCCATGGCAACCATGATCGACATGGGAGTGGCAAGACCCAGCGCACAGGGGCAGGCGATAATAAGGACGGACACCGCTACAATGATGGCGTGCCCCATACGCGGTTCCGGTCCGTATAGAGCGAAGACGGCAAAGGCTATCAGTGCCGCACCGACGACGGCTGGAACGAACACTCCGGCGACCGAGTCCGCAAGTTTCTGGATTGGAGCACGGCTTCGTTGCGCTTCGGCAACCATGCGGACGATCTGGGACAGCAAAGTATCCGCACCGACCTTTTCAGCTTCCATGATCAGAGAACCATTGCCGTTCACAGTCGCTCCAACGACATTGTCTCCCATCGATTTTGCAACAGGAAGAGGCTCTCCTGTAATCATTGCTTCGTCCACATTACTGGTACCGTCGACAACCGCACCATCGACGGGAATCTTCTCTCCAGGGCGTACACGCAGTTTGTCACCGACCACGACCTGTTCCAGCGGGATGTCTTCCTCACTCCCGTCCTCGGACACCTTTCTGGCCGTCTTGGGAGCCAGTCCAAGCAGGGCCTTGATGGCCGCACCGGTCTGCCCTCTGGCTTTGAGTTCCATCATCTGACCCAACAAAACGAGGGTGACGATGACCGCAGCTGCCTCGAAATACACCGCGACGGTTCCGGACTCGTCGCGGAAGGAGGCCGGGAATATGTCGGGAAACAGTACGGCTATAAGGCTGTAGATGTATGCCACTGATGTTCCCAATCCAATCAGAGTGAACATGTTGAGGTTTTGATTGATGACCGACTGCACGGCACGGACATAGAATACCCAGCCGCCCCAAAGAACGACGGGGGTTGCAAGTATCAGTTCAAGCCAGTGATATGTTTCTTGTGAAGCCAGGCGATCAAGAATGTCGCCGCCAGGGATCATTGGGCGCATTGCGATGATAACCAGAGGGATGGAGAACAGAGCGGATATCCAGAAACGAAGCCGCATGAAGTCATATTCGGGGTTTTCTTCATCCGCATCAACGGACATGGACTCCAGCGCCATGCCGCACTTGAGACAACTGCCGGGGCCATCCTGCACGACTTCCGGGTGCATTGGGCAAGTGTATTTAGTTACGCCGAGTGTAGGAATTTCCGGCTCCAAGGCCATGCCGCACATAGGACAGGAACCGGGGCCTTCCTGTCGGACTTCCGGACACATGGGACAGATATAATCTCCACCGCCAGAAGGAGTGGGCTCACTGAAAGCTTGAGCTTCTTTCCCAATATATCTATGGGGGCATTTGACGAACTTCTCCATGCAGCCTTCACTGCAGAAGCAGTAATCCACACCCTCATATGACGTCTTGAATGGAGTGTTCTTGGGTTCGACATCCATTCCGCAGACAGGGTCTTTGTTTTCTGATTGAGAATCTGGTGTGTGCGTATCCGAATGCTTGCCATGACAACAATCGCTCATGACCGCCTCCCCGTAGTTGATCTAAGTGCTGATCGTTAGAATTTCCACTCGAAGACTCGTTCCGGAACGCCTGCAATACCACGCAGGGTGAGCTTCATGGATTTCGCCCCATCTTTCAGAAATGGGAAAGTCAGAACGCCGGATCGGTGATGACCGCCGGGCGGGTCGCCAGCCCATGCTGCGGGTTGGTATGTGTTGCCCATATTGTCTTCAAGGGTCGCAATTTCAGTTAACTCATACGTGAGATCCACGGAGTGTGTACTCAGGCCGATCTTGAATGCGACGGGAGTTCCGACATACACATCTTGGGGAGCGACGGAAACGGTAACACCTTTAGCGCGATCACTTTCGCTCGAAAGGCCCTCGGCGATAAGACTTCCGCCCCCAGTTGCCATTGCTGATGTGACCATGAATGCACTTGCCACTGCGGCAATGGAAATGGCGATCATGATATTTCTGAGCTTTTTCATATCGTACCTCACGATTGTGTTGAGAAGAACGCTTTCACCCGCCAGCTCATGCTTCTGAACAACGCCAAGCATGACGGTTATTCCGACTAGGTTGGAAAAAACACCGAGGAGAATGAGTGGGAGTTGGAACGTCGCAAGAAAGACCGCTGCTGCGGAGACGCCTATCAAGGGGAGAATATTGACAATGGCATGGCTGCAGCACGCCACCATCGAGCCAGTGGAGATGGCTCCTGTAGCAGCGACACTGGCGGTTTCTCCTCGCATTTTTTCATGAACGCTGAGCCTGACATGGGTAAACAACCCTACTTGAAAACCGAACCCTGTAGCCAGGATCAGAACCCAGTACCAGAGCCTTGAAAACTCTTCGGCAGCGAATTCGAGAGGGACCGAGACCAGAATGACGGTCACGAAGATCGCAAGAAGGATAATGCTACTGGATATGCCAATAGCAAGAACTTTGGTTTTTTGTGAAAGTGCCATGTCATTCCCTTTTATTCAGCCGAGATTTCAGGCTCTACTTTTCATCCGTTTCATCTCCAATCCACATCTGAGGCTCCTTCTCAAACTTTTCTACACAAGAACTTGAGCAAAAGTAGTAAGTCTTATCCTTATAACTGCTCTGCAATGTTTCATCTGTTATTTTTACATCCATTCCGCAAATCGGATCCTTTGCATTCTTAGCATCGGCATCACTTCCGCTGTCAGCATCATGGCCGCCATGTGCGTGTCCACCGCAACAACCGCCTCCGCCGCCACCCTTTCTTTTAGCCATGAAATACACACCAGCTGCGACCACAATCACCAGAATCGTAAGGGTAATCATTCTTTCATCCATGACAGAACTCCTTCAATGGAAAGTTAACACGAACTACTTATACCGCCATCGACAGGGAGTGAGGAAACAAGGCTTAAGAACTTTCCAACTATTCACTCGTCATCAACGGCATCTGCCCAGTGTTCACGTTTTGGAATGAACCTTGGGACGTTCAGCATGTATTTTCTGTACTCATCGCCGAAAGCATCGAGCATGACTTTTTCCTCGCGGAGCGCCAGCCGATAGTACGCGAAGACGATGATCGGGAAGAGTACCAGGGTTGGGACCGTGGGCCAATGTATGAGCTGTCCTGTCATGGCGATGAATATGGCTGTATACTGGGGATGCCGCATGTATTGGTACAAACCGCCCGTGACAAGAATTCCCTCTTTGCTGCCTTGATAGATTTGCCTCCATCCCCGCATGAGCATGAATAGGCCGATCAACGTCACACTCAGGCCAAGCATCATTTCGATGATGGCTCCGGTGTCGCCAAGGCCCAACAATGTGGACCAGAGATGACCGCGTAAATGAATCCAAGGAATATTCAGATCAAGATAGGACGTCAGAAAGTATATCGTCAGCGGGAAACCATACATTTCAGCATATAAAGCGATAAGAAAGGCCTGAACCAGCCCGGCGTTACGCCATTCCTTCCAGCTTTTGGGCACAAGGTATCTGAAGACGACCCATGTCCCCACCAAACTCATTATGATAACCAGTCCCCATTGACCGCCAAGCGGCAATCCTTGCGTTTCCATAATTTATTCTCCGAGCCTACTAGTGTTTGCCGGTTTTGCTGAAACATAAATCCACGATGTAGCTGACCGCTTTTCCGCCGGTTTGATCCATGTCATTCAGGATGCCTATAAAAATGAGCTTTCGAGGCTCCTCTCCGTAAAGGTCCACAAAATCCTTATAGAGGTTTCTTTCATAAAAAAGCCATTTGCCTATGTTTTGATCTCCCCCCTCCACAACAATCAGTTTTTGTTTTGGCTTACCGGGGTCGGCCATGATGGTCCCTTCTTCCAGGTGGCTACTCCAGAGGTATTCGGTAAAACGTCCGCCCATTGGATGGCCGTGATACAAGTCAAGGTACAGTATCCGCTTCATTCGGAACCAAAAGGACTGTTTGGACGGATCTGGTTCAAATACGAAAAAGATACGTATAGGATGATCGTCGCCTTGCTTCGTCCGCTCATCAATGCCGGGCAGGATATTGTCCACTCGCCACTGCCAGGAAACCCATGGGTACTCTTTGAGGTCTATGGACACGGTTTTTTCAAGGAATGTGAGAGCTGCGTTTGAAGACAGTTCCACCGCCTTGATGCCATCTTTTTCAACCCATTGGGCTTTTCCCGTCGTCAGGAATGGGCGCTTTCTGAGAGTCCACCCATCGGGGACTTCTCCTTGTCGGAACTCCAAAAACGACAGCCCCAACTCAAGAGATTTTCCGCCTGATGCATATCCGGTCAGGATGAACAAGCCCATGAAAACAGCCAGGAGGCTGAATCTTATTTTGGCATCATTTCTCACGATACACCCTGTTCAACTCTTGGAAGACCTGAGGGTAAGATTGTACAGGCTGGCAATCGTGGCTCCGATCAGCCAACCGAGAATGAAGGTCTCGGCAAGGCCCATGAACATTTCTGACAGAGGCATGTTCATACGGATTATGGATGCGACATCGATCCCGTGCAAAAGCCGGTTAAAGAAATCGATACTCCCTTCCTTGCCGAGGACTGCCATTACAAAGACGCATCCAAGGTACAATAGAGTCGCCGTAGCCCCCCAAGCGAACCCAAAACGTTTGATGTTAATGGTGCCCATGGCCGCCTCCGTCGTTATCGTCGTTGTCGTGACCGTGCATCATAAACATATGCATAACGAAACAACCCACTAGCAAAAGAAGAACCGGCAATGAGCCTGTTATCCCAAATGCAGGCAGGATGAAGATCAGCATCAAGGGTATGATACAGGCTACTGCCATCCACCACTTATGTTTCATTGGATTACCCGCCTTCTATGTCTTTTTTCATTTGTTCATAGGTGTCTTTGTCAATTTCACCTTTCGCATACCTGTTTTTCAGGGTCACCATGGGGGATTTATCTTCCCCTTTACCGGAGAATCCGCGAACAACGAGTACGATAAAAAGACAAAATCTACGACAAACAGCAGCATGAAAAAGCCGCCGAATGGCATGTTCATCATATGACCATCCCATGCTCCCGGCCCGCCACCGCCTTGGGCCATCGGAACGAGCAAATTGGAAAGGAATGTATCTACAGACATAGTACCTCCTTCAAATGACGCGGGGGAACAGTAGGCATGTTCCCCCTATCCCTCATTGTCAGTTGAAAAGACCAAAGAACGATTTCTTTTTCTTTAGATACGCTTCAGGATCGTTGATGAATTTTGTCATGCAAGCCGTACTGCAAAAATAGACGTCATTACCCTCATGATTAAGCTTGAGGGCACCTTTATTTTCACAATCCACCTTCATGCCACAGACCGGATCCTTAGAAACGGCATCTGCCTCTTTTCTCTTGAAACCTTGATCGCAACATCCGCCCATACATGTGCCTCCTTGGCAAGGTTTGGTCATCTCGTCACCATCCCTTCATCAGGTTGCAGCCAACAGGTAAATGCACGATTACCTGACAGTTAATAAATAAGAATTATTCCTGGCTGAGGCAATGCAGCACAATCAAAACACCCATCCTTCTGTGAGTTTTTTATTGCATCATCCCTTGTCCCTGCATCATTCCAGAACTCCCCGCACCGGGCTGGCCACTGCCGGGTCCGCGCTGGCTTCCGCCCATCATCATGTTCATCATGCCGCCCATCATGCCGCCGGATTGGGCGAATGCGGCTCCGCCGAAGCTCAACATCGTGATCAGTAGAACAGTCAAAACTCGTAAATGGTTTTTCATTTTTCTTCCTCCAAAGGGTGTAGTTATTCTATTAGATAATATCCCAAGGGAATTTGAGCGGTATTATAAATCAAAGGGCAATGGAACTATTGTGTTTGTTTGTTCTGCCTATGGAGGGGCAGTGGAGGTTTGCGCCGAAGACGCAATGGAAAAGGCCGCCCCAAACATGGAGCGGCCTTTATCTATTTTTTGTGCTCATTCTTTAGAACCAGAGGCGCACACCCACTACGAACTGAACGTCGTCATAATCAGCTCCTTCTTCACGAGCATAGTCGGCAATCTTGCCGTACAGCTTGCTCCAGTTCACACCAATACAGGGAGCGAATTCCCGCTTCACCTCATAACGCAAACGTAAGCCGAGTTCTGTTTCTGAAAGACCGGAACCTGTTCCTGTGGCGGGATCATCCTTGCCATACAAGTCCACTTCAAGGTCCGGGACGAATATCAGTTTTTGGGTCAGAAGTATTTCGTACTCAGCCTCGAAGCGAAGAGTCGTCCGTCCATCGTCACCCACGAACACCGTCGTATCAATGTCGAAAAAGTAAGGGGCTACCCCCTTGAAGCCCAATACGAGCCAGTTTCGGCATGGTGTCCCGGTTTCTGGTAAAAATCCCTTCTCGCACCGACCTGCAGACCCCAGTATGGGGCTATGGCCCGGCTGTACAATCCCTGCAGTTCAACCTTCTCGAATTTATCGTCGACGAATTGACCTTCGGTCTTGAACCAGAACTTGTTCAGGTCTTTTCCTATCCAGCCTTCAGCATCCCAAACGAGCGGCTTGCTCCCATCTGCTGAACGTATTTCGAATTGGCCAACAATGAGTTTGGCAAGCACGGGATCGTCTTCCATGCCGCCAGCGAACGACAGGGACGGAAAGGCCAACAGAGTGATCAGGAATATAATGCTTGTTCTCATGATATTACCCTAGCTCACGACGACTTTTCGGAACATGCCCAGCATGTGATAGAGCAGGTGGCAGTGGAATGCCCAGTTTCCCATGGCATCAGCCGTAACCAGATAGCTGATCTTCGAACCGGGCTGCACAATGACGGTATGCTTCCGTGGGATGCTGTGTGGATCACCGGTCTCAAGGTCACTCCACATGCCGTGCAGATGCATGGGGTGGTTCATCATGGTGTCATTGACGAAGGTGATGCGCAGGCGTTCACCGTACTTAAACTGAAGCGGCTCGGCGTCGGCATACTTAACGCCGTTGATGGACCACATATATCGTATCCATGTTCATGACCATACCCATGTCCTGATGACCAAGTATATGGTGTTTTCTCCACTTACTGCTTTGAATTCTTACCAATAAAATACATCCCACAGGGCTTCTTGTCGAGAGAAGCTCGATGGCGGGTTAGAGGCATAAGCTTTTTTCTTTTCCCGTAAAAACATTATTATGTTAATTTGAGGTTGATCATCGTTTTCTGAGCGAACTAATTTTGGAGGTCGACAATGGCTGAAGAGAGTTTCCTTGAACGCATTGGGATCAAGAAAGCGGATTATCCGGTTCCGGCGCATGCGAACACAATTTGGTTCTCTTTGGGCGGTCTGACCGTCATTACGTTTGCAGTCACAATTGTTACCGGCATCGTACTTTCCCAGTTCTACAATCCGTCTCCCGATACCGCACATACGAGCGTGCGTTACATAAACTATGTCCCATGGCTCCGCTTTGTGCGTTCCCTGCACAGTCTGAGCGCCAATATCGGGTTTGGTCTGGTCATTGTCCATATGATTCGAGTCCTGCTGACCCATGCCTATAGACCTCCCCGGGTTGCTACCTATTTACTAGGTTTGCTTCTGTTCGCTATCTCTTTTCAGTTGTATTTTTCCGGCACAGTACTGAAGTGGGATCAGGAAGGGTATGAGGCCATGGCGCATTTCACTGCAGTCAATGCTTTGCTTGGGCCACTCGGAGCTTTCTTCCAGGAAGATTTCACCTTGTCGACATCCATGCTGGCCCGCATTTATGCGCTGCACATATCGATCTTTCCCATGTTGCTGATACTCACGCTGGTAGCCCATGCCTTGCTGGTGAAACAGCATGGCATCGCTCCACTGCCTTCCCAAAGCGAGTCGGAGTACCAAAAAAGCCTTGAAAGCGGTTCCATGTTCTACGGCCATGTCAAAAACCTCCTGCTGTATGGTGGAATCCTCGTGGTGTTCATGGCAATAGTTGCTGCCTTCTATACCCCGGAACTGTTGGGAACTCCCAAGCCTGGTATTGAGGTCACCAAACCTCCATGGCCATTCTGGATTTTCTACCCGATTGAATCAGCAATCGGCGTTGCTGGAATTTTGATTGGTTCCGCCTTTGTCGGCGGCATGCTGGCGGTCATTCCGGTCCTTGGTCTGGTCATTCGCCAGGAAACCATTCTGTTCAGGTTGGTTAAGTTTATCACGATAACCGGCCTTGTCGTATGGTTGGGACTCATGGTCGCGACCTACTTCATGCCGATCATGGAACACATGTAAGGAGAAATACTATGTTGAAAGCACTACCCGGATTGGGATTCATTTTGGCGTTGATATTTGCCCTGGCCCTACCACTGGTGGCGGGTGCCCATGGAGGGGAAACCTCTATCACTCCTGAGAACTTGGTTTTGAGTGCTGGAAGCGAAGTGAAAGTAGAGGTGGGTGGGCTGGTCGGTGCAGACGAGGCCACTTTCGAACTCAAGGGAATGTTCGGCTCGACACCGCTCGGGAGCTATAAGATCAAGTCTGACGACTTCACTCAGACATTAGCAATCCCTGAGAATGTTGAGCCTGGAAGTTACAGCCTTATCGTAAGCGGGGGAGGGAAGAGCGCCAAGGTCGTTGTTACTGTTAAGTAAGTCCCTCACAGTATTCTCTGCATATTTGCAAATTAATGCTCTTCAGTTAAATCTCAGCAAAAAGATCTGGTACAGCCCCAATAACTCTATTACTCACCCACACCAGCTTTACTCTCTGGGTTCAGCTTCGGTAGATCACTGTTGTAAATCCAGTATACAACTTTATTACTCTCCCACATCACTTGTAGGCGAGTAATAAAGTTCTTTAGTGAGTAATAAAGTTGTTAAGTAAAGCCGCTCCTGGTGCTCATCGAATGAGCAAACTAGGAGCGGCTTATTCATGGCGAAGAAAAAGTACTCCCCCTCGGAAGCAACATTTCAGCGATGGATCAAGGAAGGATGCGGTGCAGGTAAAGGCCGCGACTACAAACCATGGCTGACAGTCAGAGACCTTCATTGGGGCAGAAGCCTCTACTTTGCAATAGACCTATTATACAGGGACTTTACAGACCTACAAACTGGACCTACTTCTCATAACTCTCTACATGCCCGCCCATCATGCTACATTTTATACGAAACAAACCGAACCGTCACTTATGGCAAACTGCATAAATTACTATTAGAGTAGCTACAAGGAATGATGATGGTTGCCGTTGTTCCCTTTCCAGCAACACTTGTCAAAGTTAATTGTCCCCTATGCTCCGTGACAATACGCCTGGCCACGGTGAGGCCCATCCCGACCCCGTCAGGCTTGGTGGAATAGAACGGGTCGAAGACGTAGGGAATATCTTCAGAAGAGATACCGATGCCTAGATCCGTGACACTGATCAACGTTTCACCGTCCTGCTCCATGGCACTAATGGAAATAGCGACTTCATTCTTGGCGTTGAATTCTATGGAATTGAACAGAAGCGCTGAAAGCGCCTTCTCGAAAAGATCTGGATCGACCTGTAACTGCAAATCGATTGACGGCATATCCCATGCAACACTCCGGCCATGATCGACAGAAAAGACATTGGCCTTTTCGCAACTCATCTTCAGGATATTTGCCAGTGGCACTTCCTGCTGCTGCGGCTCCAGAATCGATGCAAACGACCTAGCCGCCTGCACAATTGATTCAAGCCTATGAGCACCTTGAATAATTGAGTCGAACAGATCACGCTCTCGCTGATCGAGACTCAAATTCTTGAGCAAGAAATTGCTGCTTCCGCCTATGCTCATCAGTGGGTTTCTAATTTGATGCGCCATGGACATTGCCAGCTTATTCAGCCCCTCTATCCGCTCTGATTGTAGCCCCTGAATTTTTCGAAGGTAGTCATTCTCCTTCTCGAGCATCTCATACTTGTCCGTCACGTCCTCAATGAGGAAGACAATTGCGACCAGCTCTTCTCCTTCCTGCAAAAAAGACGAGGTGATACACAATCTCCGACGCTTTCCTCCTGTATTTTCATAGACTACTATATGTCGCATCTCCACTGCCCTTTTTTCAATCACGTCGAGGATTACTTGATTGAAGTCCGTATTCCTGTCGACATCTTCGATAAACAACTCAGCCCAGCTCGCTGAGGATAATGTCATCGCAGGTATATCCAGAATGGTACACAAAGCAGCGTTATGCATGACTATGACGCCGCTCGGGGAGATGACCATCAGGCCCACCGACAGGCTTTCAATTATGTTTCGGACAATTCGCTCATCTGTATTCTGCATAGTGAATCAATACGCTAAAAAATTCTTTTTTACATTATTATATCTATTCTGTTATACTTTCGCAGGTGTTAGCAGTGTATGATTTGAAGTGTTATGACGAAAAGGTGAATCTATTGTGTCCGATAAAATTCTCTTTGTTGACGATGAGCCCGAGGTTCTGGCGTCTCTTAAGGTGTTACTGCGGAAGCGGTATTCCATAGACACTGCCGACACCCCCCATGAAGCTCTCAAATTAATACAAAATTCAAAACCATACTCAGTCATTGTGTCGGACTTGCGTATGCCGGAAATGGATGGCGTCCGGTTCCTTGCTGAAGTTCGCAGACTTTCACCAGGCACTATCCGGATCATGCTCACTGGACACGCCGATCTCGACGCTGCTCTCGCCGCCGTCAATGAAGGACATATTTTCCGCTTTCTGGAAAAACCCACCAACACGCGAATACTGACCAACACCCTCGATGCTGCTTTGAAACTGTACCGACTGCTTGAAGAGTTGAAGGAAAAGGAAAAAATTCTTGAAGAGGATCTCAAAGCCGCCGCCTTTATCCAAAAGAGCTTCCTTCCGAATTGCCAGCCCAATATTGACAGACTTCGCATCAATTGGAAATTTCAACCCAGCGAATATGTCGGCGGGGACATGTTCAACGTTTTTCATCTGGATTCGGAGCACGTCGCCTTCTATGTGTTGGATGTCAGCGGACACGGAGTATCTTCTGCACTGGCCGCAGTCTCAGTGACCCAACAGCTCCAACCCCGTGCAGGCTATCTTCTCGATAGCGAAACTGAAACTCCGAAATCTCCGGCCAAGGTGCTCGAAGCCTTGGACAAAGATTTTCCCATCGAGCGTTTCGAAAAACACTTCACCATATTCTACGCCTCGATCAACGTCAAAAGCGGTGAGGTGCGATACAGCAGCGCAGGACATCTTCCTCCTTTCGTACTTCGCCAGGACAATGACCCCATAATGCTCCACAAAGGCGGCACACTTATCGGCCTTGACGGCATTGTCCCATTTGAAGAAGGAACGTTCCAATTGGAACCCGAGGATCGTCTCATCGCCTTCACAGACGGTATCTTCGAATATGAATCACCAAGTGGGGAGGATTTTGGACATGAACGCCTCCTTATCAGTGCAATCAAGAACAGACGAGAGGCTCCCGACAGCCTTGTCGCGAAAATCTACGATTCAATGATGCAATTCGGAAGTGGGCGAGCGCCACAGGACGACGTAACCATCCTCTGCCTTCAATTCGGTGGTTCTTTTGAAGATGCAGACGATGCCACATGCAGTGCCGAAACATGATCACCAGAGAAAAATCAAAAAAAACGATGATTACGCAGGACGTATTTCTAGATTTGGCCGCAAGAATAGGCGAAGAAGCTCTTGCCAAACGTCTGAAACTTCAAGTGGAATATGCTGCGACCATGTTCGGAAACGGACGTGGAGGGCTTCACTTTGAAAACCTCGACTCCATCGCGACAGCAGCCCGCATCGGGCTCTCTCTTACAGGCCTCACAAATCGGTGTGAACGGGAAAGCCTGAATTTTCAGGTCGAGCACGTGAACGTCAACCTCACTACCCTGCCACATCAATTTGACGGATTACGAATCCTCCATTTGACCGATATACACATCGATGGATTCGTGGATGGAGGAAAGAAACTGCAGGAAACCGTGCGAACTCTGGAGTTCGACCTCTGCGTTCTGACCGGCGACTACCGATTCCTTACTTACGGCCCATACGACACGTGCGGGAACAAGATGGCCACCCTTCTTGAAGTCCTGCAATGCGAGTTGGGAACATACGCCATTCTGGGCAACCATGATTTCATCGAAGAAGTTCCCTTTTTTGAAAAAGCTGGAGTACCGGTCCTACTGAACGATTTCGTTGAATTGAGTTTGGGTACCCACAAGCTATACGTGGCAGGGGTTGACGATCCTCACTTTTACGGAGTCGACGACTTAAACAAGGCTCTCAACGGGGTACCAAACGACGCATGCGTCCTACTTCTCGCCCATAGCCCTGAAATGTATAAAGAAGCAAACGACAAAGGCATAGATTACTACCTTTGTGGACACACTCACGGAGGACAGATCTGTCTACCCGGAGGAATCCCCGTCATAACTCATGGAGCGTGTCCTCGATACATGTGCAGTGGGGCGTGGAGATACGGTGCAATGCAAGGCTATACCTCCCGAGGGGCGGGATGCTCAGGAGTGCAGGCGCGACTGAATTGCCCTCCAGAGTTGACGATTCATACGCTCAGGAAAGTATGATTATATTATCCATTTAAGGCTGCGCATTAATCAATAGTATGGTAATCATTGTTGTATTATTATTAGATATAACATGGTGACCGGAGAATACGCATGAATGAAACTCTCAACTTCAGTGAACACCGTATGGGAAAAGCCATTGTGCTGACCTTGCAAGGGCGCTTCGATGCAGCGATCGCCTTGCCAGTAAAAAACAGGATCAGATCACTGGCCGAAGACGGAAGTCGACGCATTGTCGTTGACCTCGGCAAGGTTTCCTTCGTTGACAGTTCAGGGCTGGGAGCACTTGTGGCAGCGCTACGCTATGTCTCCAAAGACGGCGGCGACGTACGACTGGCAAACATGACGGTCAAGATTCAACAGGTATTCACATTGATACGTCTTGATAAAGTATTCAAAGTATACCCCGACCTGGAATCTGCCGTAGACAGCTTTGAGGAGTACTGAGAGTGCCGGGCCGTCAACTGGAATACTCGGCTCGCTTTGGGCCGAATCTGGATAACCTCATCCTCGGGGCTGATCTCGTCGCCAGGTTTCGCGAAGAAACCAAGGTGAACATCAAGACAGGCGACCAGATTGAGCTGGCAGTAGGAGAAGCTCTGTCCAACGCCATCAACCACGCTCAGGCAGTCGGAGACGATGCAATCGGGCTAACCATGACAGTTGAGGACGGTATGCTGACGATCACGGTTGATGACAACGGCATCGGATTTTTACCAGACGAGGTCCCACAACCGAATTTTAAAGAGCACCCTTCCCACGGATATGGAGTATTCATCATTTACGAGGTCATGGACTCCGTGTCCTACGATAGTCAGAATGGTATTAACACACTGACCATGAAGAAACGATTGGAGGAATAAGCAATGGCATATTTGCTAGTAATCATCTCCGTTACCTTCACCACACTGGGTCAGATTTTCCAGAAGCTGGCAGCCAACAAGATCAAGGAACGCCTCGGGGATGGCAAGCCGATACTTCTGGCTATCATGACCCCCCACTTCTTCTTTGGCATTCTGACCCTTGGCTTGGGAGCCTTCACTTGGTTGCTTGTACTGTCCCGCATGGAACTCAGTCTTGCCTACCCCATGATGAGCCTTGGGTACGTCCTGGTAACGTTCTTCTCGAAATATTTATTCAAGGAAACTGTGCCCCCCCATCGGTGGGCAGGCATCGCGACGATAATCTTCGGCATCATTCTCATGTCCAGGAGCTAGGTGCACGATATGAAATCATACATGCTCGTTATCATTTCGGTGGTGCTCGGAGTACTCGGCCAACTATTCATGAAAATGGGAATGACCCAACTTGGCGACCTTGGCCCTCCAGGCATCATGATCATCTTCCAAATTGTGTTCCAACCATGGGTTTTTGCGGGACTCGTTTCATATGGAATCGCCATGCTGGTGTGGGTAGCGGTCCTGGCCAATCTGGATCTCAGCTATGCATATCCGCTCCTGAGTTCGGGGTACGTCCTCGTTGCCCTCGGCTCATGGTGGATGTTTGGCGACCAGATCTCCCTGGTTCGCTGGAGTGGCATTCTGGTAATATCCCTTGGAGTTGGGCTGGCGGCCAAAAAGTGAGGCAAAAATGATACACGATGATGCAATCTACCTATCCGTAGTGATCCCTGCATATAATGAGCAGGAACGCATAGCTGACACTCTTTACCGGGTGAAAGACTACCTTTCCGAACAGGACTACAAGAGTGAGATCATCATTGTTGACGACGGCAGTGGGGACTGGACCACGGAAGTTGTCAAGACCATCGACATCTACGGAGAGGAAATGAAAGACCAGAAGGTCAGCGCGATTATGGAGAACGTCAAAAACGTCGGCAAAGGATTTTCCGTAGCCAGAGGGATTATCAAGGCCCAAGGAACCTATATCCTGTTCTCGGATGCGGACCTCTCCACTCCTATTGAAGAAATCGAAAAATTTCTGCCTGTCCTTGAGGACGGATGCGACGTCGTCATCGGCTCACGACGACTGAAGGAGTCTGAAGTTGAAAAGAAGCCGTTCTATCGGGATTTGATGAGCGCAACCTTCAACGCGGTAGTCAGCCTGTTCGCAATCTCGGGCATTCGGGATACCCAGTGCGGCTTCAAAGCCTTCAGGCGGAAGGCCGGCCATGAAATAGCGAAACAGCAGAAGTTGTTCGGGTTCAGTTTTGACGTGGAACAGCTCTACTTGGCCAACAGGCTGGGCTACTGCATCAAAGAGATACCCGTAAAATGGCAACACATGGAGGGGTCCACCGTCAGCCCTATTAGGGATTCCATCAAAATGTTCGCCGACGTTATGCGCATCCGCTTGGTACATCGCAATCTAAAACGCCAGAAATCATAAGGGAGGAAATACATGGAAGTAATCATGCAGGAATTTGGTGATATTGTCAGTTTCAAGCCGAAAGTATCCCGACTGGATGCCAGTCAGGCTGTGGAATTCAAGGACGAACTTATACAGCAAATAACAACTGGCAAGATTCGCCTTCTTCTGAATTTATCCGAGGTGACATTCATAGACAGCTCCGGCCTGGGAGCAATCATTTCTGCCCTGCGCAGAGTCGGCGTCAAAGGCGACGTCAAGTTGTGTTGTGTATCAGACCAGATCATGGAGATGCTGAGACTCACCCGACTGGACAAGGTGCTTGAGATTTTTGATTCTGAAGAGACAGGTATTGCCAGTTTCTAAATACACCAGAGTTTAGTATGGAACAGTTCTATTTTTCAAAATATGAACACAGGAAACCTTACACGGCAGTCCCCTACTCGCCATGGAGGGAATTTCTGTACCAATATCTTGCCACCATCAATATTGGCATAGGCATCTGGTATTTCCACTGGCGCTGGTTTTACTCCCTTAACACCGAGGCGTTGTGGTTCGCTATTCCATTGGCGCTTGCCGAAACCATGGCTTTTCTCAGTACGACGCTCTTCATCGTCAACCTGTGGAAACACAAGGACGTGCCGAGCGGCCCGCCGGCGTTGTATGCCAATGATATCTTGGCCACATCGGACAAACTCTCCGAGAACCGTCCGCTGCAGGTCGATGTATTTCTACCGACTTACACAGAGGAGCCAGAACTCGTCAGATATAGTATCCGGGATACAAAACAAATGCGTTGCCCGCCACCGGTTGAAGTAAAAATCCATGTCCTGGACGATGGGAAGCGTGATGAAATGCGAGCCGTGGCCGAAAGTGAGGACGTGGGCTACATCACGCGCG
Source organism: Pseudodesulfovibrio sp. (assembly GCA_022712855.1). Classification (GTDB taxonomy): domain Bacteria; phylum Desulfobacterota; class Desulfovibrionia; order Desulfovibrionales; family Desulfovibrionaceae; genus Pseudodesulfovibrio. The sequence continues at coordinate 35,350 of JAFLJT010000206.1, read as the reverse complement.
AGGACAACCGGGGCTTCAAGGCCGGAAACCTTCGAAACGCCATGGAAAGGACTTCAGGGGACATCCTCGTGATACTCGATGCGGACACGCGCCCGTTTCCGAACTTTCTTGAGAACACGCTTGGCTATTTCCGAGATCCCGACGTGGCTTGGGTACAGACCCCGCAATGGTTCTACGACACTATCGAGGGGACACGACTCAAGGACTGGATCTCGCAGAGGTTCGGCCAATTGGGTGGGCGGCTCGGAGGAGCTATCGAAAAGTTGATAGGACCCGTCAAGGTGAATCAGGACCTCTTCGGAAGCGACCCCAGAATGTTTTATGACTGCATCCTCAGAAGACGGATGAATCACAACGCCACGTTCTGCTGCGGCGCAGGTTCCCTTCACAGGCGAGAGGCTGTACAGCGTGCGGCGCTGATCCGTTATGGGGAGGAGATGGAAAACCACATCAACAACGTGACGCCGGAGATGGAATCCGAAGAACTTCGGGATGCACTGGAATTTGGTGCCCGTCGGGCATTCATGGCCGAGACGGAAATCACTCCTTACAAGTATCATGTCTCTGAGGACATCTACACTTCCCTGCTGCTCCATGCGGATCAGACCCATCAATGGAAATCAGTCTATCACCCAGAAATCGTATCCAAAATGCTGTCTCCCCAGGATGCCCTGGCATACCTGACACAAAGTTTCAAATATGCCGGGGGAACACTCGACCTGTTGCGTCGCGACAACCCCCTCGGAAAGGCAAGTCTTTCACCCGGACAAAAGAGCATGTACTTCGCATCGACATTCTCTTATTTCGCCGCATTCTGGATGGTCATATTTCTCATCACACCACCCATTTTCTTCTTCACGAACATCGTGCCGGTGAACGGATTTGATCTCGACTTCTTCATTCACATTCTCTCATTCCAGATCATCAGCCAGTTCACCTTCATGATTGGAACCTGGGGAGTGAACACGTTGCGAGATGTCCAATACTACGTGGCCTTCTTCCCACTCAATCTCAAAGCGATATGGACAGTACTCAAAGGAGACGAGGTTAAATTCAAGGTCACACCCAAGACCAGCGAGCAACGGACCTACCTTAACCTGGTCATCCCACAAATAATCATGATCGCACTGAACATTCTTGGAATTCTCTGGTATCTCGGCAGAATAGCCTTGGGGTACGAATATGACCTCTTGGGCTTCATCATTGCGGGGTTCTGGTCATTACTCAACATGAACTCCCTGATCGTGATCGTCAGGGCGGCACTGTGGTCCAATAACGAGAGTGTGGGATAATCATCTATGCAGTTCAAAGAAGCCATGCTCCAAGCGCGAAGCCAGATCGCGATCATCCTCGGTCTTCTGACCACGGGAATCATCATCTTCATGCTGACAGATCTCAGTCACCTCGGGGTGGACACAATTGAAATCGCAACCGACACCGTGATCCAAATGGAGATGACAGACGACATCCCCCCTGCACAACATGGTCCTCTCACCGAAGCCGAACACCTGATAGCCCAGAAGGCCTGGAACTATTTCGAAAACAACACCAACACTCAGACAGGGCTGGCAGATTCGGTCAAAGGATTCAGCTTCACGACTCTCTGGGATACTTCGAGCTATCTGCTCGCAACCATCGCAGCATACCGACTCGACATCATAGCCGAGGAAGAATTCAAGCGACGCATTGATAACGCTTTGGATTCCCTCATTCGAATCCCCCTGTACAATGACGAGCTACCGAACAAGACATACAACACACAAACTCTTTCGATGACCGACTACCAGAACCAGTCAACCGAAAAAGGCATCGGCTGGAGTGCAATCGATATCGGCAGACTGTGCGTGCCACTCAATGTTCTCCTTTACGAATACGGCGAGTTCACACCCAAGGTTCGTGCGATAGTCTCCCGCTGGAAGTTTGAACGCATGTTCCGCGACGGGGTCATGTACGGCACAAGTCGGAGTGCTGGCCGCGAGGAGGTCCATCAGGAAGGACGACTCGGATACGAAGAATACGTCTCCAAATCATTCGCCCTTCTCGGCTTCGACATTAGCCAAGCTTATAATTATCTGGACTATACCGGATTTGTCGACGTGGAAGGAGTCGAAGTCCCGGTCGATCTTCGATCGCCGAGCCGGTTCGGCGCTCACACATACACCCTGAGTGAGCCATATATTCTCGACGGCTTGGAATTCGGGTGGGATCATTACTCTCGAGAGTTTTCCTATCGTGTCTATCTGGCGCAAAAAAAACGATTTGAACGAACTGGGATTGTCACGGCCGTAACGGAAACCGCCCTCGATGAAGACCCTTATTTTGTCTACAACACGGTGTTTGGCGACGGCATCCCCTGGGCAAGTCTGACAAGCGACGGACTTCGCTCGGAGGACTGGAGAACCATAAGCACCAAGGGTGCTTATGGATGGGCCTACCTCTACGCTACAGATTATAGCCCTATTCTTTTGGAAAAAGCACGCACGCTGCAAACGGAGGATGATGGATTCTACGCAGGGACTTACGAAAGTGATGGCCGCATCAACAAGGCCATTACCTGCAACACCAACGGCGTCATCCTCGAAACCCTGCACTTCAAGGTCTTTGGACCGTATCTGAAGATTCAGGGCCGAAAGTAAAGAGCCGTGTCAATGACGATAAAGATAGCAATACCAATATTCTTATTGAGCATGTTGTGGTGGTCGTCATGCCTTGCGGAAGCTGATGATCCTTACATCAAAAGCATCCCCCAGCCCGGACTGAGCACCGCAATTGAAGACGAGCCGTCATGGAGTTTAGCAAACATGCTTTCCCGCTCGTTTACCATCGACACCAGCCGCCATGAAGAACCGGCTTCATCTCTTGGCGACGCCATCGCTCGAGAGATTTCCGTCAACGTGGGCTACACCACTTCAATAGCACCATCGTGGCAGGAGCACAGGAATGGCTCTCGCCAGAAAAAAATCCACAAACAGGCCTTTACCGAAACACTCTCTTTCAATGGGATATCGCCATATTATGCCAGGTTCACATTCTATCAATACATGGAACCTTCATACCAACAGGCGTATGAGCCAGATTTCAGCTATAGTTTCGGAGTTGCCAGTTACGCACCAGACACCTTGAGTCTGGAATACGCCAATTATTCAGGCAACCGTCTCAACCCGAAAGCGGGAGAGGAATTCACAGACATCAATGCTGGCACCATCACCACTACGTACCGATACGAAATGCCAGAGTCGGTAACCAAATTTCTCCATCCTTCCGAAGATGCCAGCATTCTGGGTTGGGCATCCCATAACCTGTCACCGGAATACGAATCAGGCAAATGGTGGAAGCAATGGTTTGGCCTGGGATTGTCGGTACCAATCTGGGATAAATTCAGTTTTTGGGGTCAAGCGAATATCTATCCGGATTCATCGAAGCATTCCATTAGCGACCCGGACTTCATATACGGATTCGGCTATTACGACTGGTCCCCTGGAGGGTTCATCGTTGCGTACAGCAGCTATGCCCCAAACTCTTTCCCATGGAGTCCAGAAAAGGGCGGCGACTTCTCTGACGGCAGTATTTTCATAGGTTACAACCTTGATGTCGAAGCGATAACCGACTTCATAACCGGAGAATCCAAAAAAAAGAAAAAAAAGCCAAGTCGGACGAGGTCTCCCTGGGGCCCCAACCAAAAGGATTGGGGAGGGTAATGTTATGAGACTCTCCTCTTTCATACGATCAAGCATAGTCTCCTGGCTGCTCATCGCCGCGCTTCTTAGTGCATGCCACTATCACGAGCAGAATCAGGCGATGATGTTTGCTCCTGTTTCGTCCACTGTAGACATTCCCATCAGACAAGGTCAGCTCTTGGAATCCGAGATACAGACGGCCAGCAGAGCATGGGCATACTTCGACCGAACCATCTTTCCGGAAACAGGAATACCGCAAGGTGCTGTCGGGAGCGACACTGTGACCATGTGGGACATCGGCAGCTACCTTGCCGCCTTGGTTTCTGCCAAACGAATCGGTGTGCTGGATGAGATAACTTTCGATCGTCGAATGACAGCGGTCATCTATTGGCTGAACACAATGGAACTCAACGATTATGGTTTGCCAAACAAGTTTTACAACGCTCGAACAGGTGGATTGATTCAAAACGATGGGCAGCCAGGCCAAGCTGGTTTCTCCGCCATAGATATAGGCCGGCTACTCATATGGCTTCGTATTGTTCGAAATGAATTCATCACGCATTCCACGACCGTCGATAAAATAGTCCTACGGTTCAATTTCCGGCATGTGTTGGACAGCGATGGATTACTCCACGGTGCTACCGCCGCTTCCGACGGCAAAGTGACACTTTTCCGCCAAGGACGCCTCGGCCTGCAACAATACGCTGCAATAGGATTTAAGCTGTGGGGATTTAATGGCCATGAGTCGTTGAAAATGAATCATAGGTCAGCCATCACCATTCTCGGCCACTGGTTGCCTTTCGACAACCGCCCGACCGGAGACCCACCGCAGATTGGAGCCGTAACGACTGGCATGGGAATGCTGGCGGGACTTGAATTCGGCTTTGTCGTTCCTCACACTGAAAACCAGACCACTTCCTCTACTCCCATGAGAGAGCTGGCCGATGCCATCTATCTCGTGCAGGAAGCTCGTTATTCACAACAGGGACGACTGACAGCCCGTGATCCACACATTATGGACCGCTCTCCTTACTACTTAATAGACTCGCTGTATGCCCAAGGAGTTCCCTTTGTCTCACTCGATAGCAGAGGAAATCCCGTTCCTGATGCTGCAGCCATATCCACCAAGGCAGCCTATGCAATGTGGGCACTTTACGACAGCCCGTATACAGACGCCCTCATTAACGCCCTGGCTCCCAAGTACGATGAATACGGCGGATGGTTCGCCGGGATATACGAGAAAGATGGCTCAACCAACCGTGCCATCACACTGGACTGCAACGCCATCATTCTGGAGGCGCTGGCATTTAAGGCTACCGGGGTATTGTACAGCCAGCCCGACACTCATGGTTATTGGGAAAAACTACTGGAGAGCAAGAATTTCGAGCAACAAGGACTCCCTCCGTCCAGATATCAGAGAGAATTCCAACCGTTGCTGGAAAATGAAAAAACGAGGCCAACCCCATGAGCATCCCCCGTATATTCCTCGCAATCCTATTGATCGCAGCAATCTTGGGAACAGGCTCTCCGGCTCTATGTGCCCCAATCAGACCTGCCGAAAAGCAGATTCCGAGACAAGGGCCGCTCACCGCCAATGAAAGACAGTGGGCAGAAATCGCCTGGAACTATTTCCAGAACAACGTCAATCAGGAGACGGGACTTTCCGGGGCTCAACCCAATTACGCGCCCTTCACCATGTGGGATCTATCGGCCCACATCGCGGCCATCATTTCCGCTCATCAGCTGAATCTGATCGATGAGAGGGAATTCGACTCACGCATTCGGAAGATCCTGCGTTGGTTCATTTCAATGGAACTATTCCGAGGCGACCTTCCAAACCAGTTTTACAGTGCCGACAATGGACGGATGGTAGACTGGGCCAATGAACCAGGCGAACTCGGATGGTCAGCGCTTGATCTCGGAAGATTGCTGACATGGCTGAAAATTCTCAAAGAACGCTATCCGGCATACAGTGAATTAGTAGACAAAGGCGTCATGCGGTGGAACTGGTCCAAACTTCTTGACCGCGATGGCACAATGTTCGGAGCGAGCTATTACCAACGGGATGAAAACAACTTGATCCACTACGCCGAAGGCCGGTTGGGTTACGAGGAATATGCAGCGCGGGGATTCGCCCTTTGGGGAGCCAACACCGACGCCGCATCGGTCGCCGAACCGTATTCAACTATCACAGTCTATGGTTTCCAGGTTCCTTTTGACGCAAGGGACCCCGAAAACCTTCACGCCCCCAACTTCGTGGTTTCTGAAAGCTACGTACTCGATGGTATTGAACACAATTGGGACCTGCCGGGAGACACCAACACCAATCTGAAAATACACAGTGACCCCATTCAAGCAAGATTTGCGTGGCAAATCTACAAAGCACAAGAAGCGAGATTCCTGAACACCGGCATTCTCACCGCCCGAACCGAAGATGCTGTGGATAAACCACCCTACTTCGTCTACGGCACCATCCTGGGCTACGGCACCCCTTGGGCGACGCTCAGTCATGAAGGGAAACCCATGCCCGAACTAGCCTGCCTGAACACCAAAGCCGCCATGGGATTATGGGTTCTGTTCAAGTCCGACTACACGGACCTGTTAGCCGAGGCTGTTACCGCTCTCTACGAACCTGGGAAAGGATTTTACGTTGGGAGATTCGAAGAAACGGGCCTCCTGAACAAAGCCATCACGCTCAATGGCAACGGCGTAATTTTAGAAATTCTGCTCTACAAGACCACGGGAAAACTCCTTGTATACAGCGGGCTGGAGAGTCATTGGGATAAATTCTTCAAAAAAAACACTCTGCCACGTAAGGCTTTGCCGCCTTGGAAATACCAACCGTCCATAACCATCCACAAGTTCGACCCCTGATGGAGCCCGCATGACGCGACTGACATATATATTCATACTTCCTTCCCTCTGCCTCCTGCTGCTGACAGCCGGAGGCTGCGGAGCCCTGTACCGGGGAATCGACTGTGGAGCGCAACAACCACGTCCTGGAGACGCGCCTCAATTGGTGGCCTGCAATGATCTCACAGAAGAAGGACGGCTCTTTTCAGAAACTGCATGGGCATATTTCGAAAACAACTATCACCCGAACACTGGCTTGGTTAACGCTGCCGAGAATTACCCATACACTTCCATCGGCGAAGTTGCTGCCTATCTGTCAGCGCTGATGGCTGCCCACCAGATGGAAATCGTCGATGAAAAAGTTTTCTGTCAGCGGGTCGGCAAGCTGGTGGAATGGCTCAACTCCATGGAACTCTATGCCGGGGAACTCCCCAACCTCATCTACAACACCTCAACCGGGCGTATGGTCGGCTTCGACATGCAACCCGGTTCTGCAGGTTTCTCAGGACTCGATATAGGCCGTCTGCTTATCTGGCTTAAAGCGCTCAAGGAAGAATATCCGCTCTTTGCCGAAGGCGTTGACCGCGCCGTACTCAGGTGGAATTTCTGTATGGCCCTCGGCAAAGACGGGCAACTGCAAAGCGGACTGAAATCAGACGGACAGACCGCACTTCGAGTTGAAGGCCGTTTGGGATGGGAGGCATACGCAGCGCGTGGTTACCGTCTCTGGGGATTACCAGTGAAGTCCTCGGTCACTTCCCCGCTCAGATACATCGATATCTACGGCAAACAGATTCCTTACGACCCACGTACGTCAATAGAGACAGGGGCCCCAATATATCTGACAAGCACGCCTTTCCTGCTTGAAGGAATGGAGTTCGACTGGAGCGACGACTCGCTCCCGGAACAACACGCCAAAGGGGACGATGCCCTTGACCGCAAAGAAATCGCCAAGAACATCTACGAGGTTCAAGAAGAGAGGTATCGACGAGAAGGCATAATGACTGCCCGAAGCGAAAACGGCATCGACCGACCTCCTTATGCAATCATCGGAACGATCACCGCCGAAGGCCGTCTCTGGCCCACAATATCCCGGTCAGGTCAACTACGTTATGACCTCTCCGTTCTTTCGACCCGCGCGATCTTCGGCATGTGGTCTCTCTGGGACACCCCATACAGCCGTTTCCTGCTCGCAGCCGCCTCATGCTGCTTCTACGAAGAGGGGCGCGGTTGGTATGAAGGACGCTACGAGAAGAACTGGCGCATCAACAAGGTCATCGTGTTGGAGACGAATGCCATGGTTCTCGAAGCAATTCTGCACAATCTCAAAGGACAACTGGTTCGCCTGCGAAACGAGCCGAGCTATATTGACTTCTATGTGCGAAAACAGCTTCCCATGAGCGACTATCCCCGCTGTCTACCTCAAAGAGAGAGGGAGGATTAGCCTATGGTCTACAAACACGTACTCTCCTTATTAATAATCACCGTCTTGGCTTTCTCGGTTCCTGTGTTAGCTGCCGAAACCAGAGACCTTGTAATTCTGGCAACGAACAAACGATTCGCCGAGGCTGTCGCCTTTTACAAAGGCAAGGACTATAACCCGGCATCCATAATCCTCGAGGACATAGCGGAGAATATGCGCGAACTGTCCACGACAATGCGTGGCGTCGTGTATGTCATGGCCTCAAAAGCAGCAGAAGAAGGCGGCAATGCCCGAGCTTACGAATTATGGGGAATGGCCACAGCCAAGTTCGCACGAGCCGGAACCACCTGGTCTGCTGTGAAGAAGTCGTTGGGACAAAAGCTGAAGCTGGCCAGTCTGGGCGCGTCCACCCCTGTCGCTGCCGGAGTCGGAGAAATATCCTCTGGAGTAAACCTGCCGCCGGAAGTTGGGAGAATACAAACCGCCTGGAATCTGTTTGGTCTCTCCAACTATACGCGACCAGCAGCGGGACTCAGGCGGAACGACTCTACGGCCCAAATATGGAATTCCGTTGAGAAGAAAGATGAACGATTCACAGTCATTCCATATTCGGAAGGAGGGCTGGCCGGAACGCTACCCAGTCCATCCGTAGCGACTCCAAGAAATACCTATGGCCGACCGCCAGTAGTCCCAATGGACAGGGCCGGGCCATCTCAAGCTAAAGCAAGTCAGGTTGCCGCACAAAGGATGCCTGGCAGTTTCCGAGGAGTCGCCAACATTGCTTGGTCTTATTTCCAACGTAACCATCAGCCATCTACAGGTATGTTCAACGGGTTGGATTTATATCCTGTCACCACAATGTGGGAAGTCGGGTCTTCCCTGGCGGCACTGGTCAGTGCCGAAGGCCTCTCCATCATCACCAAAGACGACTTTTCCCGGAGGACACGGCTACTCCTGCAAACGCTGGCAAGCATGGACCTCTACAACAATGAACTCCCAAACAAGCTCTACTTCACCGACACGGCACGAATGGTTGGGGAAGATCAAGCACCCTCATCCATTGGTCTCGGATGGTCTGCCATCGATGTATCCCGGTTATTACTCTGGCTCAAAATCATTGAGACAAGGCATCCCGGCCTGAAGGCGGCAACACAAGCCGTTTTCAAGAGATTCCGAACCGAGCGCCTTGTACAGGATGGTCACTTGTCCGGAGCCAACCTCTGGGCGGGTAAGGAAAACATCACCATTGAAGGCTACTTCGGATATGGCCCTTATGGTGCCCGTGCTCTTGGTCTTTGGGGGCTCAACGCATGGGCAAGCAGAGACTACCGCCCCCACCTCAAAGAGAAAAAAATCATGGGCGTAACCGTACCATACGACACCCGTCCTGGAGCATCCCTTTCTTCAAAGCCATTTGTTCTCTCACTCATTGAATTCGGGCGCACCGGTGATGATGAAGAACGCCTTGCCCGCGCCATATACGAGGTTCAGGCAAAACGGTTTGAACGAACGAAAATCCCCACGGCCCCGGGAGACGGGCGAATCGATCGAGCACCATGGTTTGCGACAAGCGCCATCATTGCTGACGGAGGGAAAAAAGATTGGCAGTGTCTAAGCCCATACACGACTCAACAGTTAGACCTTTTCTGGGCCTCAACCGAAATCGTATTTGCGTGGGACGCACTCTACAACACTGCATACACGCGCAAGCTCGTCGAGCTGTTCATGCCGCTCTCAGAAAAGAAGAAAGGATTCCAAGCTGGAAAATATGACAACGGCGGATTGAATACGGCCCTGACGCTGGACACCAATGCCCTGATTCTCGAATCCGCCTTCTATCGCCACATTGGTAGTTCGTTGCTGAAAAATGGAAATAAACAATAGCAGCATCGGGAGGTGCGCCATGACCATAATTCGATTTCTGGCCTTGCCCGCATTGTTCTGTTTACTCGTCGGTTGCGCGACAAAATCAGCCCAGGATGAGCCTGTGACTCTCAGGGTGTTTGGTGACGTCAACCGCGTTCTTAACTTGGAAGAAACGGGACCGGGAACCCTGGCTGAATTTCACTCCTTGTACCCCGGGATTCGAGTGGAAGTTGTAGCAGAACACAACGAGTGGCGTATCCTGCATCAATCCATTGATATGCTTGATGGTCAACCCTCCAATGCACCGGACATCATCGAAATGCCGGGCAGTTGGGTGGCTGAATTCGCTTCGAAAGACCAATTACTCCCACTTGACGACTGGTTCGCCAAACTCCCTTCTCCCGATCGGAAAGATTATGTCCCCGCACTACTCAAGTCGTATTCATACAAAAAGCACCTATACGGCCTTCCCTCACTGATAGGCATCCAATATTTATACGGCCGTAAAGAGTTCCTGCCCGAAACGGGACTTCCAACCACGCTCGACGGACTTCTCACATTGTCACGGGACATTCGAAAGACTCACGGAATTCAGGGTGTGATTTTCCCATCAGAAGGAATTCATCTGGCGAAATTCTACCACACCCTGCTCATGATCGAACTTGCCAACACAACGAGTAATGACAGGCTGACGGCTCATACCCGTGCATATGCGGCATTTTCAGCCCTGGTCAGGGAAAACCAGCCTGATTACGAAAAGTACAGCCACGCCGTTGCCGAAGGGGAGTTCCGATCAGGAAGAGCCGGATTGTCCATTAATGGAAACTATGTCTGGTATCTGTTGAGCAGAAGCAGACAAGTAGGTTTCCCGGTCGTCCCCGAAGATGTAACCGTTGGATATCTTCCTGTTGCGAACATCGATGTTGAGCCTGTTAACTACATCTGGACACGAGGCTACGTGATCAATGCCAATACAAAACACCCAAAGGAAGCTCGCCTGCTGCTGGAATACCTGACCTCGACACAATCCCAATTCAGGCGTTTACGCGATCGCTACATCCTCCCCGCACGAACTTCTGTAGCTTTCTACGGGGCATCCCTGCCCGGCATGCATCCGGTCCCAGCTAAAGCACTCTATAAAGCGGGCGAAGACGCGCCCTCCTTTAAAAAAGTGAATGAATCGCCCCCCGGTTGGAAACAATCTACTGAATCAATACAACGACTTCTTGAGACAGCTCTGGCGTCAGGCATGACACCGGCAGAAGTCGCCGGAAGAATGACCCTGATTGAAGCAATGGCACAATAAAAAAAGGACAAGGGGAAGACCATGTCAACCCAGCGCTCACGCTTCGACCTGAAACTCTGGTCCATAATTCTGCTGGCAGCCATACTCCGTCTCTATGACATTGGTGGCGAAAGCCTATGGATCGATGAAGGACAGACCGTGACATACGCGGTCAAATCCTTCGAAGAAATCGTGAAGTACTGTGCCCGTGACGTGCATCCACCGCTCTACCTTTTCATACTGCATGGATGGACCGAATTGTTCGGCATCTCCGAGGCAGCACTCCGCTTCCCTTCCGCCCTATTCGGGATCGTTTCCGTCTGGCTCACATACGCCCTTGGCCATCGTCTAATCGGCCGTAACGGAGCCTTGTGGGGAGCACTGTTCATGGCGGTTTCATACATGGGAATCAACTTCTCTCAAGAGGCCCGCAGCTACACTATGCTCCTCGCCGCTATCCTCATGTCCTGTCACGCTCTCCTCCTGTACCTCGATGAACGCACCAGAAACCGAACGCTCTACTATGCAGCTTCAGTCGCGCTGATGCTCTACACCCACACCTTTACGGTCTTCATCATCTTCTTCCACCAATTGTTCTTCCTTTTCTCACTCGAATGGCGTTCTGTTCGCTTATGGCGGACAATTGGAGCCTGGATAGGAGTCAACATATTGGCCCTCATACTCTTCAGCCCGTGGATGTATTTCCTGTTGAAACAAGTGCTGGCCAAGTTGGGCGGAGAAGGACCGGGATCTTGGGTTCCCGTACCGGATCTCGACGTCGCATACAGGACCTTCATCCAACTTGCTGGCGGATTTATACCCCTCATTATCACCGCCATTGCCGTCATCGCTTTCCTTACAGTCAACCTCATACCTTCCCTCAGGGCAAAGCACCCCACACAAAACACATCGGGGCATGCATCTATTTTCCTGGGATTATGGTTTCTGGGAGCCGTTGCCACGCCATTCGCTCTCTCGTTGCTACTCACTCCCATCTATGTTGAACGATATGCCATCCAGTTTCTGCCAGGCTTCTGTCTCTTTCTGGGGATGCTTATCGCCGGGTTGTCGCCCGCAATTTTAGGATATGCGGTTGCAGCAGTATTCATGGCTGGCACCGCACATGGCCTGTGGAACTATTACTCGATGCTCGACAAGGAACAGTGGCGGGATGTCGCCCAGTTCATCGAAGAAAACATACAGCCAGGACAGGCTATTGTTCTCAGTGCCCCCTGGATTTATGAACCGTTCACTTACTACTTTGGCGATGACGGAAAACCGCGCATCATCCAGGCGTTCGATTTTGTGAATGTTAAGCAAGAAGTCGAAGGTGTTGACGGTGTCTGGCTCATCCAGGCCCACGAGTTTTTCTCTGACCCAGACGGGAAAATCCCCATGCAACTTGCCGAGGACCGATTGATCAAGAAACACAAGGATTTCAAGGAAGGAATCAAAACCAACCCCATCCTTGTTCACTTCCAGTCCATAAGGGCGACTTTCTACGATTCCGGACAGGCATCGGAATTTTTGAAAAAGGGGCTTTCTGTGGAAAAGGGAAATTCCTTGATCCCCGGACTTCCTGACGCCTGGATAACTGAACGAGCCGGTTTCAAAACTGGACACGACCAAGGGCAAATAACATTGACAACCGGGCCTGACACACGCCTGAAGTACCGCCTCCAAAACGAGGGCAAGCTGGGCGAAGGGGCATTATCTCTGTGGTTCCGCCCAAAGTGGGGAGAGGAAAAGGCAAATAAACGCATGATTGTCATGGCCAAAGGACCAAAATGGGACAGAAACACCCTGTTTATCGAAACCACACCAGTGAATGGGATACGAGCTATCCTGTTTGGCAATGACGGATTCTTGAACATGGCTGAAGGAGCTCCTCTTCCAATAGCAACTGACCGCTGGCATCATATAATCATCAGTTGGGACAGGGAAAACCTGAGCCTGTTCCTCGATGGTCAATCATATGCTTCAGCCCAGCTTCCTCGCCCCTTCCAGGCGGATTTCAGAACTCTGCATTTGGGCGCTGACCACCAAAACAGTTTCCCAGCTCCCGGGTTGTATGATGATCTCGCAATGCACTCCAGCCCCATCGATCTCAAAGCAGCCAAGGATATCCATACTGGTAATACCGGTCTCACTTCGGTCATCTATTGGTATGACCTGGATCAATCCGGTGTCCGCAATGAATCAACAAGCGGAGAAAAGGGGATACTCTCAGGGGCCGACAGCTTCTTCCTGACAACGGTGCCAGAAATTGCCGACAATGGTTTCACGAAAGGCAGCGTATCCTTTGGATTCGTACCGCATTGGAACGGAAACGACGAAAAGCAACGGGTTCTTTTAGCCTTGCTCGGCAAGGCCTGGAACATGGGGTCGATCTTCGTGGAGAAGACTCCGTCCGGATTCCTCCAGGCCATCCGATGGGAACAAGGGGCGATATCCGCCGTTACCGGACTGGACATCACGTCATGGAAAGAGGGAAGCAATCATACGTTGCAATTATCATGGACAAAATCGACTTTGGAACTTGCCGTGGACGGCAAACAGTATGGCAAAAAATGCGATCCACCCGCGACAGACTCTTTCAAGTCAATCAGTATAGCCAACGACTCAAGCTTCACCTTACCAGCCAACGGCGAGTACAAAGGAACAATTTTTGCCAGATAGTCACCGCTGCGGGAAGAACCGCATATGTCCAATGTCATCCTTACCCTTGTCAGATTCAGAAACATCTGGAGGGAGCGAAATATAGGGAATGACAATCTGAGACTCTCCTTGCGTTACTTTTTCAAGGACAATGTCATCAACCAGCAGGCATCCACTGGAAAGGCTGGTGAATGCCAGGCCATTGAGGCGAAATAGTTCGGGACTCTTACCATAGTTCCACAGGAGTCCCTGTACTATTTCTGATCGACTGATTCTAATGTTCCGCCACTCTTTCCCTGCATCTCTATAGAGATAGGGAATGATGGAAAACGAAACATCGCCCTGATCAGTCGATACATTTACACTCAATTTCGTACTATCAATTTCATCCTCTCTGACCCGAAGGACAAGAGCGTCACCACTTTGAATCAACAATGTCTTTTTGAGCTGCATGGGAAAAGCCACTCCCCCCATGGAATCACTCCATTTCAAGACCATAGCCTGTAGTCCCGAGTAGGTTTTGGACGTGCGTTTGATCCAAGCTGTTGGAACTATCAAATCAGATGATCTCCCTTCTGAAAAAAGGACTGTCTGACGCGGCGGAATCAAATTGGTAATCGAGAATTCGCACCCCGTAACACGGTGCAGCACAGGATCTTCCATTCCCCCCACAATAACTGAAAGATTTGCTCGACAGGTTTCAGCGGTGAAATGCCCCCTATCTGCATCGCCCTCCCAACGAACACGAACAGAACGGCTAAAACCTTGATAAGTCCTCAACGCTCCGGATTTTTTCCCATGTATAGTCAGTCTCCAAAATCTTGGACGGCTAAACTGATGACTGAACTCCATCGGCTTTGTGCGCGAGGGGGTATCCTGGCGACGATAGGCCAGTGGTGTTATCACATCGGCAACAGTTTCTTCCTCGCTCATGATCTCTTTGGCATTGCTGGAATACACACTCCAGGCGGGCTTTCGAATACCTTCAGAGTCAACGATCCCAAACAAGCGCTCTGCCGGTCCAAACCAGCCAGACTTTCTCGGATCATCCACGTAGGAGAAGTAGACCATTCCAAAAACACCCATGTGCATTAGGTCACGCCTATGACGGAAAAAGGACTCAAGACATTCAGCCTGGACTTGATCCCACCCATCCAGACTCGAAACGCCCAAATATCCGATGAACAATGGTTTATTAAATGTTTTACTCAGGTAATCAGCAAAATCGAGCACCCGATCCAGCAACTGCCCCGAAGGGTCCTGAACCCACTTTTCCTCAATGGAAGAAATCATGAACTGATATCCGAGAAAATCACAATGTGAAGCAACCTTTCCCATGGAAAGTTCAAGCGTATCCCGCCCCGCAATATCCCAGTCTCCCACTGTCAGTCCTACCTTCGCAGAGGGCAGCTCGGCACGAATAATATTGATTGCCTGTATTGCTACGGCGTTCCAGCCTGTCCATTTCTCCACCCCACCGCGATTAAACTCTGCTTCCAACAGTATGTATGGTTCATGAATACCCTGGAGCAATGGTACAAGTCTTTCTCGGATGAAGTCATAGTATCTTTCAGCATTTCGTTTCACGAAATCAGGGCTCAACTCCTCATCAAAATACTGAAATATGACCACCGGGGCATAGCCGAGACTCGCTGCGGAAAGGAGTTCCTGCCGATTTTCCCATGTCACATCCACCTTGCGATTCAGAGTGAACTCGATGAAACGAACCGGCATTCGATCCCGCTCTAACAACCTCCAGAGCCTCTGGTACTTCATGCTGCCTGCCGGACTCTCCACCACCAATCTGTCACCAAACCCAGTCAAAAAGAACTCGGCACTTTCACCCTGACCGGCTTTTGAGGGAACCATCTTCAAACGGTTCAATCCGAGAGATGCTCGCCGATGCCAGACACGCGAGTATTCATTCAACGCCGGGATGGAGTATCCGCCAATCTCCGCCCCAAGAGCTGCATGCTTCCTTTTCAATCGCTCATAGTACTCCCGTGCAAGCTGCTTTCGACCAAGAAGCTCCATGCATCGGCCAAGCCCGTAGATGGCGTTATCGGTATACGAATCGTCTGGATGCCCCTCCATGAGCTTTGTGTATACTTTGAATGCCTCCTCATAATTATGCAGGCTTACCAGATACACATATGCGAGACTGTTAAGAGCATCGGCTGAAATCGCAGCATCGGGATATTCAGCAAGACACTCCTTGAGCAGGCGCAATGATTTTAGCGGACGGCTGTCTTTCAGACACCGTTCACTCTCAAAGAAAAGCGCCAATGGTTTACCATCATGGTCATCCTTGGACAAAAGCCTTAACAGCCGCTGAGCCCGGACAGAATAGGTTGTTACTCCTCCCCTAGCCACATACTCAACCAGAAGTTCCCTGGCCTGACTGAATTGTCCCTTTCTAATGGAAACAATGCCGAGGACGTAACGCGCTTCACTGCTTTCTTTGGATTTGGGATATCTTTGCAGGAGTTCCAAGGCTATTACTGCCGCATACTCCAACTGATCGTCGGTCATAGCCTGCAACATGGTTGAGACCATGTCCTTTGGTTGCACCAACGATGATTGAGCGTGCGCCAGTGGCAGACCTCCGCCAAGAATAGACGACCAGAGGAACGCCCACGCCACCAGAATGAAAAGTGCTTGACTAACCGCTCTACGTATCATTCGTCTTTCGGAGGAAAGAGCGACGCCAATTCATTTCTGGCCACCTGGGGATTGTTGTCATCCAATTCGTTCATGGCCCGGTGAATACAGTCCACCATTTCCCTATATTGCCGTTTGACTCCGTTCACCTCTTCATAAAGCGACTCAAACTCATCTCCTTCTCGAAGCGCGATGTCAGGGCCGGGTGCACCGGCAGCCAGTTGCTTCAACTCCTGCTTCAGTCGATACAAAGGACCTGCCATACGATGCGAAAGGATCACACCATACATGAAAGTGATCAATAATATGGCGCAAAGACAGACAACCATGACAGGCCAAAGAATATCAAAAGCGGTTCTCTGTTGCGAAAGAGCGTCCATAATGTCTTTTGAGGAATCATACAGGGGGTCGATGCCGGGTGCCGCGACCTCTCCGTAAATATGGTACGTCAGGGCGAAGGCCACCAAAGAGAATACGACAAAGATAAATGCCAGGATTGAAATTTTCTTGATAAACCCCAGCTGGAAAGGTTTGTCCACAATATATACTTTGCGTTGCCTTCGTGCGCTGCTCATGAGCATTTTCTCCTGATAGACTTACGACTGATGTTCAGGTCTGAGAAGATCGTTGACTGTCTTGACTGGTGAGAAAGTGCTGAGCGGGACCTCGACGAAGATGGTGATCCAGTCAGCCATGGAGCCATTCCACAGCCCTGGCAGTTCCATGGCTTTCAATTCCTCCCCATCCTTTGACTTGATGGAAATGAACCCGGTCTCCTGATCTATACGTTCCATCAGATCGAAAGGGATACCATCACAGTCGCGAACACCACATACGATATCCACCGGGTTGAAATGCGTTGCTGACACTAGGCAGTCAGCCTGCGCAGGTTCATCAAGGTCCACCTGACTCTTCTCGACAATCTGTGAGGCGGGCAATTCACCTGGTCCGGACACCCAAAAGGGACCTCCCCCCGGTTCGCCCTGATTCTTAACCATGCCGCACACTCTCATTGGTCGATTAAACATCATGAGAAGAAATTCAGCCTTGTCGCCATCGGACATACTGTAATAATCTTCAGGCAGCGATAGAGAAAGTCTGGACAAAGCGAACTCCGTCATTAAGACGAGAGCCGCCTCATCCGGCACTCCTGCCCTCAACAAATGTACGTAGTCGAAAGCTTCGCCTTGGAGTTCCACCAGCAGTCCCCCAAGCACTTGCTTGTACTCGAAAGTATCTCCCTTCAACCTGTCCGGAGCAACGTTGTCGATGTTCTTCAGAAAAACCAAGTCACCTTGCAACTCATTGAGATTGACCAGCAGAGCACCATGACCGGCAGGTCGAAAGAGCAGGTGTCCATCGCGAGAACGAAATCCCTCATTGGTCAGATCCACCGCAATGGTGTTCGTCTGTTTGCTTTGCTCTGAGTATGATACCTCGAATCGAATTCCGGGATACCGCCGCAGCACATCCGAAACATGCTTTTCGATGATCTGCCGATGCTCGGGGCTTACAGTAAAGTGAACCCTGGCAATACCCTGCTTATCCGTAGCGTACTCAACGGCCTCTGCGATATGTTCAGCGAATGGGTTTCGCGATGTATCCGAATACTTGTGAAAAGGAATCAATCCCTTTGGCAGATGGCTGTAATTAAGCCCCTTGGAGGTAAGAACATAATTCAAGACAGGCCAGTATTCCCCATTGTCGAGGCAGTGGCTCAGGCTGATTCCGTCCATCACCATCATGCGCTTGAGCTCGTCATAAAAGGCAAACTTGTCCAGAGAAGCGAAGAAATCGCGACCAAACCGACTGTCTGCATCGTCTCCCTGCATGCTCAGCGGATTATCATCGCGACTATAGAGAGCCAGCAACGACTTGAACATGCGGGTAGCCGCCCCCGAAGCGGGGACGAACTTGGTCACCCTTCCCTCATCGACCGCCTGCCTAAACTTGCTGACCAATCGGGAACGCACCTCTGCAGGTACAAGCATGATCCCGTCACCGGGGGTGCACGGACGGATCAACCGGGTGAAGGGAAAACCGGACCGGAAGCGCTGCATCTGTTCGACAATGGTGTTTTCTGCAACGCCACTATCGACAATCTGTTGCAATGCCTTTTCAGCCTCACGAAGTATGGCTTCCCGGGACTCCATTGCATTACGTTGACTTGGTTTACTCATTTCCAACCTCCTGGGCTTCCACTTCTGGCCGAATTACCTCGATGATTGAGAATCTTGATTTCAACAGGGCGGCCTGCCAACCGATTATCTACTTCAGCCAAAACAATACGGACTTAAGTACTTCTCACCAACGAGACATCTTTTCATAATTTTTTAAAGACTTTGTATGAAATCTTAAAATACTCGGACCCGGTTTTTCATCCAGCGAGAACGTGCCATCATGCTCCCCATCAACCAACAACTTCGATCGGAACCAATACACGTATCATCTGAGGCAGCCTTTTCGCCTTCATAAAATTACCGATTCGCATCAAGGCTGTCTCTGTGACTTCTGTTCCCTCAGCCATGAGATGCACCTCATCAATACTCCACAGAGCTTCATCCAGAATCATACCTGCCTGCAATTCAACAAGATCAACTTCTCGCCGGACATATCCTTCCTCTCCGGCGGTTCCGCGCTCCAATACATCTATGACCTTTAAGTCATAGACCCCTTCTCTCTGCCGTAAAACATCGATCGCATCTTGCTTTTCAGCTCCCTGCTGAATCAGAACGTCGTAGTCTAGGCATGCTTTGAGAATGCGCGCCTCCACAGGAAGGGCCGGATTATCTTCCAGACTATCGTTTTGGTGAAGAATGATGTCGGACACTTTGTCCATCCTCGGAATCTGAGAAAGCATTCCTGCCGTGACAGCCGGATGCATGTCGAATACCTGTTTCTCCTCGGCATCCAGCTCCTGCCCTTCGTACACCTTCTTCAATACTGTGTCTGTCAGGGTCACACAGCCAAGTTGGCTCAACATCGCTGCCAGATCGAGATAAAGCGTATGTCTCAAGTTGAGATGCTGCCCTATATACCCGGCCAACCGTTTCACCCTTTCGCTTCTACCGAACGCCTCGGGGTTGACCAAGCCGAGAATGTCGGTGAGGACTTTGATGCTCCCACGCAGAGTTCCCCGCAACAGTTCTCGCTCAGCCACGACCAGCGAGTACTGTTTTATGGAAATTTCCAGAGTCCGGATCATCACGTCAAGAGGACTCGGCTTTGTCAGAAAGCGAAATACTGATCCTTCATTCACGGCAGAGATGGCAGAGTTGAGATCCGCATGCCCGGTTAACATGACGCGGACGGTCTCAGGAGACACCTCTTGCACTTTTGCAAGAAATGCGATGCCATCCATGCCCGGCATTTTCAAGTCCGACACCACAACGGCAAACGGACCGGAGTCTTTAATTTTATTCAAACCTTCAAGAGGGCCAAGAGCTGTTTCCACTTTGAACCGTCTACGCAGAGAAGCGCTGTATGTATCGAGTATATTTTGCTCGTCATCGACAAAAAGGACTTTTCGTTCATCTCTCATAGTTACTCCATATGTTTCTTGCACGCTTCTATCCAGTCCGGCAGACGCTCATCCATTCCCTGCGCCGCAAGATATTCCATATCCATTGGGGAAAAGATGAAATTCGACTCAGGATATCCCAATTCATGCTGCAAAGTATTGGCGACATGAACAACAAGGGCTGATGTCAAGCCCGTCCCATACCGTGCCGGGGCATGATGCCCATGCACTCCCGTCACGACATTCTCGTTGAACCCCCATAGACCAAGTAAATATGCTCCAATCTCCGCATGACTCACTCCCAATTCATTATTTTCAAAATCGACGATAGGTCCACCAATCTGGCGTACCGAGTCAAGTACCGGCTGATACAGAGAGTCCATCTGGGTAACAAATACCAACTTCCCCACATCATGAAGCATTCCGGCAGTAAAGCAGCTTTCAACAAATGCCTCGTCAGTTGTTTCCAATCTAGCGATGGTCTTGGCGAGATAGCCGGTCTGCAAAGAATGCTTCCATAATTCTTCGACGGAATACCCGGAGAGCAGCGACAAATCGATCTTCTCCATGAGGTGTACCCCCAGAATCAGCCCCTTAACCGCTTCCGTCCCCAGCAGAATAACAGCTCTGACCGGAGAAGAAATATTTTCATAAAACCCGAAAAAAGAAGAGTTAACGACCTTCATCAAGGTCGCCGCCATGCCAACATCCCCCTCGGCAAGTTCTCCGACACGTTTTAGATTCGGCTCCGACCTTTGCAATTCCTGAGATATCTTGATGTATAAATCGGGCAGCACAGGCAATGCGTCCAACCGGGCCACAACAGTTCGTACAGATTCATCGTTAAGAATATGGGCCAACCCGGTTACCCGACGAATTGCATTGATAATAATTTCCGAACTACATGGCTTGCTGAGGAACTGATGGGCGTATTTGACCGACTTGAGTAACGCCTGCATCTCTGAATAGCCCGAAAGAATCATGCGAACAGTACCAGGCTGAATATCTGCAACTTTCTTGAGAAAGTCAGCCCCATCAATACCGGGCATACGCATATCGGCAATGACCACGTCAAAGGGCTCTTGCTCAATCAACTTCAAACCTTCCGCTCCACTATTGACATAGCTGCACTTCCATTCCTTTCTTTTCGAATGCAACATCGTCCGAAAGCTGTCCAAAATATTCTGGTCGTCATCCACAAAGAGTATTTTTCGTTTCATAACAGTCTCTCTTACGATGCTTCAAATGGTAGAGTGATGACGAATGTCGAGCCCTCTCCCACCGCGGATTCAAGATCAATGGAACCGCCATGGCGTTCTACGATGATATCATGGACAATGGCCAACCCCTGCCCTGTCCCCCTGCCGACTTCCTTTGTCGTAAAAAATGGATCGAATATTTTCTCAAGATGTTCTGGGAGGATACCACTTCCAGTATCGCCTATCCTGATGACGACTTCATCAGTGCCAGCTCTCGTAACTATATTTATAGTCCCTTTTTCTCCCGTGTTGCCCACTACATCGCCTATGGCATGGGCCGCATTGACAAGGATATTCAGAAACACTTGGTTTATGTCTCCAGGCAAACACTGAACCATCGGTACCGGATCAAAATCCGTCACCACGTCCGCAACGTATTTCCACTCATTCTTTGAAACCAGAATGGTGTTCTCAAGTGCCTGATTGATATCCACAGGACTCTTTTTCCCATCACCAGGATGAGCAAAATTCTTCATGGCCCGTACAATGATTGTGACTCGATCGGTGCCTTCGAGGGCACGAATGCACGCTTTAGGAATTTCCTCCATGACAAAATCCAAATCAGCATCTTCAGCCAAATTGTCTATCTTTCCAAGAAGTTCCGAATACGACCCCGCCTCACGGCATTTCCGAATCAGTTCAGCCTCCGCCTGCAATATCTCAGTGATATCTCCGAATGCATCCTCAACAAACCGGATACTGTCGCCGACATACTGGATCGGAGTATTGATCTCATGGGCAATCCCAGAAGCCAACTCACCGATCGATTCCAGTTTTTGTGCCATGTTCAAGCGGCGTTCAAGAGACTTACGCTCCGTTATGTCGAGCATTATAACACCGATATGTTGCTCACCTTTTAACTCCATTGGCATCAGATATCGAGACACCGGAAATGAATGGCCATCTACATGATACCCAATACCTTCAGTATAGGTGTTGCCCTTGATGGAGGAAGGACAAATCAAATCCGCCATGACATCCAATGACTTCGTAAAAACGTCTGTGCAAGGCTTGCCTGACAACTGCATGGGAGAAAGCCCAAACAGAGTTTGGGCAACCGAATTGGAACGAACAACACTACCTGTCTTAGGGTTAATGATAAAAAATGCAGCCCCGATACCTTCCAACAAGGCTGACACCAACTGCCCTGTCTCACGCGCTTCCAACTCCGCCTCGCGCCGCTCTCGAATCTCGACGGAAAGCTGGACCGTTCGCATTTTAAGATCCTCAGTCCGCGTTTCCACTTCCTTTTCAAGTCCATCACTCATGGCCTGCAACTTGGTGTGAGGAACGATGAGAAGCTTTCTGCCAGCTATTTGAACTATAACGAAAAGGACAGATGCTCCCAACACTAGGGCTACTATAGTCACGGCAATAAGATATTGTATCTTTTGGTTTATATCCTGCTTGCTTACCTTGTGCAGGATACTGATTCCGGGAAAACGAGTTTTGGTTTCGAGAGCAATAGTAACGGCAGGAGGGGGAGCGTGCCCAATGGAGGAGACTATGTCCTCTCCCTTCTTGATGGCCATGTAGCTCATGGCATCATGTCCACCATAACGCATGGCTCTCAACTCTATCGGGATAAATACTGAAAAGACACCTTCGGGGCTTCCGTGATACTTTACTGGAACACTCAACCGCCAGTAACAACAGTCAGGATCAGCTGTCTTACTCATGACAATACCAACAGAACTTCCAACTTCACCATCCATCAATTGCTCGAAGTCTTCACCTTGGGGTTTGAAAAGGGCAACCTTGGATGCCGAATAAATGACTTCACCTTGAAAATCCTGTAGGCAAAAAAATGCCTCCCCTTTCAACATGGATAAAGCTTGAATGAAATCCACCGTATTCGCCAGTTTACCACCGGGGTCCATTGTTCCCGCTATGATAATCGGCAAATTGGAATAATCATTCAGAAGCACCAGGCGGTCATCAATATACGATTCTAAAGTATGCACGTGATTCTGCAGTTTCTCTGTGACATTAGTCTCCTGCATTTTCGACATTTCACCGCCGATGAACAGAACGATCACAGCTATGCCCGTGGCTACCTGAAGAATAAAAAAACCAATCAGAAAATAGGTAAAAAGTCTGGAAAATGAAGTCCGGACTCCACCAACCTCTTCCAGCTGATTTTCTAGGTCCTGGCTATTCTTTGATGAGGATGATTGCATCATGTTTGTCATATTTTCCAAAGGTGAAATCTTCAATTCCCAACGCCTCATGAGCATCAGACGCCTCGACACTGTATGGCCTGAAAGGACGGATGTAGACCTTAACCAACCCCTGCACAGGGTGCTCCAGGTTTTCCAAGGCATTACGAATTTGAGAACGACTTGCTTTAATGTCACCAGTCAGGCCTTCCTGCCTTACAGCGGCTATGAGCAGACGAGTCAGGTCATAACCGTGAATGAAACCAGTCGGAGCCGTAATGTCGACGGGCTCTGCAACCTCAGGAAACAGTTCCCCCACTTTTTTGAAAACAGAGTTTGGAAACGGAGCATCTCCCATATCAAAAAAGGAAAAACGTGTCTGGATAAATTCCAAATCCAACGTCTCTCGTATACTCGCGGAGACAACCTGCGGAAAATCACCGCCGGTAATACCCCAATGACTGACTATGGGAAGCCGCTCGGACTCGGGTAAATCGTGCATGGCCTTACAGAGAACTTTCCCTTCGGGTGCGTTGGCTACCATGAAGATAACATCAGCTCCCGACTCTTTGATATTTCGCAACATGATCTTGGCCCCGGTTTCCTTCAGCCCCCAGTCGAACCAAGACACTTGTGTCGGGGTAATGCCTCGTTTACCAAGGCTTGCTCTCATCGTCCTGCTATTGGACTTTCCCCAACCCGTATTTTCCAAAAGCAAAGCTGGATTTTTGAATTCCCTTTGATCAATAGCCCGATGAACGATGACCTCTCCAGCCTTGCTATCATCCACAGACAATCGAAAAATCCAGTTGTTGTTATCCGGGGGACGAGTTATCGGCCCTGCAGCTGCCCAAGGGTCGAGGAGGAGTATATGATTGTCATTGATAAATTGCCGATGGGCCAACAGTGGTGGCGAATGCAACCCCGCGAACACGACCAACGCATCCTGATCAGCAAGATACTTTTTCAAATTGGCCAAACTCCTGGCTGAATTGCCCCGATGATTGAGTACAATGAGCTCCACAGGACGCTCGCCCAACCTGTTCCCGTTTTCCGCCAAGGCGGTACGGATGCCTCGCTCAATGGATACGGTGGAAGATCTGGCACCTGTCATATCAGCATCAAGGTAAATATGAACCGGTGCGAGTGGGGACGCGGCCATACTCGAGGAAGCAAAGAGACAGATAAATACAATTGCGACGATCAAGCGAGATACTATTTTCATTGGAGCCTCCAAAATAAAGAGTACACCATATAACTCATTTATCACAACACGACTACTAGTTAGACCCATGAAAAGAATAAGTTCGCGCTTAAGCCTACTATTTTTACGATATATGGTCTCCGGCATGGCAGTATTCCAGTGTACGCAAATACGCTTAAACAATTAGAAAAGTACTCTTTAGCCGGATGAACCCTATAAGTTGTGTGCGTAAAGTTTGCAAAAAGAGGTCTTGAGCAAGCGTCATAGTCAATTGACTTAAGAACTTTATTACTCGCCCACATCGCCAGACCTCATTTGATAACAAAACAGCCCGCGCCGGATTCTCCGACGCGGGCTGTTTTACAGTAACTATCAGCTGATTATTATTGGGCCAATCTGGCTAATTCAAAATCCCCACTAATTAATGAACGTTGATTAGTGGGGGCCTCCAAAATCAATCTTATTTCGTTGCCAAGTTCACAATGGCCCGACAGAAAGCTGGCAGGTCGTCCGGTTTGCGGGAGGAGACCTGATTTCGGTCCACGACGACTTCTTCGTCAGTCCATGTGGCCCCTGCGTTGACGAGGTCATCCTTGATTCCGGGCGTTGAAGTGCAGGCAAAGCCTTGCATGATTCCGGCGGAGATCGGAATCCAGCCGCCGTGGCAAATATGGGCAACGATTTTTCCGGCTTCGTGTATCTCGCGGGTGAGTTCCAGCACTTTGGGATCGCGCCTCAGTTTATCTGGAGCAAAACCACCAGCTACGACAAGAAGATCGAAATCCGTAGCCTGTTGATCCGCAATGGCAGCAGTAGACCGAAAAGGATACCCGTTTTTACCCGTATAGACGGCACCAGCCTCAGGCCCGGCCACCACAACTTCCGCGCCTTCCTCGATCAGGCGATAGTACGGATATAAAAGCTCCATATCCTCGAAAACATTATCCACAAACATCAAGACACTTTGCCCTTTCATTTTCATCAGAACCTCCGTTTATTCAGAGTCATAATGTGCTTTGTTACGCAGAATTAGGGAGGTGGCCCCTAATTCTCCGAAATTACAGCCTTACCCCTTATCGACTTGATGCTGACACCAGCTACAGTACTCATGATAGATAACTTCGAAGACCTCGTTGCCACACGAACAAATCTGTTGCGAAGAATCACCATCTGCATCTATTTCGTATAAAAATCCTGTTGTATCAATACTATGGCTTTCATCACTATCAAAAGCAGCATTTTCTCCACACTCAGCACAATTATAATCAGCTAAGGACTCATTTCCACATCGACGACATTCTTTATCTGACATTACCTTCTCCTTTATAAATTATGAAAAAAACAATATAGAATTAAAACAAAACGCAAGGCAAGTGGCCTTTACACCCACACTAAAAGTTAAGACTTTTTTGTCTCAACTTGTTACTATCAATGGTTGAGCTTGAGGAGTTTAACCCCACGAGACCATGAATACTTTGAAAGAAGGCGGGCTACTATGGATTTATTGGACCTTCCAATATACAGAACTTCGTTAGAAAAGCATGACTCTGATGTAGAGACGAAGGTCAGTAATGACCTTAAAAGGTTAGAAAATAATACTTATCGGAAGGCTGAATGGAGTGAATTCCCTGAAAAGAAAAAAAGAAGAGAACTTGAAGAGAAAAGCCAGTACAATCCTTGGGAATTCAATCAAATAATTGGTTTTCTACGTTTACGATTTTGGAATACACAAGTAAGAGCAACATTATATAAAATGAGCAAGGAAAGATATTCTCTCCGCTTTAAAAAGGAAAAGTTCATAGTCAAAGACAGTGAAATTCTAATATCTGGTATAAATATTCTAACATCGGCAACTAGCGATGAGATATTTGCCGAGGTGCATAATGGCTTAAAGGGTTATGCAAAAGAAATTTCTCCCCGATTCTTAGACTTGTCCCAATTTGAATTGATTTGGAAATATATGAATTGGAAAGCAATCTATGAACACTATCAGATGGAAAGACGATAGATTTTTAGTAGCCTCTAGGCTGTGTTCATTACTCAATGTAAAATCTAATTAATGAATTCCGCAATCGCATTTCGGAAACACCATACTACCCAACGACTTAATATTAATCGGTTTGCTCACTTTTCTCTCCTCTTCGGCCCACGCTTTTCCATCTTGAGACTGGTGATATAGTCAGACGGAAGCCCAATATTTCAGAAAACTCACATCTGTTCAACTCACTCTGTAAAAAGGTAGATGAAAAACCTCTTACCATCCGCCAATTCCCAAATTTATTACGCACCCTACGACCTGCCCCCATTGCTTTCTTGACATTGCGGGGATTCCACGGTCTACGCAAATGATGCAAAACGTAATCGCCCCTGACGCATTGACTGCCTTGGTTATTTTCGCCGGGGCTGCGGTCCTTTTTATTAGCAATCGCATTCGGAGCGACATCATCGGCGTTCTTGTCGTTACCGCCATGATGCTTTCCGGGGTTCTCACGACCCAGGAAGCGTTGTCCGGCTTCTCTAATCCGGTGCTCATCATCCTCATCATCATGTTTGTTGTGAGTGAAGCGCTCACGAATACCGGAGTTGCCCAGCGGATAGGCGCACTCGTCATGCGTATCGGGGGAGAAAGCGAGGTCAAACTCATAGCCTTGCTGATGCTGGCGGCCGGAGCCGTTGGCTCTTTCATGAACTCCACTGCCACAATGGGTATCTTCATACCTATCGCCATAGCTGTGTCCCAAAAGGCTAATCTCAATAAAAAAAGAATACTGATGCCCCTGGGCATTGCTGCTTTAACGAGCGGCATGATGACGCTTGTTGCATCCAATCAGAACCTCATAGCCAGCCAGACTCTCATTCAGGCTGGATTCGATAATTTGGACTTTTTCAGCTTCACGCCAATCGGCCTCGGGGTTCTGGCTATCGCCATCCTGTACATGTTGATCTTTGGACGTGGATTGCTGGGAAAACGGTTCGAAGTCTGCGAGACAGGCCCCCGGCGTACAATAATCGACCTTATCGCAAGCTACGGCCTGAAAGATGAAGTGGGCCGCTATCAGGTGATGAGCGATTCCCCATTAATCGGACGCACACTTCCTCAGGCCCGTTTTCGCAGAGGCCACGGAGTGCTTTTGGTCGGCATCGACAAGAAGCTGCCCAAAGGACGACTGATTTCAAAAATCACCCCGGAAACCATTTTTGGAGAAGGCGATATTCTTATCATCGCCGGTAAGTCCGAGAAGCGAGAGCATTTTGGCGAATCGCAAAATTTAAAATCCCTGCCTCCCTTATCGACTCGAAACAGAAAAGCATTTTTACAGGAAATCGGCTTAGCCGAGATCCTCATCGCGCCGGATTCACGGTATGTCGGCCAGACACTTGAAGAGATTGGATTCAGAAATCTTTATAAAGTGACAGTGTTGGGTGTGCGACAACGAGGCACGGTTTCAACCGGAGATATTGCCAAGACCAAATTACATCACGGCGACGCCCTTCTGGTCTGTGGCGGTTGGGATGATATCCAACAACTCAAGCAGGAACGCGTTCATTTTGTGGTCCTCACTCTCCCGGAAGAAAGCTGCGAGGTTTTCCCCGCCCGAAGACGCGCCCCATGGGCACTCTCGATCCTCACAGCCATGGTGACGTTCATGGCCCTGGATGTGCTGCCGACCGTGACCATAGCGCTCATGGCGGCTCTGGCCCTCGTAATGACACGATGTGTGGACATCATTACGATTTATCGAAAAATCAGCTGGCCGACAGTGGTTCTGGTTGCCGGAATGCTCCCTGTGGCTACGGCCCTGACCAAAACTGGGGCTTCCGATTTCATAGCGGGACAATGGGTCGATCTGCTTGGACAACTCTCACCGCTCAACATGCTGGGTGTGCTTTTCTTTTTGACAGCATCCATCGGCTGGTTTCTGCCGAGTACGGCCACAGCCGTGCTGGTCTTACCCATTGCGATAGAGGTCGCCGTCGAATTGGGCGTATCGCCGCATGCCTTTGCCATGACGGCCGCCATCGCCATTGCTTGCGCCTTTGTTTCGCCGATATCATCGCCGACGAACCTGCTGACCATGGAAGCCGGAGGATACGCCCCCATAGATTTTATCAAGGTGGGTTTCCCTCTGTTGTGCATTGCGTCAGTCGTCACCGTCTTATTAATGGGCTTGATCTACCTGTAGACAGCAATCAGACTACCAATTGGGAGTTACACGTGACTTCACTCAACAACTTTATTAATCTTCCAACCACCACTTCGAGAGACAATCAATAAAGCGGCAGCGCTTTTCACACGCAGCCTGCTTACAAAGGACGTTCTCATGGAAATTTCCGCCACTACACCAGCATTGCTTTTTCCGGCCATTTCGCTGTTTATGCTTGCCTTTACCAATCGGTTTCTGGCCATGAGCAACCGTATCCGTGCCCTGCATGACGAGTATCGCAAGGGCAAGGATGATTCCATCCGCAAACAGATCGAGAACCTGCGCATCCGAATTCACATGATCCGGAAAATGCAAGGGTTCGGCGTCCTGTCCATGCTCAGCTGCATCTTCGCCATGATCTCTATTTTTCAAAATTGGATGGGCGTCGGCCAAGTGCTATTTGGCGCCAGCCTTCTCTTTCTCATCATCTCGCTGGGCATCTCGTTCATGGAGATTCGCATATCGGTCCACGCGCTGGAAATTCTGCTGGAAGACATGGAAAAAGATTAAACGACACGACGCAAAAAAAGTTCAAGGCCGACGCGTACTTCCTGTACGCTAGTGTTTTAACTTTTTGAAGCAACGACGCCAGCGGGCAAATATGCAGTGCTTCCCTAAAGGATCAACTTAAACTTCGCCTTCTTGTCCAATGACTTTTGGTAATGAAGATACTCTTTGGCAGCCTTCTTGATATATTCAGTCATCTGCGGCGCGAGTTCGGCGCGAGGAAACTTGGAATCCCATGATTGAATGGTGCAATCTTTTGCAACTTCCAGCTCAACAACCATGTTCAGGATAGTATCATCCTTAATTTCCATTGAACCGTATCTTTCGTCACGGTTCAAGTGAATATTGACCTTGGAAAACTTTTCTCGGTTGCGCAAGGCAGCGAGATTCATCTTCTTGATTTCGCTGCCGGACAGGTTCAAATCCTTGGCCTTTATCGAACCCATGATGGCGACAGAATCCACCAAAGCCTTATCGTATGTCGGCTTGCTCTTAAACTTGCTGACATCGATAAAACCGGACTTGAAAACAGCAATCCAGGAGAGCGCAATGAAGAGTACGACAAAGCCGATACCCTTGAAAACCTGCATATTTGAGAGTCTATTAGACATAATCTACCCTTACTCAATTGCCGCCGTCTCTACGTTTTTCTCTCGGACAGAGTATATTAAGTATATAGCTCTTTAAAGGTTACTGCAACACGCAACGCATTAAAGTCGAGTACTCTTAAAAAAAAGCCCCAACCTTTCGGTCGGGGCTTTTCCTATATATTGAACAAATGCTTAGATATATATGCACTTGAAATTCTGTTTCACGTCAGGATGCTTTTTGAACTCCTGATACTCACCTGCTGCCCGTTTCATATATCGGACAATCTGCGGCACCAGATCATCACGCGCAATTTTGCGACTCCATGACCGGACTTCGCAATCACCACTGGTCTCAAGGACCATGGCCATGACAAGCACGGTCTTGCCGGATATTTCTCCGCGTCCATTTTTGGTATCCAGAAACAGGTCCACCTGAGTGAACACGTCTTTATGCGCATTCACAGCCCGGTTGATCTTCTTCACTTCACTGCGGGAAAGGTTCAACGCATCAACATCGACTGTACCTTTGACAGATACGAGACCTGACAGACCATCACTACTGGCGGTGTTGGACTGCAATACGCCAGTCTTGACAACAACCACTCCTGCCATAGCGACAAAAAAGATCACTATCGCGCTGGTCATGAGAGTTGTACTAAAACCAGATCTCTTCTTGTACATAGAGTCGTCCCCAAAAAAAACGAGTATTTCCAATATGAAAGGCTGTGCAATACTATCCGAACTGATGGGTTAAAACATTTGGACCTTCTTGGCAATGGCAAAACAGACGAGTTTTTCGCCCATTTTACGTAACTACTTATTTTTTTGAACAAAATTTTCTATTATAATTTAAATTTATCACTTTGACAAGCACACAGTACATTTTCCTGTATATGAAGCTAAAACCATCGCTATAGAGCATAGAAATGCACCGAACAAAACTCCCCACACATTCAAATAGGTCAACCAGTAAGCATTGTACTTAGTTAGGCCTACTCCTGCATCGGAATATGCAGAGTCTAAGGTGTTGTGTGTTTACGACCGATACGGTAAAAAGGGGGACTTATGGTAAAAATCAGCATGCCGGAATATAAGATCTCCGTGAACCAGCTCCGGGCTGGTGTCTTCATACGTTTGGAAAAAACCAATTGGTTTGACCATCCATTTCTGTTCAACAAGTTCAAGGTCAAAGATGAAGAACACGTCTCTCTCTTGAGAAATCTTGGCATAACCGACGTGTTCTGCATCCCCGAAAAGAGTGACGTGCTCCCCTTGCGCCCCGCTGACCAACGAAAGCCTGAGCGTGATGAGGACAAGAAGCTCTCCCAAGCGGTTATTGACCATCTGTGGGAGGTCAAGAAGGAACGCACCAAGCGCCTCAAAGAGAAGAAGGAGCGCATTGCCCAGTGCGAGAAGAAATTCAACTCCTGCATCAAGGCGTTCAATACAATCCTTAAAGGAATGCTCGGCGGTAATTTCCAATCCATTGAAGACGCCATCGGATTTGTAGACAGACTTTCTGCAAATTTCCTCGACGACCACGAGTCCACACTGCATCTGATGAATGTCATGGATTCTGCTGAGTCCACCTATTCACATCCCATGAACGTGGCCGTGCTTTCCATGATGGTCGGCAAACAAGCCGGGTTGTCCCCTGCTGAAATGACGGCCCTTGGTATGGGCGCGCTCTTCCACGACATTGGCAAAGAACGTATTCCCAAGAAGCTGCTCAAGAAGCGTGGCACGCTGACCAAGCCAGAGCAGGATCTCCTCAAACAACACAGTGCATTCGGCGCGGCCATGCTGGTCCAGATGGAACAATTTCCCAAGGCTGCCGTCGTGGTTGTGGCACAACACCACGAACGGATGGATGGCTCTGGTGGCCCCGGTGGTCTCAAGGGTGACGACATCAACAAGCTTGCCCGTATCGTCGCCATTGCAGACACCTATGACAATCATTGCAACGACGGGACCGCTGACGAGACGCTCACCCCGTACCTCGCGCTTTCCTACATGTTCGGACAACAGAAGCAGCTCTTTGACGTTGAACTGCTGGCGCTCTTTATTCGCTGCCTTGGCGTATACCCACCCGGCACGGTGGTGGAACTCAGCAACGGATCAATCGGCATGGTTATGTCGGTGAACCCGAAGAACCAGCTCAACCCCAGCGTGGTGTTGTATGATGCCGAGGTGCCCAAGAAGGAAGCGCTCATTGTTGATCTGGCAGACGAACCGGATTTGCGTGTTGAGAAGTCCATCCGGTTGGCCCATCTGCCCGAGGAAATCTTGAAGTATCTTTCTCCGAGATCGCAGATCACGTATTTTGTGGAGCCAGGTAACTAAACTTGGTTGGCTAGAAAGAATGACAAAAGGGCCGCCCGAAGATGGGCGGCCCTTTTATTTGGGGTGATCCAAAGAAGAACGCCCGCTTCTCTTGAGAGAAGCGGGCGTTTAATGCCGTATTAGGGCTTGCGAAAACTACCAGCGTGGGCGTTCTTCGCGGGGCTTAGCTTCGTTGACCTTGATGTTACGGCCACCGAAATCTTTGCCGTCCATGGCGTCGATAGCTGCAACAGCGCCATCAGCGTCCATTTCAACGAAACCGAAACCACGGGGGCGGCCAGTTTCGCGATCTTCGATCAAGTTAACGGAAGTAACTTCACCGAACTCGCCGAAAGCAGCGCGGATTTCATCTTCAGTAGCGGACCAAGGCAGATTGCCAACATACAATTTTTTAGACATGTAAATTCTCCTAGAAAGTGAATGGAATAGAGCGCCCGTGCGCTTATTAAAAAAGGAGCAATGCGCCAGATGCGTCACAGCTCCTCGATATACTTGTACTCTTAAAACCAGCCTTAGTCACAATTCGACTGCGCCTACACGGGTGCGGCTGGTGCGTTGTCGTCACTCTTTCTCTAATGGCAGGGAGAAGTCAAGATATTTTTATTATATTTTTGCATTATTTTAAAAATACACAGCTCGCATTATCCATAAAGCGTGATAATTTAGTGTATTAAGAAAAAAAAAGGCCACCCTGCGTCGGGCGGCCTTTGTATACGTCTTCAATCCATATCTTCGTAGACTATTCCTTCACCGAACCAGCTAACAGGCCGCGAATAAAGTATCTTCCAAGGAAGATATATATACATAATACAGGAACAGCCGCCATGATCGAACCAGCCATGGGCAGATTCCAACTCACCGCCTGACCACCCGCCAACTGGGCGAGGCCGACAGTAATCGGGTTCTCCGAATGACGCGTCAGGCAAATGCCCCAGAGGAATTCGTTCCAGATCTGCGTGAACTGCCAGAGAGACGTGACCACGAAGCCGGGAATGGACAACGGGAACACGATGCGCGTGTAAATAGAGAAGAACCCAGCGCCGTCGAGGCGACCCGACTCAATGAGCGCGGTGGGAATCTGCGAGTAAAAGTTACGGAAGATAAGCGTTGTGATTGGCAGGCCATAGACAATATGCGCCAGGATCAGGCCGGGGAGGCCACCATAGAGGTTCATAGCCCGCAGGGTCTGGAAGAGCGGGATCAGGATAACCTGATACGGGATGAACATGCCGAACAGGAAGAGCGTGAAGACAACTTCACTGCCCTTGAACTTCCATTTGGAGAACACATAGCCGTTGAGCGAACCGAGGATCGTCGATCCGGCGGTGGCGCAAACGGTCAGGATAAGCGAATTGATGAAGTTCGGCTTGAGCAGCTTGATAGCGTCCGAGAAACTCGACCAGTTGATGACGGTCGGGAATTCCCATGCCGTGGGCAGGTCGATGTTCAGGGGCAGCTTCAGTGCCGTGACCACCGCCATATACGCGGGCATGAGGAAAAAGAGCGACAGGAGGCCGAGGGTTCCATAAAGGAAAACTGAGCCGAAGGTTACTTTACTTTTCATGACTTAGCCCCTCCTCCGCTGGCGATATTGCGCCACCAGATACGGCACAATGAACATGGCCGCGATAAGGAACAGCACGATAGCGATGGCCGCGCCCTTGGCAAAGTCGTTGGCCCTGAACGTGGTCAGGAACATGTTGAGCGCCGGATGGCCTGTCTCGGCATTATCCGGGCCGGTCATGGCGAAAATGAGGTCGAACATCTTTAATGATATATGGGAGAGGATGATAACCGCGCTGATGGTGATGGGCTTGAGCATGGGAATAGCGACGTACCGATAGTAGTTCACCTCGCTGGCGCCATCAAGCATGGCCGCGTCTCGCAAGTCTTGGGAGATACCGTTGAAGCCCGCCAGATAGAGAGCCATGGTATAGCCGGAGTACTGCCAGACCGTCGCCATGATGATACCGAGTGTCGCCATGTTGAAACCGTGGGTTTCTTCCATGAACAACGCTTCGGGCAACATGCCGCCAAAGAGCCATGCGCCAGCGCCGATGATGATGCCCGGGCCGAGCCAGCGTCTGATGGCTTTTTTCGAATCTCCCTTGAGAAGATACAGCCCCACGAGAATCATGATGAACGAGATGACATACAGCGCAACCTGAAAAAGATTCTGCCAGTTAAATTCGAGGATAGCCGCCTGGCTGGAGAGCCATTCGAACGTCAGCGGTTCCATGCCCACATATTTCGGGAGGACGTTAACGCCACCCTGCGGGGCGAGCAGCCAGCGCCAGATGGTACCGGAAACGATGAAGGACAGAGACATAGGATAAAGAAATATGGTGCGCAGGACGTCTTCGCCCTTGGGTTTCTGGTCGAGCAGGATAGCGATGAACATGCCGAGTCCCACTGCGCCAACGAGGAGCATGACAGAATAGTAGACCGCGTTGACCAAATCCTGACGGAAACCGCTGTAGAGAAACCCGGTAAACAATTCCACATAGTTATCCAGGCCGACAAAATTCTTTTCCGGCGTCAATGAGAGTGAGCCTGAGCCACCCCAATCGGTCATGGAAGTCCATATGGTGTTTCCGATGAACCCATAGACAAAAATACCTATGAGGACCATGGATGGCAGCAGCGTCAAAAACGCTTTCAGTCTGTCCCGTGATGCTTCTCGCATACTTATACTCTCAAACGTATCGGGCTAGCGCCGGGGTGTTGCCACCCCGACGCGTATAAAGCCCGTTGTTTACTTTAGATTCCAGCTTTCGTGGCAAGCTGCTGACATGCCTTGGAAGCTGCTTCAGCATTCTTGGACTTCAGGAACATCTCCATAACGGAAGCGAAACCGTTCTTGAAGGTGTCATTGGCTGCAACGCCGTGAGCCAGGGAACCGACTACGCGATCCTGACCAAAGTCTTTGGCTGCGGACTTGAGGTAGTCATTGTACTTGCTCAGATCGGAATCCTTGCGAGCAGATATGGAACCCTTGATCGGGTTGAAGGTGTCAGAACCTTCTTTGGAACCGAGAATCTTGAGCCATGCAATAGCGTTGTCGCGATGCGGAACGCCCTTGGGCAGACCAAAGGAGTCAGCCAGGAACATGAACTCGCCAGTGGTGCCGGGGGAAGCGG
>JAFLJT010000047.1 GCA_022712855.1 Pseudodesulfovibrio sp. | reverse complement strand
GGGGTCTGGGGGAAGGGAAGGGGAAGAACCCTTTACAAAGGGTTTTCCCCTTCCCTTCCCCCAGCCGCCGGAGGCTTCTTATAATGACACCATTTATTCAGGGCTTTGGGATGGGCGGGGGGTTGATTGTTGCTATTGGGGCGCAGAATGCTTTTGTACTTACGCAGGGCGTTCGTCGTAACCATCATTTGGCTGTGGCTGCATTGTGCATCGTGTGTGATGCTATCCTTATTGGATTTGGCGCTACGGGCGTCGGCTCTATGGTCGCATCCAACCCGACGCTGGGCGCAATTGCTGCATGGGGCGGCGCTGCTTTTTTGTCATGGTACGGCCTGATGGCCTTTCTTGCGGCCCTGCGCGGCGGCGCACTTCAAGAGGAAGAGGAAACCGGCAAGACACTCAAACATACCCTCATGCTCACCTTGGGCGTGACGCTACTCAACCCGCATGTCTACCTCGACACCATAGTCATCATGGGATCAGTTTCAGGGCAATTTGCAGCACCCGAACGATACATATTTGGCATGGGTGCCGTGGTGGCCTCCACCCTCTGGTTCATCACCCTGACCCTGGGCGGCCAGATGCTCGCCCCGATCTTCAAACGCGACATCACCTGGCGTTTTCTCGATGGCGCAGTCTGCCTGACCATGTGGACCATCGCCGCTTCGCTCATTCATTCCATACTCAATGCATAGCTGACTATATACATGAGAAATCACAACAAATAGCCTACTATCTAAATAGATAATAGGCCTGTTTTATTGATATTTGTGTAATTCACTTGAAAGAACAGCTAGAAAACTGTTCCGGCCGGGATTTCTCCTACAATGACACGCGAAAAATGTGTTGAAAGGGCTGCAACAACACCCGCTTCATTTTTCCACCCGGGTAGCGTAGGATTCCGTGAGGAGACAACCATGCACCTGCAACTGCCCATGCATCACCACACAATTCCCCTGACAATGAAGGGGACACCGGAAGACAATAGTGGCCCGTCTCAAGACGAGGGCAAGCCGGACTTGTCATTCGACGCAGACACCGGGCATGGCGGACGCGTTCTGGTCTGCAAGGTCTGCCGATCCATCATCACCCGCCGGAATCTTGGTATGGAAATCGATGGCAAACATCTTCATGTATTTTTCAATCCGCATGGGTATGTCTTCGAACTGGGGTGCTTTGCTTCAGCCAAAAACATCATCCCCACTGGGCCAAAGACCGATGAGTTCACATGGTTTCCCAACTATGCCTGGCAGGTTGTCGCCTGCTCCGGCTGTCAGGAACAACTCGGCTGGCGCTACACTGGCGACAAGGGTGGTTTTTACGGCCTGATCGTCAAGGCTTTGATCGAAGAAGAAGGACGAAAAGCATAAAAAAAAGGCCGCCTTATGGCGACCTTTTGCAATGATTGTTTAAAGAGACTAGTTCTGCTCAGCTTCTTTTGCCTTCCGCTCAGCCTCTTTCTGCTCCGTTTGCCTCTTCATGAAATGCTCATGAGCTTTCTGAAGCGCTTTATCTCTGTCCTCACGGTTCTTGATCTCAAGCGTTTCCTGCTTTTGTTGGTATGCTGATTTGAATTCATACTCGTCAGTGTGACCGATAATAACATTGAAATCGATTCTGAATCCGGGATCCAGTTTCCAATCGCGGGTTTCATGTTGCTCAACATATGGCGTAAAATTTGTAGTGAACCAGTCTCGCCATTGTTGTTTATACTGCACTTCATAATTCATTGTGCTCAGGTATGTACTTCGGTTTGGCTCTGACAAGTAACCGCCACGAATTTGGTATTTAATAGCTTTTCGAGAAGTAAGATACTGATAGAGTTGACCATCAAGATCGTAGTAGTTGGTCGGGTCATCAGTTTTAAAAAGAACTGAACCAGATCCGCGCAGATACCACTTGTGTGCAATGGGAAAATCCGCGTCCAGTTGGGATTTGAATTCAGGCCCGGTATTCGTATAATATCTTAATCGCTGCATGGCCCGCAGATCCCATGTTTTGAACTCCCACAACTCAACCCATTTGAGGGTTCCATAAGGGACAATACCATTTGATAGCTTGACGCCTCCACCGAGAGTTACATTACGGGTCCGGGTGCGCTTTAAGAACGTATTGAGGCCAAGATACGTATTACTTCCATCGTCACCGCTGTTTTTCGCTTCCTGGTCCTGGAGCGGGGAAGAACCGTACCGGGACTCCTCGTCGGGGTCTCCACCGAAATTCAGCAACCACTTTTCGGAGTTTGGAAGTAGCAGGCGTAGATCAAAATATGTGCTAAAACTCAAACCATGACGGTTAATTATAGGGGACACCCTCATCCGCAAATATGTTCTGTTGGAAGTGGTGACATATCGCTCATTATCGAAAAAAGAATCCATGTATGAAGCTGTGGATACTATGGTTTCTGACCATGCTTCCTGCTTCTGCTCGTAATAATCTTTATCGGTTTCACCAGAATTCAGCACTTCCACCGGAACCTTAGAGCCCCCGGGGCCTACCTCTGGCTCCTCGGCAAACACCATCTGGCTGGAGCACAGGAAAAGACCTGTGACCACTGTGATGGCCCCTACAAAAAGATGTATCGTGAAGAAGAGTCTGTGCATAATATAATATAGATTGTAATACTCTTTACCAGTATGTTGTCTCCGTGTAAGTCAATTTTGTCAAGCGTATAGCCGTTTCCTTGGTCTTTGACTCATGGTACAAATCAATTCTGAGATAGATTTTTTGACACAATGCGCAGGAGTCCCCATGCAAAAACAGGCCTTGCAACCCTACCTCGATTGGTTCGATGTCTACGTTGCCGACTATCATGAGAAAGCCGGAGAAAATGCGTCATTTGTAGAGCGGAAACAACGCCACACAATGCGGGTCCTCGACCATGTTCGCGAGATCATCAAAGAATCCGGTGCCACGCAGGATTTATGTGAAGCCATGGAAATAGCTGCGCTTCTTCACGATGTGGGGCGTTTTCCCCAAATTCTCGACACCAACACGTTTGATGACAGGGTTGGTTACGACCACGGCGAGGCTGGTGCCCGAATCCTCAGTGAAACCGATCTGCTGGATTCACTCCCGATGGATATCCGAGGCGTTATCCTCAGCACGGTCAAGTACCACAACCGTGCCGCCCTCCCGGATAATCTCGGCCCTGACGCTCTCCTTGTGCTCGAAGTCGTTCGTGATGCGGACAAGCTCGATGCCATCCGCAACAATCTTAAGTATCTGAACCCAGATGCACTCCACGGAAAAGCATTAAAAAGCGGGCTTACGTGGCACGACTCGGAATTCTCCCCCGTTGTCTACGATCTGGCCAAAAGCCGGAAACTCATTCCCTTTGGTTCAATCAACTGGTCCAACGACTTCATCCTCTTTCTCTGCTGCTGGATCTACGATCTCCACTTCAACTACGCTTTCACTCAGCTCAAAGAATCGGGCAACTACAAAGCATTGCTGGCTAAACTCCCAGACAATACATTGATCTCCGAGGTGAAAGCACAACTGTGGGACGACCTCAACTGGATCATCGTCAAGAGTTAGGCACGAACCAAGTCGCGTCTACCAGTTGACCCACGCCACAAGGCCGCGCTACATCCGGTCCATGTCCAGCCGTTATCTCATCCCAGCCGCCACTCATCGAGTGGAAGAATCCATCAAGCGCAGCCGATTTATCGCCAGCGCGGCCCACACGCCTGACGCAGAAAGCGCCAAGGCGTTTGTAGCGGAAATAAAGACGCAGTTCCCTGATGCCACACACAATTGTTGGGCCTACGTAGCCGGACCGCCCGGCGATACAGCCCATGTAGGCCTCAGCGATGACGGCGAACCCCACGGCACGGCGGGTAAACCCATGCTAGGCACACTCCTGCATGCCGAGGTCGGCGAAATCACAGTGGTGGTCACCCGCTATTACGGCGGCACAAAGCTCGGCACAGGCGGGCTGGTGCGCGCTTATTCATCCATGGTCAACATGGCGCTTGAGGCGTTGCCCACCAAAGAAAAGGTCGAAACAACAAGTCTTTCCGTGTCCATCCCCTACCCAAGCGTCACACTCTTTAAACGAATGCTCCCTGTCTTCGAGATCGAAATAGAGAAAGAATCTTTCACGGACACGGCAACCTTCGCGCTGATTATCCCTCTGGAACACGTAAACGGGTTTTCCGCTCAACTGGCAGAGCTGACTGACGGGCGTGGACAGATCGTTCAAAAATGATTTCTCAATCATGTTGCATTCAGCCATAAAATTAGGCTAGCCTTGTTCGCAAGAGATTAACCACAAACAAAAAACAACGCATATGTCATCGCAAAAACTTCGCGCAATATACAAGCAACTCAATGACAAAATTGATGATGCTACAGAAGCAGCCCTCTTTGAAGTCAAGGAACTCAAGACTGACCTCAACGAACTGCAACGACATCTTTCCGGTCGTAAAAAATCGACCGACGTCCAACCTGACGACATCCTGCGCTCAGCCTACGAAATCTCCCAGAACATGCGAGAAATCCAGAACCGCAGGGACATTCTCGGCGAATTGGAAGACGTGGCCGCAGAGGCAGAAGCCATAGAATACCTCGACTCCAGAGGGGCAAAGTTCATCACCCGCCCAGTGGGTTGGCACTTCCAGACGTCCAAAGAGCGTTTCCTGCTCCATAAGGAGGATGCAGTCCTCGCCGCCGCCGAGTTAAAAACACTCATGGGAACCGGGAAACGCCTCAGAAAAACTTCAAAACCCAAGAAGGCGGCTACCAAGCCTCCTGTAAAAATCGAAGAACCCAAGGTTATGGAAGTCGCAACTCCCGCCGAGACTCCTGCCAAGGAAACGAAACCCAAATCTCCCGCAAAAGTTGAAAAGGCCAAAGAGCCAACCAAGCACGCCGCAAAACCAGTGATGGTTGAGAAAGCTAAAAAGGCCGAAGTGCCTATTAAGGCAGCCAAGCCGAAGGCTCCTGCTCAGCCAGTAAAGGAAAAGGCCCCGGTCAAAGCCGCTAAGGAATCAAAGCCCAAGCCTGCTGCGAAGGCTGCTAAGCCGAAAGATGACGCCAAACCCAAGAAGCCTGCCAAAGAAGCAAAACCCAAGGCTACCGCGAAAGCAGTGAAGGTCGAGAAAGCTGAAAAGGCCGAAAAGCCTAAGAAGACAGCCAAGACGAAGGCTCCTCCTCAGCCAGTAAAGGAAAAGGCCCCGGTCAAAGCCGCTAAGGAATCGAAACCCAAAGCTGCTGCGAAGGTTGCTAAGCCAAAAGAGGACGCCAAGCCGAAGAAGGTAGCCAAAACAAAGGCTCCTGCGAAAGCAAAACCAAAGACGTCAGTTAACGCAGCAAAGAAACCGAAGGCTGCAGCAAAGCCAGCCAAGGCCACGACCCCAAAAGAAGACGCGAAGCCAAAAAAAACAGCAAATCCCAAGAAGAAAAAGTAAAAAAATCTTAAATAATACCTGCCCATAAAGCGAAAAGGCTGTGTTCTTAACACAGCCTTTTCGCTTTATGGGCACCCTTCGCCGGAGGCGAGATGGGATTCTTAAGGCCCTCGGCCTTGAGTCCCCGCTGGAAAGCGCCCTCGGAGAGTCCCCCGGTAGGGTCCCCGAAGGGCCGCCGGAGGCATCCCCCACTACTTCACAATCAACACCGAATTTCGTGATCTCGCGGCCACGTCGTGGGCAACGCTGAAGGATTTGGCGAACCATGGTTTTTCTGATTCGGCCATGACTATCAGGGAAAAATCGTAGCCGAGTTCTGAGATGATTTCTGCGGGATTACCGACTTCGACGAGCAGTTCGTGGGGTTCGATGCCGTTGAGGCGGAAAGTCTGGGCGGCTTCGTCGACGGCTTTTTGGGCCGTAGTGCGTTCTTCTTCGGTTTCGGCCACAGAAAGGATGGTGATGGGGCAGGCGCAAGCGTGGGCGTAGCTAATCGCCTTGGGCACCATGGCGCGCGATCGTTCGTTGTCCTGCACACAGACGAGATGTCCCTGGCCGGGTTCGAGATGTCGGGCCACGATAATTGATTGATCGATGTGTGAGGCTATCTTCAGGGCCAGGGCCTTGGGCGTGAGGAACTTGCGAATACCTTCAACTGGTTCGGGTGATCCACCGATTATCACAAGATCGGCGTTAAAACGATCAGCCTCGTCGACCACAGCGGTGGTGACGTCGGTTGCGGTACGGAGTCGCAGGGAAATAGTTCCACCACAAGGGTTGTGGTATTCGCGGAGGAATTCACCCACCGGATCGCCGGAAACTTCGCGGTGCTGCCAATCATCGTTTGATTCTGTTTCGATTTCACCGAGATCGGCTAGGATATCCCGGGCTTTGTTGAGATGCGCCATGCCGGGCAGTTCGAGTCCCCATTCGAGGATATTTTCGCGGGCCACACGGATATCCATACCGCCGGACTTGAGACCGCTGTCCAATGGCCTGACGTAGAGCAGCGCGATATCAGCACAACTTTGCTCGCTGAGCCGATGAACAAACTTGAGGCCAGTAAACGCTTCTGGTCCACCGCCGATACAAACGAGTATGCGAAGTCTCTTATCGTCTTCTGTCATGACGAACTCCTTACAAACCGACCAAAGGCCAATAATATTTCGAGGCTAATGCCAATATGATGAACGACATGATCCCCATACGCCAACCCACTTTCATGAAATCGGACGAACGGAGATAGCCGGAAGAATAGACAATGGTTGATGCCGGGGTGCCGATAACCGTAAAATAGGCGAAGGCGCTGGATACCGCAGTGACCATAC
Organism: Pseudodesulfovibrio sp.; assembly: GCA_022712855.1. GTDB lineage: Bacteria > Desulfobacterota > Desulfovibrionia > Desulfovibrionales > Desulfovibrionaceae > Pseudodesulfovibrio. The sequence goes on along the minus strand of JAFLJT010000047.1, from coordinate 7,989 downwards.
CCACGGCGAGCGGGTTGGTTCCCGAACCAACGGCAATGGACAACACGATAGGCCCGAGGACCGCCACAGCCGCGCCGTTACTCATGGTATTGGTAATAAACGTCGTCAGCACCATCACCGCTGCGAGCAACCCAAGTCCACTATCGAGTCCCACAGGTTCAAGAGCGTCCATGAATATCCCGGCAACCCACGCAGCACCGCCAGTATCGCGCATCTGCACACCAAGAGATATGGCAGCAGCGTAAAGCCAAACCACACCCCAGTTCACACCGGAGTTGAGATCCTGCCAGCGCACCAGCCCAGTGATGAGAAACATGACCGCACCAAGTATGGCAATGGTGCCCATGCCGTACTCTGACGAGAAGCCGACCCAACCGATAAGTGTCAGCACAAACAGTAAGATGGCTACATAATGCCGCCCTTCCATAGCTCCTTCTTTACCAACCTGCTCCTTGAGCTTCTCAACAGCCGGGCCGAGGTCTGCGATATCCGTCTTGAAAGTGTACCGCAGGATAATATGCATGAGCGGCAACTGGATAAGAAAGACTGGATATGCATAAATCATCCATTTGAGATAACTTACTTTATATTCATACGTTGCGGGGTCATCCGCGGCATAGAAAAAGTCGCGCAAATAGTCGATCATGATGGCATTACGCGCGCCACCTGACGGCGTACCAATCCCGGCCATGGCGCAGGCATACGATATGGAAAAAAGGAAAAGCACGGCCAAAGCACGCCGTTTCTCCGGATCATCCGTTGCGAGCTGCAATAAAGAAAGCGCCACTGGCAGCATCATGGCCGCCACTGTATGTTCACCAATGAACGATGCAAGGATGCCGGAAAACACTGATATCCCAAAAGCAATACGATACGTATTCGATCCCGTAACACGCACAATAAGCAGGGCCAGACGCTTGTCGAGTTTCTGCTTAACCAGCGCCACAGCGAGCATGAGCGAACCCATGATAAAAAGGACCGAGTCCTTCATGAGCGACTTGGCAACCACAGTCGAGTCGAGCTTGAGCAAAAAAACCTGCCCTAAAATGATTAGCAAAGCCACGGCAGGCAACGGAATTGGTTCGGTGATAAAAAGAATAGTCGCGCCGACGGTCATAACAAGAACACGCCAACCTTCAGGCGAAAGACCTTCCGGCACAGGCCCAAGAATCATGGCCGCCTGAATAATAAGGGTTATGAAGAACCAGCGTTTTTCTCTCAGGAAATGTATCACAGTAGAATGACTGTATACTTGTTTCCGATTTGCGCCAAGGGGGTTAGCAATAATGTGGTACCAACGCGCTTACCTCTCCCTCTCCTCTTACAACCCCACCCGCGATTTGAGCCGAAGAAAGCGGCGCACACCATCCCGAACAAAGAACAACACCCCGACCGCTTTCTTCGGCTCAAATCGCCAACCGGCACGGCAGGAACAAAGCCTCTGCGTCCCTGCACCCTCGCCCAAAGGGCGGACAAAAAGTTTAGGAGAGTCCAGAGAACCCTTTCCTCAAAGGGTTCTCTGGTCCCCCGGAAGGGCGCCCCTGCGAGGCCGCCGGAGGCCCTCCCTCGCACACCCTTCGCACACATCCATCACATCGCCCTTTCCATTCGCCTGTCCATGCGCTATTTTGTCAGGCGTGAGTCATCTCACGTTCATCTCATGTAAAAACCAAGGAGTATCCCTTGAAACGTACTATATCTGCTCTTGCTAAAAACGAACCGGGCGTGCTGGCTGAACTGTCTATGCAGTTTGGCAAATCTGACGCGAACATTTTGTCGTTGGCTGCGGGTGAGACGGAGAATCCGGAAGTTTCGCGTATTGTGCTTCGGCTTGAGGGTGATGACGCAGCCATTGATGCGGCGGAACAATACCTTGATAGCCTGGACTCGATCATCCAGATCGACGATTTATCGCGCAAAGACTTTGTGGACCGCGAATTGGTCATGATCAAGATAGCGATGTCTCCGGCGAATACTGGGCAACTTATGCAAATTTTTGAAGTATTCCGGGCGAGTGTTGTAGGCATGGGCCAGGAGACAATCACTGTTGAGATGTCGGGCGATCAGGAACGGGTTGAGGGGCTGATCCAGATGCTGGTTCCGTATGGCATCAAATCCATGTGCCGCTCCGGCATGATTGCGCTCAAGCGTGGGGACGAATAACGCATGTCGCAGTATGATCCCATACATAACCTGGACGACCTGATACGGGCGGTTACTATCGGGCCTGAAACCGATGTTTTGCCGAAGGTTGCCATTGCTCGGTCAGCGGAAGGCCATGTGCTGCGTGCTGCACTGGAAGCATTTGAGCGGCGAGTTGCCGAACCGATCATGATTGGTGACATGGCGGAAACCCAACGTATTGCGGACGAACAAGGCTTGGATATTTCTCCGTTCGAATCCATTGATACGCCGAACGATGAATCTGCCGTGAATGAAGCTGTGCGGCTGTTCCGAGAGGGCAAGGCGCAATTCATCATGAAAGGGCTGGTCTCCACGGCCACCCTGCTCAAGGCCGTGCTGAATAAAGAGACGGGCGTCCCCAATCCGTCGCGGATTTTAAGCCATGTCTCGGTGTTCATCTCTCCGGTGGACGGACGGATCATGATCATGACCGATCCGGGCGTGAATATCGCACCATCCTTGCAGCGTAAGGTTGATATCCTGAAAAACGCTTTGGACGTAGCGCGTAAAATCGGCATCCAGAAACCCAAGGTAGCGGTGCTGGCAGCCACGGAAAAGATCAATTACCCGGCGATGCCTGCCACACTGGACGGCGATATCCTGACCAAAATGTCTGCTCAGGGTGAATTTGGCGATGCCGAGGTGCTGGGCCCACTCTCACTGGATCTGGCCGTCTCCCGCGAAGTCGCCGCACGCAAAAAATTTGAAAGCCCGGTTGCTGGCTGTGCTGATATCCTGCTCACCCCGAACATCGAAGCGGGTAATATATTGTATAAAGCCCTGACTACCTTGAGCGGTTGCACTATGGCCGCAGTTGTCGTTGGAAGCCAGGTGCCCATCGTGGTTCCGTCGCGCGGCGACTCGGACGACAGCAAATTCCACTCTATCGCCCTGGCCAGCCTGCTGGCCCAACGGAGCTAAATATGAGGATATTTGTCATTAATCCCGGCTCCACCTCCACCAAGCTGGCCTTGTTCGATGAGGGGAAAGCCATCGTTTCCCGGGAATTTCAGCACGATAAAGCAGACCTCGCCCAGTTTACCACAGTCATGGAGCAACGAGACTTTCGCATGGCCGCAATTCGGGACGTTCTCGCGGAAGCTACAATCGACACAACGACCATCGCAGCGGTCGCTGGACGCGGCGGCCTGCTCCATCCACTGCAAGGCGGCGTATACGAAGTGTCTGACGACATGCTTACCGATTTGAAAGACGCAAAATATGGAGAACACCCCTGCAACCTCGGCGCAATACTCGCTGACGAGTTGGCCCGAGAATGGGGCGTCAAAGCCTTCATCGTGGACCCGGTGGTCACCGATGAAATGATGGACAAAGCCCGCTTAACCGGACTGCCGGACATTGAAAGACGCAGCTTGTTCCACGCCCTGAATCAGCGCGGCGCAGCACGAACCGTGTCGGCTCGGCTAAACGTGCCCTACGAAACATCAAATTTCATCGTCTGCCACATGGGCGGTGGCATCTCTATAGGCGCACACCACAAGGGCAAGGTAGTGGACGTGGTCAACGCATTGGACGGCGAAGGGCCGTTCTCCCCAGAACGCACCGGGGCATTAACTATTATACCAACCCTCGAATTGATCGAACGAGGAGAGAAGAGTCCGGCTGAATTAAAGCGCATAGTCCTGCGCGAAGGTGGGTTATTCGCTCATCTTGGAACCAACGATCTGCGTGAAGTTGTCAGCCGAATGGAGGCCGGAGATGAAAAATCCCGAATTGTATTTAAGAGCCTTGCCTACACCATTTCCAAGCATATCGCATCGTTGCTTCCAGCCCTTGCGCAGGAGACTGGCGCAACAAAAGTCACGGCAGTTATCCTCACCGGAGGCATGGCAAGAAGCACTGAACTCATCAATGAAATCAGCCGGATGACAAACTATATCGGCCCGATCGAAGTGGTCACAGGCGATGAAGAAATGACCGCCCTGGCTGCCGGGCCGGTGCGGGTGCTGACGGGCAAAGAAAGCCCAAAACAATACTCCTCGCACGCTTTATAAAATCATAATTTAGTAATTATTACCGTTGACCGCAGAAAAACACCCTGTTACCGAAAGGTTCGCTATTTCATACTTCATTGGTGTTACAACGAAAACCGAATGAGGCTCTTGTGGAAAAACCAATTGAGATTTCAGGGAATAGCGAGTAGGTTTTTTTTAGTTGAAATTGGGCATCACGACTTGGCGGTTATCAGGTCAGCCCGGGATAGTAAGGAATTGCGTGAATGGGATCACTGTTCTCTAGCTCGATATCTCTGCGAAAAAGCGTAAAAATTACGGATGATGAATTCATCCTGTTGCGCGATTTTATCTATGAAAAAAGCGGCATTTTCGTTGACATCAAACGAAAGTACCTCTTTGAGAGTCGCTTTTCCAAACGGCTGGCCGAGCTCAACCTCCCCAGTTTTGCCGACTACATCAAATTTCTCAAATACGATTCCATGAAAGCCGCAGAACTCTCCACACTTTTCGAATTGGTCACCACCAATGAGACAAGTTTTTGTCGTGACATGCGCCAACTCGATGCATTCCAAGCCAATGTGCTCAAGGAAAAGATCGACGAGCAACGCAAGGCGGGCAAGCTTGAACTCAACATATGGTCTGCTGGCTGCTCCTCAGGCGAAGAGCCATATACTTTATCCATCCTGCTCCACGAATCACTCAAGATGGAACTGGCCCGCTGGAAAATCAACATCACGGCGGTGGATCTCTCCCCGGCCATGATCGACCGCGCCAAGAAGGGTGTTTACGGCGACTATGCCTTCAAGACCACACCCGATGATATCAAGAAACGCTATTTTTCCAAGGACGCCGGCGGCTGGAAGATCAAGCCGACCGTGGCCAAATTGGTCAACTTCAAGCAGATGAACCTGAACGACAGCATGTCTCTCAAGCGACTGGCTCGTTCGCATATCGTTTTCTGCAGGAACGTGATAATTTATTTTGATGAAGAGATGAAACGCAAGGTTGTCGGATCATTTTACGACAATCTCATGCCCGGCGGGTACTTAATGCTTGGACACTCAGAGACGCTGCACAAGATATCGTCGACGTTCAAGCCCATCTACCACCCCGGCACCATTGCGTATCAGAAAGAAGGCTAGGGACTAAACTGAACTCCGTAAACGGAAGGTGATGTTTTGGGAATGAAACACTTGGATGAGCTCACAGCAGGCATGACACTGGCATCAGATTTGATCGCCAGCGACGGCAGGTTGCTCTTCAAGTCCGGCACCGAATTGGAAGACCGCCATCTTACGCTGCTCAAGCGTGTTGGGGTCACCGAAGTAGATGTCGAGGCTGGCACAGGTGATTTGAGCGACGATCAAATCAGGGAGATCGAGGAATATGTCCGCGATTTCTTCCTGTACGTTGATCCCGACTTCGCACCCGCCATCCAGTTGTTCCACCTTGCCCTCAACCTGACAGCCAATTCCGTGGCTGAAGGCTGGGAACTCCCGGACTTAAACCAGCGCCGCGCCACCAATGTCGAACACATGGAAGATCTCTTCCTTATAGGCATGGGATCGCCCGACACCATCGTCAAGCACGAGTCCGAGCTGACCAGTTTCCCGGATATTTATTTCCGCATCAAGGAAGTGCTTGAAGACGAAAGCGCCTCTGCTGACAAGATCGCCAAGATCGTCAGCACGGACATGAGCCTGGCGGCCAAGCTTATCAAGCTGGTCAACTCCCCACTCTACGGCTTCCCGCAGACCATCGACTCCGTCAGCCGTGCCGTCGCCCTGGTAGGTGCAAAAGAGTTGTCCACTTTAGCGTTGGGTATCTCGGCCATTAACTATTTCCACGATATTCCGGCGGAGCTGGTGGACATGAAGACGTTCTGGCGTCACTCCATCACCTGCGGCATTTTTGCCAAGCTTCTGGCCGGAACCCAGACCGGACTTGCTCCCGAACGTTTCTTCATCGCAGGCCTGCTGCACGACGTGGGGCGTCTGATCATGTTCAAGAAGCTGCCGTATGCTTCCACCGAAGCCATGCTTTTTGCCCGCGAGAACTCCATTCCGCTGGTAGAAGCCGAGCGTTCCATCATGGAATTTTGTCACACGGACATCAGCGAACCGCTGCTCGCCTCCTGGAAGTTCCCGGAAGGGTTGTCCAACATGATAAATTTCCATCACAATCCCATGGAATTCCCCAATCCGCTTGAGCCGGCCATCATCCATATTGCGGACAACATGGCCAACGCAGTCGAGATTGCCCAAGGCGGCATGTATGTGTTGCCGGGCATTGACGAAGAGGCCTGGGAAATAAGTGGTGTGAAGCCGGAGATGTTGGAAGGGATTGTCGAACAGTACAAAGAACAGATCGACATAATCCTGAGTGCATTTACATAGATTTTACACAGTAATAACGATTAATACGCCGCCTAGAGAAACTCTCTAGGCGGCTTTTTTATTGGAAGCAGGGGAAGTGAAAAACTATCCCAACAAGTCTCGTCATGTTCCTTCTTAAAACCCACCCGCCCATAATGCGAAAAGGGTGATGTTCTTAACATCACCCTTTTCGCATTATGGGCACCCTTCGCCGAAGGCGAGATGGGATTCCGCGGTAGCTCTTAGGCCGAGTCATCTCGGTCTTAGAGATAGCGACAGCAGAGATAAAGAAGGTCGCGCCGGAGGGCGTAAAACCGCTTTGTTCGTTCTTCATTGCCGCCGCAGGCGGCCTTCCATCCCTCTCCACTCTCCTTCAAAAAAAACAAGCTCAACCTCAGTGAGCCTCTTTTTTTAAGACTTTGCAACTTGAGCCTGTATACTTTTCTCTTGCCTCCACAACGCTGAAACTTGGGAAACAGAAGGGACGAGAGTTCTTGGCGTGGTGCCGTATAAAAAAAGCCCCATCCGGTAGGTACCGGATGGGGCAGACAATCTTTTCATCAGTTCGATCGACTATCCGAGGATTTCCTTGAGGTCTGCGTCGGGAGTGGAGATCGGTGCGATATTGTAGTTTTCCACGAGGTAATTCAGCACATTAGGAGTGATGAATGCGGGAAGAGTGGGTCCAAGCTTGATATTCTTGACACCAAGGGACAAGAGCGAAAGCAAAATGGCAACGGCTTTCTGCTCGTACCAGGACAGGATGAAGGACAATGGCAGCTCATTGACGCCGCAATCGAAAGCATCGGCAAGGGCCAGAGCGATCTGGACTGCGGAATAAGCATCGTTGCACTGACCGATATCGAGCAGACGCGGGATGCCGCCGATGTCACCAAGCTTCTTGTCGAAGAAGCGGAACTTGCCGCAGGCCAGGGTCAAGATAATGGTATCCTTGGGGGCTTTCTCGACGAACTCGGTGTAGTAGTTACGGCCGGGCTTTGCACCATCGCAGCCACCGACGAGGAAGAAGTGCCTGATATCACCAGCCTTGACTGCCTCGATAATGGTATCGGCAACGGCCAGGACAGCGTTACGGGCAAAACCGGTCATGACGGTTCCCTTGTCGGTATCGGTTGCAAAGCCGTCCATGGACAGGGCTTTTTCGATGACCGGGGAGAAGTCTTCGTTACCAACGTGGACAGCTCCGGGCCAGCCGACAAGGCCGGTGGTGAAGATGGCGTCGATGGAATTCTTCGGGTCCTGAATGCAGTTGGTGGTCATCAGGATGGAACCGGGGAACTCAGCGAATTCCTTCTTCTGGTTCTGCCATGCAGTTCCGTAGTGACCAGCCAGATGCGGGTATTTTTTCAGTTCGGGATAGGCGTTGCAAGGCAGCATCTCACCATGGGTGTAGATGTTGATGCCTTTGCCTTCGGTCTGCTTGAGCAGGGTCT
>JAFLJT010000272.1 GCA_022712855.1 Pseudodesulfovibrio sp. | reverse complement strand
AGTTCCACCAGCAGGGCCACCAGCAAAAACGTAACGTTTTTTTGCTTGTGCGCTAAAAGACATGCCGAGAACAACGGCAAGGGTGAGGGTCAGAATTAAAATTCGTTTCATACATCCTCCTAAGGACCGCAAAAAGTTATTTAGGACCGCAACTATTTTACCTTCGAAATGAGTGACGAGGTAAAACCACCTCGGCCGGGAAATCTACCCCAACCGATAGCACTTTGTTGCATAGTATGACAATTTTTACAATGTAATTTTTCAAACGGCATACCCCTCATCCTTTGATTTTATTAGCGATTTAATATCATTACGTTTTCTGATTGACCAGTCAGTGAACGAAAAATGGATGAATTCCGTGGAAACAGCCAGATTGATTGCGGAGTCAATCTCGGCGCCCTGTTTCGCCGAATGAACGATTGAGAATTACTGAATATGGAGATGATCCTTCTGTTCGGCACCAAAAGGCCGATGGAGACTGTTTTTAGGGGGAATTTTTCTCATAAATGGGAAAATCATATCGATGTTTGAAGAAAAAACATTGCCGAAAAAGGTGGCAGTGGCTACTCTGCATAGTCGGAATAATGTTTGCCTTCAGGGAGTGGCTATGCGGATTTCGGTTATTCATATCCTTATCTTCACGTTGTGCTTGTCATGGGGCGTTTCGGCTCATGCGCAGGACGCCGTCACCTTGACCAATGGGGATTGGCCTCCCTACGTGTCACAGGACTTCAAGTCTGGCGGTGTCGGTTCGCTGATATGTACAACGGCATTCAAGCTTGAAGGTGTGAATGTGGAATATACATTTCTACCATGGAAGCGTGGGTATGAAATGACTAAAGCCGGACATTACAATGGCGCTGTCGGATGGCGCAAGACGCCTGGAGGAGAGAAACACTTCTATTATAGTGACCCCATATTCATGGAGCGGCTGGTCTTTTTTCACAGAATGGGCAGTTCTTTTGATTGGAAGACTTTGGATGACATAGGACATCTGAGAATCGGAGCCACTTTGGGGTACCAGTATATTGAATTACTTCAGGGGGCCGTGGATAAAATGGGTGGGTCCATTGATATCGCTCCTTCGGATGAACTGAATTTACAAAAGCTTGCAGAAGGGCGAATTGATCTTTTTCCCTGTGCCGAAAAAGTCGGATACTATCTTCTCAGGACACGTTTTATTCCTGGTCTCGCTGATTTGATCAGGCATCATTCCAAGCCGATTGCCACTGGTGAATTACATCTGCTTATTTCCAAGAAAACCACAAACGGGAAAGAGCTCATCGAAACGTTCAATCGGGGTTTGAAAAAAATGCATGACAGCGGTCAGTATGATCAGTTTATGACCAACTCATTAAAAGGGGTCTATCTGCCTGAGTAGGCCGTCAGTCTCTCATTGGCCTGCACTTTTGACTTCCCTGGCCCGTGTGCTTACACCCTGTCCGTCCGATATGTATCGGGCGGACAGCTTTATTTTGGAGGAATGCCATGCTTGATGATCTAGCCGTAATATTGTTTCGACCCAAATACCCGGAGAATATCGGGAGCACCGCCCGCGCCTGTCTGAATATGGGCGTCAGCAATCTCATCATTGTTGATCCGCTCGATTTCGATATGGATAGGGCATATCCGTTGGCCACCGCCAGTGCCAAACATCTGCTGGAAAACGCCCGTGTCGTCGAGACACTCGCAGAAGCGATTGAAGGATTTACTGCCGTTTACGGAACGACTGCTCGTACTGGTGGCTGGCGAAAAGGGGTCAAGACTCCCGAAACCCTCGCCGTGTCCGTGGGCGAACGTCTCCGTGCAGGCGGCAGGGTTGCCATTGTTTTTGGCCCTGAGAATATCGGCCTCACCAATGAAGAAACGTCCATCTGCACAGGCCTTCTGACCATCCCTACCAGTGGGGAAAAGACCTCACTGAATCTGTCTCAGGCTGTGGTCATCGTGCTCTATGAGTGTTTCAAAAAATCCCTCGATACGCCGTTTGTTCCGGGCGGCCCGCCTGACGAACGCCCCACCACCGTCACCGAGCACGAAATACTTTTCAATAATCTTCAGGACACCCTCCTTGTCATCGACTATCTCAAAGACAAGAGTGCCGATTACTGGATGCTCCCCGTGCGCCGCCTCTTCGCAAAGATCGACCTGAGACGGAACGAATTCAACATCCTCATGGGCATCTGCCGCCAGATTCAGTGGTATGTAAGGACGTATGGACCGGGGAAAAAGTAGAAGATCCGCGAGAGCGTGCGATGAATCGTTGCCGAAGAAATTTCTTCCTTACGCCCCCTCGGGATAATTCATGGAATAATATCGTTTGATGGCTTCGCGGGCACTTTGGGCGAGTCGCCCTTCGGCCATGGCGGGCTTTTCCCGGGCGAGCACCTGAAAGGCGAGTTCGCTTAAGGAAGGGGACGCGGTCACCATATTGGCGAGTTCACTATCCATGACCATCGCTCCGCTGAAGCGGTCCCAGAGAACGAACTTGAACAGGGTTGGTTGATCAGCGGCCGGGTTCTGTTTGCGTTTGAGCTTGTAGGCGCTCAATATTTCCATGGCAGTATCTGTAGGCATTGTAAAAGCGTACTCCAGCCCCCCGGCTTTTGACAAGCTCTGTTCTAGGGACGTGAATCATAATCTATGAGATCACTGCACTGCAAAATAGAGCAAGGCTCCAAACGTAACTTTTTTTGCTATATATAGCAGGTTTAAAGTCTTCGCCGGACGTTTGAAGTTGTTTTTCTTAAGAGTGCTGTAGAATTGTTCACTGGGTAGGCGCGAAAAAAAGTCAAGACCGAAGCGTACTTCCTGTACGTTAGGGTTTGACTTTTTTGAAGCAACGACGCCAGTGGGCGATTATGCAGTGCTCTTTATCTGTTGGGTCTGGCCTTGACAAGTTCCGATTCGGACCGTTTGCGATAGACGGCCAGAGCAAAGAGTTCCGCCAGAACCTCTATACTGCGAACGTCCTGGTCCGTGAAGTCGTCGTCCGGGTTGGCCACGGATATCTGGCCCACAATCTCGCCTTCGTAACGGCATGGGACCGACAGGAATTTTTGGACCGGAATGTGTCCTTCGGGCAGCCCTTCGGAAAGCTTGTGCCCTCGTGCCGCGTTGGTATAAAATGGCTCGCCGATATTGAGACTGTGTCCCCACATGGCCGGGTAGATTCCATCGCATTTGGGCAGGAGCACAGTGGGTGCGACCATATTGCATCCAGCGCCCTGCATGGCCGTGATGTTGTAAATGAGCAGGCTGCCATCCGTTGGTTCCACGGAACCGACATACGCGTAGTTTGCGCCTGTTATCTGCATGGCCCATTTGTAGACAAGTTCCGCCACCTTCTGGGTGGTGCCGTCCGGTGCAGTCAAGACAGGGACTATCTCGCTATAGGCCCCGGCAAAATCTGCGTGCATCTGCCGTTGTTTTTCATTGACGTTACGGGTGGACAGATCGCGAGCCAGTCCGAGCATGATCTTCTCTTCGTCCATGATGACTTGGTCCAGCTTCATCTCTACAGGAAAAGTTGTGCCATCCTTCCGTTTGTGGAGTGTCTCAAAAACCACGGCGCTTTTGCCCCACAGAATATCCATATCCCGGCGGCTTCCGGCCATGGGATCGATTTCCCACACCCTGAGTTTAAGGAGGTCCTCTCGGGAGTAACCCAGACTTCTGCACGCCTGATCATTCACAAATTGCAATGAGCCGTCTTCGTTAAACACAAAGACTGCATCCCCTGCTTGCTCAAGAACGGCACGGAATAATTCTTCACTTTTTTCTAGGGCATCAAGGGTGCGTTTCTCTTCGGTCAAATCCTTACAATAGCCGATGAATGTATCGTCATCGAGCTTTATTACATCAAGTAGGACAAAGATCGTTTTGCCTGCTTTATTCAGGATTTCGGTGCCTGCACTCATGGAATCCGTTTTTTTGAGTTCCATGAAACGTTGAGCCGCCCGGAGACGAGCGCTGGGCGGGATAAGTGAGGTCAGCATGGACATGCCCACAAGCTCGTCGAGTTCATATCCGGTGAGGCGCGAAGCGGCCGGGTTTGCGGAGGCTATGACGCCTTTGCCGTCACAGAGTATGATGGCATCCGGGGCACTTTCAATATAGGTGCGATATTTTTTCTCACTCTCCCTGACTCTCTGCTCCGCAGCATCTTTGGCCCGATTTATTTTGAGCAAGTAGGTAATGAGCGCCATGAGCAGGAGGATGATTGCTCCCGCCTTGAGAAGGACGCTCATGTGCTGCTGAAAAAATGTCGGTTCGAAGTTGTAGAAGATACTTCCTGCCGGGAGTGTGTCTGGATCGATGTTGAACCGCTTGAGGGCTTTGAAATCGAAAGTATAGGCATTGGCACTGTCGCCGGAGATCAGCGGCAGCTCTTTGAGCTGTGCGCCGTCAATAATCTTCATGACAAGCTCTCCGGCCAGACGTCCCTGAATGGTGAAGGAGACAACTTTGCCTCCCGTCATGCCGCTGCCCATGCCATAATCCCACAGATAAAAAATTGGGCTGTTCACGTTGTCGTAAAAAATCTTGAAGCCTTCTTCGAATCCTTTGCGCTGACCATTAATATCTGCGTACCCGGCCAAGAACAGTATGCCGTTTTCCGGTTGAATGCGGGATGCTTCGGTCGCAATCTCAGCCCATGTCAGGGTCGAGTAATCGAAGAAATGGTATCGCTTGTCATCGCGCATGCGCATGACACGGAGAAAGGTCTCCTTGAGAGCCTCACCGGTTTTTGTCGTATCCACCACAGCCACGATGTCGGCGTTTTCCGGGATAATCTGGCGTATGAGATCGAGCGTATCCTCCATGGAGTTGGCTTCAAGCACGCCGGTCATGCCGTGTTTTCTCGACTGGTTTACGGCGTAGTTGACGTTGTTGATACCCAGAAACACGATAGGGATGCCTTTGAAAAGTGTGTCCCTGTGTTCAACTGCGTAGACCAGTGCGTTGTCATTTGCCACGACCAGAACATCGTAGGGCGGCAGCTTTTCCAGCTTGTATGTGAGCAGTTGGGTGAAGTTGGCGAAGTTGGTGTCATCGTAAAATCGTTTGGTGTCCATGAACTCCACGTCGAGTTCCACTCCCGCTGTATCCAGAACCTCTTTTATCCCACGAATCTGTTTAAAGAAGGTCGGAAAGGCGGGATGGTACGAACTTATCAGGAGCACACGAGGCGGTGTCTTCGCCTCCGCAAGGAATGGGACAAATACAAAAACAACCAATAAAAACGAGAGTAAACACCGCATATATTCTCCACCGAGAAGGAAAAATGTTCGAATTTTGCGTACGGTATATGATCTGAGTATTGATCGCCATGATAAAATATCCTTTCTTTTATACGCAAAGAGCCAAACGAGCCATGCAGCGGGAGATGCTGATTTCCGTTGTCTTTTCCGACAAACATATATAGGCGTTGCCCAACAAGCCCTTTGCCCATGGCACAGGGGATCACCTCAAACACAAGGCATCACTATGCACAAATTCGGTCATGTGGCCCTTATCGGCCCTCCCAATGCGGGAAAAAGCACTCTCATGAACAAATATCTGGGGCAGAAGGTGGCTATCGTGTCACCCCGGCCGCAGACCACGCGTAACCGTATCAGTGGTATTCTGACCACGGAAGACGCGCAGATAGTCTTTCTCGACACGCCCGGCATTCACCAGCTTCGTGGCAAGATGAACCGCTTCCTGCTGGAGTCCGCATGGAGCGCTCTGGCTAGTTCCGACGTCGTCGTCGTTCTCATCGACGCCGCCCTTTATTGCGCCAAGCCGCATCTGTTGGAAAAAGAGATCAAACCGCTCATCAAGCCCGTGGCCGAAACAGGTCGTCCGGTCTTGGTCGCTGTCAATAAAATCGATCGGGTCAAGGACAAGCCAACTATGTTGCCGCTTATGGCCCGCCTGAACGAGCTGTGGCCTGAAGCAGAGTTCATTCCCGTATCCGCCCTGCGCGGCAAGGGTACAGAGGAATTGCTTACCCGTCTCCTCGATTTCATTCCCGATGGTCCGTCCATGTACCCCGAGGACCAGCTTTCCACCGCCCCGGTTCGTTTCATGGCTTCGGAAATCATCCGTGAAAAATTGTTCTACTCTCTCAGGCAGGAGCTTCCGTACACCACTGCCGTTGAGATCGAAGTCTGGGACGAAGAGACCCGCAATGACATGGTTCTGGTGAACGCGGTTATTTACACCGCCCAGAAGAATCACAAGGGTATGATCATTGGCAAGCAGGGTTCTAATCTGAAGAAGGTCGGCACCGATGCTCGCAAGGAAATTGCGCAGCTTATCGGCAACAAGGTTCACCTTGAGTTGTGGGTGAAGGTTCGCGCAGGCTGGACTGAAGATCCCGGTTTCCTGCGCGACATCGGGCTTGGCGAATAAGCTCAGTCTGTTTATTGATTAGTAGAAACGCCGCTCTCGGATAACCGAGGGCGGCGTTTTTTTTGTTTGTTGTTGGTGGAGGGAGTAGGAGATGAGGGAGCCGCCTTTTGGCGGGATGGAGAATCGGGTGAAAGCTCCTTCGGAGCAACGCCAGCTTGGAGGCTTAGCCTCCAAAAACTTCCATGTCCTGCGCGGACGGCGGTACTTTTTTGGCTGGGCCGCCACAAAAAAGTACAAAAAAATGTCGGCTTTTAAGAACTAGCTTGGTCGCCCGGTTTTAGCAGATCAAGAATCTGATCAAAGCAGCGGAGGCTCCAGCGTCGGAGTGTGGGACAATGTGCAAATCAATACAATTGATGGCCGTCCATATTCATACGGGTTGCGGTAGTGGAGCCGCCTCCACTGCTTTGTCAGCTTCTAGGCCTTGCTAAAAAGGGCTGGTGCAGTTCGTTGTTCGAGGTAATGAATCAACTGGTCGCCAAAGGTATTGTTACTTTTTTTCAACAACCTGGCTCATGACCACATACGCTCGCCAGTAGTTGAATACTCCACCGAGGAAGAACAATATGCTGCCTACAAGATACTGCCATGCCAGGAAGCCGTGCAGGGTCGTGCGGTAGGCTGAGGTGTCCACGGTCCATAAATATGGGATGGATGCCACGGTGAAGAGAACCGATCCCATCACGAAAGACACGGCTGTGAGGTTCATGAGCTGGAGGGTGATAATGGAGTCCGATTTGATGATCTGAAGGACATTGACGCACGAGCCCACCACGAAGAGCAGACTGCCGATGACAAAACACCATGCTCCGGGGATAGCCATTTCAACATAGGAGAGAAACAAGATACTGCCAGCGGTGAAGAGCAGCGTGCCAGCGAGGTAACTGAGTGCGGCAGTGTAATCTTGCCGCTTTTCGCGTGCTCTCTCTGGCCCTAAGTTCGATGCCTGTCGCCAGTGGTGATGCACTTCCATGAGGTCATGTCCGGTCACTACGAGGTAGAGCAGGGAACCGAAAAAGAACGTCCAGGCTCCAATGTCTGCATAGGCGCTCAAGGCTGGAAAGAAGAGAATGCTCCCCACGATGAACACCAATCCACCAGCCTTGTAGAGGACAGCATTGATGGTTTCCCACCGGAATTGTGCCCGCAGGTCGGCCTTGTCTTTTGTCAGGGCGTGGAGGCGGGGGCGATTGACGAACATGTGAGGCATAGTGGCGGTTCCTGGAGATAGGTGGAAGATGCAGGGTGACGAGTCGTTGTCGTCAGGCATCGTTAGCACAGTTGTTACCTGAGTTCCAATTGTAGCTACCGGGGCTCAGGGTGAGCGCACAGTCATCGCCGAACACAATTTTCAGTGGGAGACTCGACAAAAAAAACACCACCCCGCCACCCTTGGCGTCTCTCGCCGAATGGTGTATTTCCTCCACACACGACAGCATAAGGAACTCCATGTCACCGACCATCGATAATACCCGTTTTGTTGCCATAGATTTCGAAACCGCCGATCCCAAACGCGATTCTGCCTGCGCCGTAGGTCTCGTAGTGGTGGACAAAGGCGAGATCGTGGAACGGGCCTACCACCTGATCCGCCCGCCGAGAAGAAAGTTCAACCCATTTTGTGTGCGCGTCCACGGCATCCACTGGGAAGATGTGTGCGACGAGCCGTCCTTTCGTGACCTCTGGCCGGAACTGGAACCGCTCTTTAAAGGCGCAGACTTCATCGTGGCCCACAATGCGTCCTTCGATAAATCCGTACTGCACACGTGCTGCCGTGAATCCGGCCAGCCGATACCGGAACAGCCGTTCCTGTGCACGGTGCAACTCTCCCGAAAAACGTGGGAGCTGGCATCCAACAAACTGAACGCCGTTTGTGACTACCTCGGCATATCCCTCCAGCATCACCATGCCGGTTCTGACGCCGAAGCGTGTGCGCTCATCGCCGTGAATGGATTGCGTGCGAACCCGGACTTTCTGGGCAAGGTGCTGTAGATGACACAGGTATATTTCATCGGAGCCGGGCCGGGCGATCCGGAACTGGTCACCGTCAAAGGCCAGCGTCTCATCTGTGAGGCAGACCTTGTGCTTTATGCTGGTTCGCTGGTTCCCAAAAGCATCGTAGCCTGCGCCAAAGCGGGTGCGATTGTCGCGGATTCCGCACCGCTCAATCTGGAAGAAACCCACGCTTTGATGCTGGAAACAGCCTCGGCTGACGGCATGGTGGCCCGTGTGCATACTGGCGATCCGGCTCTCTACGGTGCAACCCGAGAGCAGATGGAACTGCTGGACCGCGACGGTATTACCTATGAAGTAATCCCCGGTGTAACCGCAGGCTTTGCGGCGGCGGCTGCGGCGTGCCGTTCGTACACCGTGCCGGAGATCACTCAGACACTTATTTTTACACGACTAGCCGGGAAAACACCTGTGCCGGAATCCGAGAATCTGCGTTCGTTGGCAGCCCATGGCTCAGCCATGTGTATTTATCTCTCTGCCGGGAACCCCGAAGGTATCCAGAAAGAACTGCTGGCCGGGGCCTTTGAAGAAGCCACACAGGTGGTCATGGCGTACCGAGTTGGCTGGCCCGATCAAAAGATCGTGGAATGCACCTTGGGCCAACTGGCCGAAACCGCCCGCTGTAATGGTTTTATGCAGCAGACCGTCTTCATGATCCTGCCGGGCCAGGGCGAATTGGACGCAGGCACAGCCAAATCGTTGTTGTACGACAAGGATTTTCAACACGGATTCAGAAAGTAGGAGAGGACATGGAACAGTTGCAGATTCGGACACATGCTCGTGAGGAGATGACGGACATCACCAGCGCAGTCAGTAAAATCATCCACGAAAACAACTGGTCCGACGGCGTGATCCTCCTTTACTGCCCACACACCACAGGTGCCGTGACCATCAATGAAGGTGCTGACCCAGACGTGGTTCGCGACATCACCGTCAACATGAACAAGCTCGTCCCCCATCGTGGCGATTACCACCACGCCGAGGGCAACTCGGACGCCCACATCAAATCATCCATGTTCGGGTGTGAGCAAATGGTCATTGTTGAAGGTGGGAATATTCAGCTCGGCACGTGGCAGAAAATTTACTTCTGCGAATTCGATGGTCCGCGCAGCCGGAAATTGTGGGTGAAGTTCCTGCCGGGGGCGTAACGACTGCTGACTGACATCACTATTTCAAAAACAGCCGCCCTCTGGGGCGGCTGTTTTGCTTTATTAAGTTGACGATGATATTAAATGAATCCCCTGTTGAAACTTTTTCGTTTCCGATGAATCTCATATACAGAGTTCACCCATATCAAGGAGAGGCACATGACTACCAACGAGACCATGATTCAGCAAATGATAATAAAAAGCCCCACCATACTGGCAGCGTTGCGCCGGGTCGCAAACGATGCCGAGCGCATCGAGATGATCGTTCAATTGGGCGAACAATATGGCCTGCCTGTGACTCCCGGGGCGGTAAGGGAGTACTTTGACGGCAACAGTGACCAAGAGCTTTCCGATGCCGAGCTGGAAATGGTGGTTGGCGGCAAGAAGAAGCAGCCAGACGACTCCGGCGATGACTCAATAATTGGTAGTGACGGCGATGACACTCTGTCTGGCGGCGGGGGCCGTGATTGGCTTTCCGGCGGTGATGGCAACGACATTATGGATGGTGGGGAAGGCAAGGACGAGATGTCTGGCGGTGATGGTAACGACACCATGTCTGGCGGCGACGGCAACGATGATATGAATGGCTGGCAAGGCAACGACTTAATGGATGGCGGCTCCGGCAATGACATGATGGATGGCGGCACAGGCAACGACATTATGGATGGCGGCGCAGGCAACGACACTATGAATGGTGGTTGGCAGGGCAACGACGTTATGGATGGCGGCGAAGGTGACGATAAAATGAGTGGATTTTCAGGCGATGACACTGTGGATGGCGGTGAAGGCAACGACTATGTGGGAGGCGACGGTGGCAACGACTATGTGGATGGCGGCGCTGGCAATGACACTGTGGATGGCGGCAGCGGCAACGACTCAATGGATGGCGGCAGCGGCAACGACATGATGAGTGGCGACTACGGCAACGACATGATGGATGGCGGCGAGGGTAACGACACTATGGATGGCCATTACGGCAGCGATACTATACATGGCGGAGCTGGAGACGACTCCATCTCCGGCGGAGTCGGTGTGGATAAAGACCACCTATATGGCGGCGGGGGCAACGACACTATGGATGGCGGCTTAGGCAACGACGCCATGGATGGTGGCGCAGACAACGACGCTATGGATGGTGGTTTCGGCAATGACACGATGTCTGGCGGTGCAGGCAACGACACTATACATGGCGGCGAAGGCAATGACGCTATGAATGGTGGGGATGGCAATGACAAGTTGGACGGTGGTATCGGCAACGATGTGCTGGAAGGGAACAGTGGCGCAGATACCTTCTACTTCGGCTCAAACGATGGCAACGACGTCATCAAAGATTTCACTCCCGGCGAAGACAAACTTCATCTACGCGGACTCAATCCAACTAGTCTGATTTCAGTTTCCACCCAGAACGGGAATACCATAATCCAATACGGACAGACGGAGATTATCATTGAAGGGCAAGAGATGACTGCTGAAGAAGTCTATGCCAACGTAGAATCGGAGAACATGCACTTTGGCTCTTCCGGCGATGACTTAGTGGTCGGCGGCGATGGAAACGACACCATCGAAGGAGAGGCGGGCAATGACGGGCTGGCAGGAGGAGCTGGCTCCGACGTCTTTGTGTTCGAAAACGATGATGGTACGGATACCATATGGGATTTCAAGCTCGGAGAGGACAGATTTCGCCTGAACGGGGTTAAACTCGACGACATCACAGTGACCAATAGTACTGCAACCGCTCCACTCATGGGCACATATGATGTCACTACCATCACCTTCGGCGGTACCACTATCAATCTGATAGGGGTGAACCTGAGCAGGGAACAGGTGTTTGAGTCCATCGACCTCGGTTCCGTTGGGAGCGAAGGCAACGATTCTATAACGGGTGGCGAAGGCAATGATGTGCTGGATGGCGGCGAAGGCAACGACGTGCTGGACGGCGGTGAAGGCAACGACTTAATGGGTGGTGGCACAGGCAACGACATTATGGATGGTGGCGCAGGCAATGACAACATTATGGGAGATGAAGGCAGCGATATCATGTCCGGCGGCGAAGGTAATGACGTGTTGGACGGAGGAGTAGGCAGTGACGTGCTGGACGGCGGGACCGGCAATGACTCCGTGGGTGGTGGTGCTGGCAATGATTCCATGATGGGTGGTGAGGGCGACGACAATATGGCCGGAGGTTCCGGCAATGACGCTATTGACGGCGGGATTGGCAATGACAAAATTAAGGGCGGCGAAGGCAGCGATACCATGTCCGGCGGCGAAGGCAATGATGTGTTGGAAGGAGGACAAGGCAATGACGTGCTAGACGGCGGGATCGGCGACGACATCATGACAGGAGGATCCGGCAACGACGTCTTCGTTTTTGACAACAACTCAACCAGTAACACAATCCAGGATTTCAATCCCGAAGAGGACTGGTTGTTGCTCCGAGGCGTCACCAGTCTGAACGATATAGTGGTAATCTCTTTTAACGACGTGACAGTCATCAAATTCGGTGAAACCGCTATTCGTCTGGAAGGCGTTAGCTTAACTCACGATGAAGTCTGGGCCAGAGTACAGTCCGATCAAGGATAGCAGGAGGAGATCCTGGCAATGATGGAATTTGTATAAGTTTGACGGTTAGTGCCTTGGTGGTGCAGCACGTCTCCCATCAATAAAGGTGCTGATTCCGACGTTGTCCGCGACAGTCACCGTCAACATGAACAAGCTCGTGCCCCATCGCGGTGATTACCACCACGCCGAGGGCAACTCGGACGCGCACATCAAATCATCCATGTTTGGGTGTGAGCAAATGGTCATCGTCGAAGGTGGCAATATCCAGCTCGGCACGTGGCAGAAAATCTATTTTTGTGAGTTTGATGGACCTCGTAATCGGAAACTATGGGTGAAATGGTTGAGGGGCGCATAGTCGGCGTTCATATCATGCATAAACATGCCGCCTCTCGGGGCGACAAGCTTCATTCTCAAGCTAGCTTAATAAAAATAAGTGTTCAGTGAAACTTTTCTCGATCCCATGCATCTACAAAAGAACAACACAAACCCAGCGAGGCGCAGCATGAAGGACGAAAAGATGAAATCTACCACAGAAGACTTAGTGAACGAAGAACTCTCCGAAGAACAACTTGAAGGCATTTCCGCTGCGGGCAACCAATACAACGACACCCTGCCTGGAAACTCAAGCTACAAAATCATTGGCGGCTCCGGCAACGAATTTTTGAGTGGCGGGGAAGGTGACGACACCATAGATGGCGGCGCCGGTGATGACACCTTGGATGGCGTGAATGGTGACGACATCATGAATGGCGGAACCGGCGACGACTTTATGGATGGTGGCGACGGCGACGACCAGATGGAAGGCGGGGAAGGTGACGACGCAATGGCTGGCGGCCGCGGCAATGACCACATGCGGGGTGGCGCTGGCGACGATGAGATGGGTGGCCATTCCGGCGATGACGCAATGGCTGGCGGCTCCGGCGAAGACACTATGTATGGTGGTTCCGGCGATGACTTTATGGGTGGCGGTGAAGGTGACGATTCTATGGATGGTGGCACCGGCGACGACTATATGCGCGGCGGAGAAGGTGACGACATCCTGACCGGTGGCTCCGGTGCTGACATTTTCGGGTTCGGAAGTAATGACGGCAGCAATACAATTACGGATTTCAACCAAACTGAAGACATGCTCAAGCTGGTGGGAGCTAATAGCCTCAACGATATCGAAGTGTCCACCGTTGATGGCAATACCATCATCTCTTATGGTGACACCGTGATCACCCTTAATGATGTCGAGATGACTGCGGATGAAGTTTGGGCGCGGGTACAGCCAGCGTAGAGCCATCCCTTTTAATATATTGTTGGGAGACTTTGTCAGTCCCGTGGTTTCGGGTACACACTGTCTCCCATCAATGAAGGCGCTGACCCAGACGTGGTGCGAGACATCACCGTCAACATGAACAAACTCGTCCCCCATCGCGGCGATTCCCACCACGCCGAGGGCAACTCGGACGCGCACATCAAATCATCCATGTTCGGCTGCGAACAGATGGTCATTGTTGAGGGCGGGAAAATCCAGCTTGGCACATGGCAGAAAATCTATTTTTGTGAATTCGATGGACCGCGCTCGCGCAAATTGTGGGTGAAGTGGCTGGCGAGCTAAAAAACCGCCTTTTCCACCTTTTTTCCCATACTTCCTTATAAGGAAATATTTGCCCGTTTTCACGACGGTACACATATTGCTTCGCTTGTCACTGGCGTAACTCCATTGAACAAGGCAAAGCAATGTCACTGGTCATAAATAACAATCTCATGGCGATGACCGCCGCACGTAACCTGGGCAGCCACTTTGGCGCTCTGGAAACGTCCACGCGTCGATTGTCATCGGGATTGAGAATCACCCAGTCGTCAGACGACGCCGCCGGGCTGGCCGTACGCGAATTGATGCGCGCCGATGTCGCCTCCCTGCAA
>JAFLJT010000253.1 GCA_022712855.1 Pseudodesulfovibrio sp. | reverse complement strand
ATTTTCATTTACGATACCATTAGCGAAAAATAAGGAAATGTTATGAGTACAAAAGTCTTGATCGTCGATGATAACGATGGTGTTCGTCGCATGATCAGAATGCATTTGGACATAGCTGGAGAATACGAAGCACATGAAGCCGCCAATGGCGAAGAATGTGTGGAGGCAGTACGCACGTTGCAGCCGGATGTCGTCCTGCTTGATATAATGATGCCAGTCATGGATGGGATCGAAGCGTGTCGTCAGTTGCGCGAAGATCCGGCAACCGCATCAGTGTATATCATTATGCTGACCGCTAAAGCCAAGGTGGCAGACAAGGTGGAAGGGTTGGATTCCGGGGCGGATGACTACCTCGCAAAGCCGTTTGCTCCTGAGGAATTGTTGGCCCGTATACGTCGCGGCAGCAAGGTTGTGGACGATCGGCGTATCGCATTGTTTGATCCTCTGACCAATCTCTACAATCGGCGAAGCTTTGATAGTTTTTTTGAGAGAGAGCTGGCGCGTGCCAATCGGTATGGTAATCATCTATCTGTTATATTGGTGGATATTGACCACTTCAAAAACGTCAATGATACCTATGGACACCCTGTCGGAGACGACGTGCTTAAAAGGCTCGCTAAAATCCTGAAAGAGAGCATTCGGACCAGTGACATGGTTTGTCGGTGGGGTGGTGAGGAGTTTGTCATTCTCATGCCTGAGACGGACATAGAGGCAGCTACGGAAAAGGCTGAGTTAGTCAGAAAGTCCGTTGAATCCTACACATTTCCCAAGGTAGGGCAGCTTACCGCAAGTTTCGGAGTTTCGTATCCTCTCAAGGATGAAGCGGCTTTGGTCTTGTTCGAGCGTGTTGATCAGGCGTTGTATCAGGCCAAAGACACCGGTAGAAATCGTGTCGTGGCTCTGGATCCTGACGCAAAGGACTAGATGAAGGAATAATCACTGGATTAAAATGTGTCGGTGAATTCAAGCGACAAAAAGAGGGAAAAGGCAGCGCCTTTTCCCTCTTTCATTAGAAATAACGTTTAAATTTATTGCATTATTGAAAAAATTCTGCGCACTTCTTCTACCCGTTTACGGTTGGCGTTCATGTCTGAATATCCAACACGTGAGGCTGAGCGGACCTGAATAACTCCTTGTACTTCATCATAATAACATTCGAAGTCGTCGACAAAACGCATGACCTTACTGGTGTATTCCGCACGCAAGTAATTACCATCAATCACGACAATTTTAGCTCCGAACATGGATTCAATGGCGTCGGACAGATCGACCATGACCACTTCAGGAATACCGTGTGCTTTGATGGGAGCGATGGTGTGTGCCTCATCCGTTGCCTGTGAAGAAACGCAGTTATTCGTTTCAGGACAGGGAGCGAACTGGCCGTCTGTCATGCCGAGATTCTCAGGCGTTTTGCTTGAGCAGGCAGACAGAGCGAAAAAGGCAATCAGACACAGTATGGAGCTTATGATGACGTATTTCATGGGCCTAATCTATTGCGTTTATGTGATGAAAGGCAACACTTTTGATTGTTCGTGGGAAAGTGAACCAATCATCGAGACCGGGTCGCCAGGACGACGCCTGTAAATATCAGAACAAAACCAATGGCGTGAGCCGTGGTGATCGGTTGTCCCAGAATAAAGAAAGCGCCGATGCCGCTGAAAACCGGCATGAAGTATTGAAATAAGGAAGCTGTACCGGGACCAATGATCGTCACAGCGGTATTCCAGAGGAAGAAAGCGGCCAGAGATGCGCCCAGACCGATGTACAATGTCGCCCCGATAATCGCAGGTGTCATTGCCCATTGTGGGTGGAATTGCTGTTCGATTATGGCAGCCGGAATCAGCGGGATGACACCAAGCAGAAAGATGACGCCAAGGAATGAATATGGATTGATTTCTTTAGGCTTTTTCTTGACCAGTATGGAATAAACCGCCCACAGAAATCCGGCCACGAGCATCCAGATATCTCCAATATGAAATGTCATGTCGAGCAGGACGTCGAGGTTGCCGCGTGTGGCAATGGTCATCATGCCGCAAATGGCGATCGCAAGTCCCACGGCCCGAAAGAGCGATAGGGATTCTTTGAGGAATATTCGCGCCAGGATGACCACAAAAATCGGGGTGGTCGAAGCAAAAAGAGCCATGTTCGCGGTACCTGTGGTTCGTGCGCTGATATAAACAATGGTGTTAAACAGCGTTACACCGGAGAAAGCCGCGGCAATTGTTTGCCACTTATACGCCCGGAGCGCCTCCATATCTCGACGGATATATTTATAGGCGAAGGGGAAGAAGATTACAGTGGCCGTGGTCCAACGAAGGGCTGCCAAGGTAATAGGCGGCAGAGCGCCGGAAAAACCGCTAGCGATGATAAAATTTCCGGACCAGATGGAAACGGCAAGCAGGGCGCATAGATAGCCGAGATATTTGGATTGCTGCATATAAACCTGAAAATACAATTAGAGGTAGCCGTACCTGCCGACATTGCACCAGCCTACGAAGTCATACATTCCATAAAAATCAGTAACTTCAGACTTGCCCATGCTTGTTAATGTCTCGCTGATATCTTCTTCGAAGATTGAGCCAATCACAATAGTGCCTGTAAATGTCTTCACTTCTTCAAGTGGTATCTTTTCACAACCAAACATAGTGCCACTTTTGGTCGTAAATGAATCGGTGAATTGTACTTTTACATCACTTCCCCATACGTCCCGGATGCAGTCCAATACGTGTTTGGCGGTTGCCCCTGCTCCATAGACCAGAAACTCTTTCATGTCCGTCTGGTGGGCGCGCAGTGAACTCCAAGCGTCACGATATGTATCAGGTACCCGTTTGGGCGTATATATTGGAAAGAGAACACCATCTCGCTCCTTGCGAAACGCTTTGATAGTCGATTCGATGCCGATGAGCGAATAAAAAGGTTCAGTCATAAAGCTGTCCACAGCGTGTTCTACTGCCAGCATTTCTGACGAACCAAAGGAGCTGTCATCACCCATATAATCGTGAAAAGCGACGACGCCGCCAACATTCATATGTTGGTTCCAGGCAAGAATATCAAGAGCAACGCCGGATTGTTCCCCGTCACCTTCGAAGTGCGGAAAACCATGGCAACCGTCGATGAACAAAAAGTCCAATTTCTCGCGTTCCCACATCCTTCCGGTCGCAACACTCGGCCCCTTAATGGCCGTCGTATTGGCATGGCAGAATTCTTCCTGCGCTTTGATGTAAAATCTCTTGGTGGGGAAGATATCCATCGAATAGAAGTTCCCACCATGGGCAGCGACGTGATCCATAAGAATCCAGGTACTGCCTTCCCCTTCGAAGTAACCGATTTCCGCTACTGAACCACGGATTTCAAACTCTTCGAGGAGTTCCTTCAAATAATGCATACGGTTGTTCTGATTCGGATGAAGATTAGGCATGCCTCGTTTCATATGAGAGTCGGGGGCTTTGTACAAGCGTGTTCTTATCAAGGGCTATTTTTACATATGGTGGAGGTGGGGCGGATCTCGGTACTCGTTATGCCACAATCGTCTGCACATGCGAAGTGAAGGCGAGGCCGTTCATTCGTAGCATTTTCCTCATTATTGTAATAACGTACCTTCATTCCACATTTCGGGTACAGGAGACATTATGCTACGCAATCCCATTTTTCTTACCGCCATGGCCCTGACATCTTTAGTGATGATTTGGGGAGCTGTTGATATCGCTGGTTTGGCAGCTTTCGCCGACACCACGGTGCGTACCCTTTTTCAGAGCAGGGGCTGGTTTGTGATGCTCACGGTCACAATAATCCTTGTGTGCTGCATAGTGCTCGCTTTTGGGCCTGCCGGAAAAATCCGCCTGGGTGCGGACGATGATCTACCTGAGTTCTCCACGTTCAGTTGGTTATCCATGATGTTCGCCGCAGGTATGGGTGTTGGCCTACTCTTTTACGGCGTTGCAGAACCAATGACGCACTACAATTTCATGAGCGAATTCATGAAACCACAGCAGGCGGCCGCCAGCGCGCTTAGTTTGACGGTTTTCCATTGGGGATTGCATGCTTGGGCCATTTATGGATTAGTGGGGCTTGTGATCGCATATTTCGGTTTTCGGCATAACAAGCCACAACTGCTCAGCGCGCCTATCAACGCTGTTTTCGGAAAAAGCTGGTGGGCCAAACCAACAGGCTTCGTGGTGGACGTGCTGACCATTTACGCCATCGCTATCGGCCTGGCCGGTTCGTTCGCCATGGGTGTTTTTCAAGCGCAGAGCGGCATCGTAAGAATATTTGGCATTGAGGACCCAGGCCTTCCCCTTTCACTGATCATATTCGGCGTACTGTGCGTGGCGTATTTGTTACCGCTCATGCGCGATCTTGGTTCTGGCATGGCCAAGCTTTCCAACGCGGCAATCATCATTACGGTGACCTTGCTGCTGTATGTGTTGCTCGCCGGACCCACACATTTTCTCATGGGCACGGTAGTGCAAACCATGGGCGACTATATTACGGGCTTTTTCCCTCAGGGATTCGCGGTGTATACTTTCTGGGATGACACGGTGCAACGCTGGTTTTCAAGCTGGACGTTGAACTACA
Organism: Pseudodesulfovibrio sp.; assembly: GCA_022712855.1. Classification (GTDB taxonomy): domain Bacteria; phylum Desulfobacterota; class Desulfovibrionia; order Desulfovibrionales; family Desulfovibrionaceae; genus Pseudodesulfovibrio. The sequence continues at coordinate 6,585 of JAFLJT010000253.1, read as the reverse complement.
TGGCATGGTGGCTAGCCTGGGCGCCGTTTGTGGGCGTGTTCATCGCGCGCATCTCCAAAGGCAGAACCATCCGCGAATTCCTCGCTGGCGTACTTTTAGCGCCCACGGGCTTTTCACTCATATGGTTCAGCATTCTGGGCGCAATGGGCTTTTTCCAAACCTACAATGGAGTTTATGACCCATCCATTGTGCAGACAAATATCAACGGCTCCACGTTTGCACTGTTGGAAACACTGCCGGGCGCAACCATCACCTCATTGCTCACTCTGACCTCAGCACTGCTGTTTATTATAACAAGCGTCGTCAGCGCCGCGTATGTTTTGGCAATGTTTTCCGTAGGTGGCGACCCAAATCCTCCCACAAAGATGAAACTCACCTGGGGCGCGATCCTCGGTGCGCTGGGGTTGATCATGATACTTACGGACAGCATTGAAGCGGTGAAGGCAATCATCGCCCTGAGCGCGAACCCGTTCGTATTCATTGTGCTCCTGCTCATGGTGTGCTTGCTTAAATCACTGAAAACGGAAGCAGAAAAAGCGAAAAAAGGAGCAGAGTAATGAGCGCGAGTTTGTTGGATACTATCCTTAACTTGGGGATATTCATTTTTATTGGTTTTTTGGTGTACCTCTATTTTCGGAAGGAAAAAGAGTAGAATAGCTCATCATGAAATCAAGGCGGAGGGGTGCACAAATCCCCTTAAAGTCATTCGTGACCCAAGCTTGTCGCTACCGAGAAGTTCGAGGAGTGATTATTTGCCGAAGTTCTGGATTTCCAAGACTCTCGATCTCAAGAAATCCCGCTCTGACTTGATGCTGCTTTCGAATTCATCCGATTTCATCCCACGAGCTTGCTTCGTGCCGTACTTGTTGCAAGTAAGAACACCCCACCCACCCCAGTCATGATCTATGCATTGCTCGTAAAGCTCCTGCGGCATTAAGTAGAATCGCTTATTCCCCATGCCTTCGCCATTGGTGCGATGTGATTTCTTTTTGTCAGCAAGCAAATCGCTTTTGGAAATCTTGACCTCTACAACAATACTTTCGTGCGCAGTGAATCCAATGGCATCCGGTATTTCGGCAATCTGACGGCTACCACGCTCGCCAAAAACAGGGTTGCACTGCTTCGCATGGCCGAGCCAGTAGACGGCTTTCTTTACAAGCTCTTTATGGGTAAATTTCTTAGGTTTCATTATGATCTCCCTTGGCAAGAGAATGCGTTGGCTGCATAGTTTCTGTCAACAGGAATAGGGACATAGGCAGCCGTTCAGATGATGTGCAAGTGTGGTGTGTTTACATCAGCCCTGTCGATTATACGTTGGAGTTTGATGCTGAGGGTAGAAATAGGGTAGTAAAAAGAAAAGAGATTTAAGCTAAGTACATGAATCTCTTTGTCCTTTTGTGGTGGAGAGGGGGGGGCTAGTTCTTATCTGACTATTTGCCTAACGCCTTGTAATTATGAATTATAATAAAGTTGGTATAGACATTTTTGCACCAGTGGTTGTACCAAGTGGGCAGGGTAAGACGTAAAATTGGGTCTTGCGTCTTTACTCTTCAGTTTTTAGGGTTTTGTATGCAGAGCCGTCTCAGATGATGGTGGGAGTTCTTCGGCTTCATCAAGTGCATCAGACTCCAGAATGGCCGTATTCACATTCGGCTTTGATAGTTTTAGTTTTTCCGCCACTTCTTCGATTTGGTTTCTCTCGTACCTCTCAAGAACCATTTCCCATACATTTCTTCGCGTCTCAACATCAATGATCCCATCGAAGCCAAGAAGTGAATTGCCAAAGAGAAGAATATAGCCGCTAAGGAGGACTGTTTTCACTGGATGATTTTTCAGGCCCGTCTCTACAGCAGTCCAAAACTCTCCTGGTGAGTGGAAAGAGGCTTTCGTGGTCGTTGATACTCCATGAGACATTGCATGCTCACGGAAAAAAGAATCAAAATTGCTTATCCCACTTTCTTCGTCTGCATATTTAGCAATAACCTCTATCTCGTTCAAATAGTTCAACAAGGAGGTGACATAGTAGTTGTTGATTCGATCTTTCGAATTGACCTTGATCGAAAAGTACAGTTCCTCATTTTTCTTAAAGACTGAATACAATGTATGATAGATAGCTTCCCAGTGCTGGTCCACATTGAAAACAGCTTGATAAGCTTTCATACTACTTTGTAGGCTGTAGGGTAGCGTGTCACGTTTCAGCTCAGGCCCCCAAGCGACCGCTCTACGTAAATTGTGTTTCATAGAGACTTCTCGTTCATTGTCTTTGCCATACCTAACAATCAGAGGGGTTCGGTTCAGACGTGGAGTACCGATTATTCTCCCAAATCGTATGGCTTTTTTCCCGATCGTCAGAATCCAGTCTCCTACGCCCATATCCATGATGAAAGATTTGATTTGGTTTACGTGTGAGGTCGTAGTTCCTTTTTTGATGTCTTCAGATTGATGCTTTTCGAATAGTTTCTGCGCCAGAGGAAGTCGTGTAGGGGCGAAGCGTTTATCACCTATATCGTCCAATTCAAGGATATCAAGATGAGCTAAGGCAATGACTCCATGCTGGACAAAATGGTCATAGTATTTACCGCTATCAGCGCGTACAACCCAATATCGTCTTTCGTCGGGAACTTCATATAATTTCATTTGGTCGCAACCTCCTAATGATAGTGTCTGCACATAGAAGTCAGAATGTAGTTGATACTATTTGACAATTCTAAACAGGTCAACTGAGTTCAACTACTCATATTAGCAACTCAATATTTCTCTTTGTTGGTAGGGGCCTTGGATATATAGTGATGGAATATTTGATAGGTAGTAGGTTGTTAGCAATGCTGATATATTATTCCATTTTTAAGTATAGACAGCTACTATGAGGGTGCGGGGGATACCTTACTAATTTAAACTCCATAATCTATGGATACGTCCAAAATAAACAAAGCCCCTGAACCAATATTGGTTCAGGGGCTTATTGTGGTCGTGGCGGAGAGGGTGGGATTCGAACCCACGTATGGTTTGACCCATAACTCGATTTCGAGTCGAGCGCGTTACGGCCGGACTTCGCTACCTCTCCAGATTGTCCATAAGTGTGCGATTGCGTCGTTGCTGCAAAATCATCAAATCCTAGCGTATAAGAATACGCGTCGGCCTTGATGATTTTTTGCGCCTAGCACTCACACACTTCTGGCCAATCTGGAACTGGGCATGGGTGTGAGAGTGATGCAATGCATACTGAGGAAATAAAAAAGAACAAGTCGGCAAGTGCCGATGTGGAAAGGATATATAAACAGACTCGGCGCGACTGGCAAGTAGTTTTGCGAGTCGCGCCGATTCATTGGGGAGTGACGCCGGACTATCGAGGGGATAGCCGGTGATTTATGTTAGTGGCTGGGGCAATCGTGGTGATCGCAAAGGATGACGTTGTCTTTGATTTCTCCGGCGAGCCACTTTGCGGCGACGTCGTCGATATCGCCGGAACAGCCGCGGACGACTTTAATTTTGTTTGTTCTGAGTACGTTGACCGCACCTTCGCCCATGTTGCCTGCGAGCATGATGCGTACGCCCATGTCGGAAAGGATAGGGCCGATGTTGGATTTGCAGCCGCAGCCTTCGGGAGAGTCCATGGATTCTTTGTTGGTGATCTTATTGTCATCGTCCAAAGTGAGAATGGTGTAGTGGTCACAATGGCCGAAATGGTCGTCGATCTGACCGTCACGGGTGGGTAATGCTATTTTCATTTATAACTCCAAAGTATTAGATCTTGTTGTGGCAGAAAATCAAAAGGAAGATAACACAGAAATACCTTTTGTAAAGTATTCCAGAGAATTCAGAGTGCGTTGGTAGGAAAACCGCACAAGGCATAGGGGAATTATTGAAGAAGAATTAGCCCTTTCTTTTTTCGAGAAAGAACCTCTTTAACAAGCTGCTGCATTCATCTTCCATAACACCGTCAATAAACCACAATTTGTGATTGGTGAATGGTAAAGAATGTCCTTCAAGATTTGAAATCATGGCTCCAGCTTTCGGGTCGAGTGCGCCGCAGACTATGCCACCCACACGAGCATGAAGAATGGCCCCCATGCACATGAGGCACGGTTCCAGCGTTACGGCGAGGATGGTGTCGGACAATCGATAGTTGCCCATCTTCGTTGCCGCTTCACGAAGGCAAAGAACTTCAGCATGGCCTGTGGGATCATTATCTATAATAGGGCGGTTATGTGCCTTGGCGATGAGCTCGCCCGATGAAGAAAAGAGCGCGGCCCCAATAGGGGCCTCGTTCATTTGAGCAGCTTTACACGCTTCCTGAAAAGCCACGTCCATGAGTTCGCGCCAGTTCGTTCCGGTGGGAGGCGGTGGCGGTGTCAGGATGGACATAGCGAGTGTGTGGTGGCCTACTGGCCTTTGAGGTACTTCACGCCTGCTTCGAGCATGGCGAGACCCAGCGGCATGTTCGGGTCTGTGCCACGAGTCCATGACGGATGGTTGGTCGGGTGATTGTACGCCTCAGGGTGGGGCATAAGGCCCAGAATACGTCCGGAGGGGTCAGTCAGGCCAGCAATGCCGAGCGGGGAGCCGTTCGGATTGAAAGGATATTCCTGTGTGACTTCTTTGGTCTCCGGGTCTACATACTGCACAGCGTGCAGGTTGTTATCCACGATGGCCTTGAGCATTTCGTCATCCATAGGGATGATTTTGCCTTCACCGTGACGGATGGGGACATCGAGGTAGTCCAAACCTTTGGTAAAGATGCAGGGAGAATCCGGATTGGTCTTCAGGTGAACCCAGCGATCTTCGAATCGACCGGAGTCATTATGTGATAAAGATACCTGACGTTCGAAATATTCGCCGCCAACTGCCGGAAGAAGTCCAAGTTTGCACAAAAGTTGGAAACCGTTGCAAATTCCTAAAATAATTCCACCGGCCTCAAAAAAGCCTTTGAGTTGATCAAGGACGGGGTTACCATCTTGGGTGGTTGACCAACGCCAGCGCAATGCTGCAGCCTGGGCTGCACCAAGGTCGTCACCATCGAGGAAACCGCCGGGGCATAGGAGATAATTGTATTTATCCATGTTGACATGACCGGCGGCCAGGTCAGAAAAATAGACGATATCAGCAGTGTCGGCACCAGCAGCTTTAAGGGCGTATGCAGACTCGTTATGGCAATTTGTGCCGTATCCGGTGATAACGAGAGCGTTAACGGAAGCCATGAAAATCTCCTCTTCGTATTGACTTTGTTGCAGTACCCTGCAAAATTTGCGAAGCAGCGTTTCGATGCGCAGGAACATACGTGTCCAACGCACTACAGTCAACATGGACTGAGCATGATATTGTTCAAATTTTTTCCTTATAATTCAAGCATAACGAAGGGGCTTACGCTCGTATGAAAACCAAATTCATTTTTATTACAGGTGGTGTGTTGTCCTCCCTTGGCAAGGGATTGGCCGCAGCATCTATCGCAGCATTGCTCCAAGCCCGCGGGATGAAAGCAACAATTCAGAAGCTCGACCCCTATATTAATGTCGATCCCGGCACCATGAACCCCTTTCAGCACGGTGAAGTTTACGTCACCGATGACGGTGCCGAAACCGATCTCGACCTCGGTCACTACGAGCGTTACCTCGGCACTGCTCTGAGCCAGCAGAACAATTACACGTCCGGCTCCATTTACAACTCCGTTATTCAGAAAGAGCGTCGTGGTGACTACCTTGGCGGCACTGTGCAGGTTATCCCGCACATTACTGATGCAATTAAAGAAGCTGTCATCAATCTGCCCAACGATGAAGACGTTGCTCTTATCGAAATCGGCGGTACTGTCGGTGATATCGAAGGCCAGCCGTTCCTGGAGGCCATTCGTCAGCTGAAGAATGACCTTGGCAAAGAAAATGTCCTGTACATTCACCTGACTCTGGTTCCTTACATCAAGGCTGCCGGAGAGTTGAAGACCAAGCCGACCCAGCACTCCGTTAAGGAACTGCGTAGCGTTGGTATCCAGCCTGACATCATTATTTGTCGTGCAGAAGCAGAATTGGAATCAAGCCTCAAGCGTAAGATTGCTCTGTTTTGTGACGTTGACGAAGACGCTGTTTTCAGTGGTGTAGATGTGGCTTCCATCTACGAAGTCCCCTTGAAATTTTACGAAGAGGGCGTTGATCAGAAGATCGCCATCCTCTTGAAGTTGCCTGCCCGTAACCCAGAGCTGGAGCCTTGGGAAACCCTGGTTCACAAACTGCAAAACCCCAAGGGCTCTGTGAAGATTGGTATTATCGGCAAGTATGTCGACCTGACCGAAGCCTATAAGAGCTTGCATGAAGCCCTGGTTCATGGCGGTGTCGCCAATGAAGTCCAGGTTGATCTTGAGTACGTCAATTCCGAGAAGATCACAGCCAAGAACGTTGAGAAGAAGCTCAAAGGGCTGGACGGTATCCTCGTCCCCGGCGGCTTTGGAGTTCGTGGTGTTGAGGGTAAAATCCTTTCCATTCAATATGCTCGTGAAAACAAAGTGCCATTCTTCGGTATTTGCCTCGGCATGCAGTGCGCTTGTATTGAGTTCGCCCGCAATGTCATTGGTCTGGAAGGAGCCAACTCAGAAGAGTT
>JAFLJT010000283.1 GCA_022712855.1 Pseudodesulfovibrio sp. | reverse complement strand
CTGAAGCTCAAAAGCGGCGAAGTCTACGTCTCGCCATTTGATCTCAATATTGAAAACGGAAAGATCGAACACCCTCTCAAGCCCATGATAAGGGTGTCCATGCCCGTTCACGATGACTCTGGTCATCGGCTCGGCATTGTGATCCTCAATTATCTCGGGCAACGTATTTTGGACAATATTACCGCTGACATAGGCAACACCCAAGAGATACCCATGCTTCTGAACAGCGACGGGTATTGGCTTCTGTCTCCAGACAAGAGCCAAGAGTGGGCATTCATGTACAATGATCGTAAAGCGATCAATTTTGGAACCAGCAGCTCCAGTGTTTGGAAGCAAATACTCTCTTCCCAAGAGGGACAATTCTCCACTGCTGAGGGATTATATACCTACTCCACCGTCACCGTAGCTCCTAAAAAGAGGAAGAAAGAAGTCAACGGCAATGTCCACCGATGGAAGGTCGTGTGCGTAGCCCTGCCATCAACCATCGAGAGCTCGGTTTCCCACGTTTTCTACAACTATTCGATCATATATTTCTGTATTCTCCTGATTATTCTTTTCGGTGGAGTGACCAGGGCCAGATTGATCGGCGTACGGGCGCAGAGTCGCCAGAAACTGGAGAAAGCTAAGCTGGAAGCAGAGGATGCCAACCGGACCAAGAGCGACTTTCTGGCCCGGATGAGCCATGAGATTCGCACCCCGATGAACGCGATCATCGGCTTGACGCATTTGGCACTCAAGACGGAAATGACTTCCAAGCAGAATGACTACCTGACCAAAGTCGACATGTCGGCAAAGTCATTGCTTGGCATTATCAATGACATCCTCGACTTTTCCAAAATCGAAGCTGGTCGACTGGAAGTGGAAAATATCGACTTCCTTCTGGACGATGTATTCAACGACGTACTCAACATGCTCGGTATCCAGGCGGAACAGAAAGGTCTTGAGTTCCTCCTGATGGTCAGAAGCACGGTTCCCAACCTGCTTGTGGGTGATCGCCTTCGTCTGGGGCAGATACTGTTGAACCTGACCGGCAACGCAGTAAAATTCACTGAATCAGGTGAAATTATAATCTCTGCGAAGTTGGTCGAAGAATCTGACGGTGTGGCAGTGATCAAATTCTCCGTTCAAGACACTGGCATAGGTATCACTCCGGAACAGGCAGCCAAGCTCTTCCAACCATTCAGCCAGGCCGACGGCTCCACCACCCGTCAATTCGGAGGCACCGGACTTGGCCTGACCATCAGCAAACGGTTGGTAGAATTAATGGGTGGGACGATGCTGCTTGAAAGCGAAATCGGAAAAGGGAGCAAATTCAGTTTCACCATCCCATTCGGGCTGCAGGCCAAGCACACAGGTGCGCACCTCGTTTATCCCGAGGAAATCAGAGGCATGCGTGTCCTGGTTGTGGACGACAGCCGAATGTCGAGAAAAGTTCAAAGTAGAGTCCTGGAATCATTTTCTTTCGACGTAGTGACAGCGGAAAGTGGAAGGCAGGCACTAGAACTATTGTATGAACACGATAAGTCCGCCCCCTTCAAGCTGGTGGTCACTGACTGGAAAATGCCGGACATCGACGGCATTGAACTGGTCCAGAAAATCAAGAGAACCAGTCTTCTCAAAAACATACCCAAAATCATCATGCTCACAGCGTACGGGCAGGATGAAATTCGCCACCGGGCAGAACAAATTGACCTGGACGGCTTCATGCTAAAGCCGTTCAACCGATCAATTCTGTTTGACACCATCATGGAAACCCTTGTTCATGATGAACACCGGATGAGAAAGATTATCCCAAGTGATCCCCGCAACGGTGTGCCATATAACGTGGCCGGAGCTCACATCCTGCTGGCGGAAGACAACGAGATCAATCAGCAGGTCGCACGGGAAATTCTGGAAGGCGCTGACGTGATCGTCTCCATTGCCAATAATGGGCAGAAGGCTGTGGAGATGGCCAAGGCCAACACCTACGATGCGGTACTGATGGATATCCAGATGCCGGTCATGGATGGTTTCGAGGCTGTGAAGATGATTCGATCCGTCGAGAAACTGCAGTCCATCCCGATTATTGCCATGACGGCACACGCTCTGGTTGGCGATAAAGAGAAAAGCCTGCTGGCTGGCATGAACGATCATGTCACCAAGCCCATAGATCCCGATACACTTATGGAAGTTCTTTCCAAGTGGCTCCCCAAACGTTCAGGAGATAAACGAGAGCAGCCATACCCTGTGGTCAATGATAAGCCCCCTCCCCGTATCTTCGAGGACCTGCCGGGTATCAATGTAAGACAGGCACTCGCACGAGTCCGGGGCAACACGACATTGTATACAAAGCTCCTCGTCAATTTTGCGCATGACTGCAATAGGATGCATATAAACCTGATCTCTCAGGTGTCCAAAAACGAGTTCGAGGAGGCACGAGCCCTAGCTCACACCATACAGGGTGTTGCGGGGAATATCGGCGCAAACGCCTTGCACCATGGTTACCAGGAAATCGAAACCGCCCTGAAGAATAGCTCTGACACTGTTCAGAGTTTGCTGGACAACCTTGAACAGGAAAGACAACGCGTTGTGAACGGCATTTTGGAGGCGTTTCCAGAAACCGAAAAGAGTACGTGCGTCGATGAAACCAACAACATCCTTCTCCATGAGGTCACACCATTAGTTCCGCAACTCAGAGAGTTGTCTGATCTTTTGAAAAAACATGACGTCGAGGCCAAGGACGTCTACCGGTCCTTGGAACCTGAATTGGCGCACGCAGCGCCGAAGTTTTCAAAGGAACTTGGCATGATGCTCGACAAGTTTGACTTCACCAACGGCCATATACATGTTGAAGATTTCATCAAGGAATGCGAACAACAGGAGAAAGGCGATGGATAGGGCACGAATTCTTGTCGTCGACGACACCCCTGCCAACCTGGAAATCCTCAGCACTCTGTTGATTCCTGAGTATAGAGTCAGCGTGGCGACCAATGGAGATGATGCCCTGCGAATAGTATTGTCCGATGAACCGCCTGATCTCGTACTGCTGGACGTCATGATGCCAGGAACCGACGGATATCAGGTGTGTTCGGCGATGAAAAACAATGAACAGACCCGCGCTATTCCCATAATCTTCGTAACAGCCATGAGCGCCATGGAAAACGAAGAAGAAGGCTTGGAACTAGGCGCGGTCGATTATATCACCAAGCCGTTCAATCCTTCCATTGTTTTGGCAAGGGTGAAAACCCACCTCTCATTATATAATCAGACCAGGCTATTACAAGATTTGGTCAGCGAACGAACCATTGAACTTGAAAAGGCAAGGGCTGAAGCAGAGCTGGCGAATCGGGCCAAAAGCACCTTCCTCGCCAATATGAGCCATGAACTCAGAACGCCGCTCAATGGCATCATGGGAATGACCCAGCTCCTTTTGGGAAGCGATCCCACCGAGAGTCAAAAAGAATTTCTCGAAGATGAATTGGCTGCCTCCTCACGAATGCTGGAACTGGTCAACGATCTTCTCGGATTGGCCAGCGTTGAAGCGGGAAAAGTTCAAATATGCCCCTGTTGTTTTGAAACGGAAAAGAGCCTCGAACAGGTCATTGACCTCTATCGGGATCAAGCGAACAAAAAGGGGCTCGATTTTTCCAGTTCATTAGAGGCAGATGTCCCGACCATACTGTATGCCGACATTGCCCTTATCCGGCAGGTCCTGATGAACCTGCTGAATAACGCGCTCCGCTTCACCGA
>JAFLJT010000234.1 GCA_022712855.1 Pseudodesulfovibrio sp. | reverse complement strand
GGACGAGATGAGCAGCCTGGCGAAAACAATCGCAGGGCTACTAACATAAGCTTTTATTAACCTTTTTGGGAGGCTATCAATGGGCACTCTTACCAAAGCCGGCATCGTTGATTACATCTATGAGCGCACTGACAAAAATCGTGCTGAAATCAAGGATCTGGTGGAAACCGTTCTTGAGATCATGAAAACTTCTGTGAAGAAGGACCACGCTCTTCTCATCAGTGGTTTCGGCAAATTTGAAGCATATGACAAGCGGGCACGTAAGGGGCGCAATCCCCAGACCAGCCAGACCATCACCCTGCCTCCGCGCAAGGTTGTTGTGTTCAGGCTCTCCCGCAAGTTCCGCGCCGAACTGAACCCGGCATAGCGGACCGGCCTCTTTACGGGGCTGATTCTGTCGTTACGTGAGTCTTCTGGCGAGCAATCGTCACGACCCTACGTTTCTGGTTAATGAGAAAAGATCAAACCCGCGCGTACTTCGAGTACGCGTCGGGCTTGATCTTTTTTTGCGCTCTGGCGCAGGCCGCATGGCTGCGACTATGATGGTTTGTTCAAAAGTTTACTTCAGAATGTATCCTTTAGGATACTCAGTCTTGAGTACCATTAGTGCAGCTTCGGCAGCAGCCTTGTCGGGGAAAGTGCCAGCCTGAACTCGATATAATCCACTGCTGGTCGTTGCCAGTTTGGAGCCTGCGTAACCGTCGGAAATCAGGCCCGCGAGGACTTTATTGGCATTCTCCATATCCGAGAAAGCGCCAACCTGTACGTAGTACATGTCGCCCATGGGAACGGCTTCGGTTTCCGTGGCCACTGCTGCTGCAGGTGCCGCAGCCGGGGCTGTGGCTGGAGCCACTTCAGGCGCGGTAATCGGTGCAGCCGCTTCGGTGGGAGTAGGTGCGGGGATCGGCTCGTCATCGAGAGAACCTTCTTCTACCTTGGCTCTCGGTGGTTGTTCTTCGTCAGGAGCATCAACGACGTAATTATCCTCAAGCACTACCGGGGCCTCTTCGACCACTGCGGGCTTGGGAGCTGGTTCCACGCCAGTTGCCGGCTTTTGGGCAGGCGGCGAGGACACTATGTGTTTGCGGGCACAGCCGCTGAACGCCAGGGCCGTCATAGCCAGAATGGCCAGGATACACATCAGCGTTTTTGTTGTTTGACTTTTCATAAAATTCACTCCCTTACGTTCACTTTTTTCGTGCCTGTGCAGGTAGCACGCACCAACCTGCGAAGTCTAGAGTAAATCCAAACTACCGAAAGTTGTGAGCAGTGGCAAGTGAGGGACGATTCGGCGAGTTGCTGGGGCTCTATTATTTGTCGAGCAGGGTTGCCCATGCGGGAAGCAATGAGTCTATGCTGTTTGTCAGCAGGCGCATGTATTGCACTTCGAGTTTCGCCATTTCTTCGTCTTGTTTGCGCAGCCATTCGGACATCCAGGCAAAGCGCAGGGCGAGGACTAATTCTGGCAGAAGTCCGAAATTCTCCGCATCCAAACTTCCGCGATCACGCAAGGTGGAGAGCAGGGCCGGAGCCAGGCCTCGGACCAGTGCAGCAGGATCTTCGATGCCCACACAACCGAAGCAGTTCGCCACATCGAACAGTGCGGGGCGAAGACCCGTGAATTCCCAATCGATGACGGCGGCAACATCACAATCGCGCCAGATGACATTGAGCGGGTGGAAATCGCCCTGACACAAAGCCACAGGGAGGTCGGACCATGCCTCGAACAACGGAACCAGCGCGCCCAGCACGGGTAGAAACGCCTCATGGACATCAGGCCGACGCGGGGCCATGGCACCCATGAGTTCGTTCACATAGTCTTCCAGAATAAAGGGCGGTGCGGTGTTGAACTCATGGACAGCCGCACCCGCATGGCGCAGATCTGCGACGAACGCACCGAGGCTTTCGCCACGCTCCGCAGCATCGACAAATTCAGGCTGGGGCAGGGGATCGCCGGGAACAAAAGGCGAAACCTGCCAATGGCTTTCGTCCTTCTCAACCACAAATCGGCCATCGGGACCGGGGCGGTACGCAGGAATGGGGAGTCCGGCAGCCTCCAACGCAGCCAGCGAACGGCCAATAGATTCACGCCGATCAAACTGGCCGGGGCGCAGTTGCTCAAGCATCCATACCCGGCCGGAATCATCTTCCACGGCCATACGTTCAACACAACGTTCGGGGCTACCGGGCAACAGAATATCTGTGCGAAGGCGACTCGGCGTCAGCCCCCACAGGGAAAGATTTTCGATCATAATCTATAGTTCTCGGATGTCGACGATCTGGCCGTTGTGTTTACGGGGATCATTTTTTAAGAATTTCACCAACCCTTTGGCAGAGTCTTCAGGCGTGATAAGCAAACCTTCTTTTTTCCAGGGAACGAAGACTTCTTTGAGTTTGGCGGCACTGCCGCCCTTGGCTTTGCGCGCGTCCTTTTGCATCTTGGTTTCCACGATGCCGGGTCGCCAGATGATGGTGGTAATAGGCGGTGCTTCTGCAGCCAGTTGGCGGGCCAGATGTTCTTCCGCCGCCTTGGCTGCGCAATACGCACCAATGCCGGGCTGGGCGCGTTCGGCAGCGCCTGAGCCAAAGAAAACAGCGAGTCCTTCGCCGCGCCAGAGCAGGAGCGGGGCCGCATGTCGGATGAGCTGATGGGCCGCTGATACGGATGCGTCCATCACTTCATGAAATTGTGTTTTGTTCAGTTCCCAGATGGAGGGGCCGGGTGCGAGTACGCCCGCCGCGTGGATGAATCCGTAAAAGTCGCCCAATTCGTTGGCAACATGGACCAGTTCCTGCGCCACATTGGACGAGGAAACATCACCGCTGATACATTCGGCTTTGACGCCGAGCTTGCGGCACGCATTGCGGGTGGTCGTGAGCATTTTTTCGGAGCGCGCACCAAGGACAAGGTTCACGCCTTCTTTGGCGAGTTCCAAAGCAAGGGCTTTACCAATGCCCCTTGATGCCCCTGTCAGGACAAGGGTTTTATTCCGCAGCGAAGTCATATACGATCAGTCCTTCTATTCTTTACATAACTCTATACGTGAGATTGAACGCTATGTCATTGAAAGTCAGCAAACGTCGCCCACTTGTGGCCCAGTCAGAGATCAGGAATATGTCCATCGAGTGCGCCCGAGTGGGTGGTATCAACCTTGCCCAAGGCGTGTGTGATCTGCCTGTGCCGGATGTTGTTATTCAGGGAGCCGAGGAAGCCATGGAGCGCGGCTCCAATATTTACACCCGCTTTGATGGCCGTCCTGAACTGCGAAAAGCCATCGCCGCCAAACAGCAGCGGACCAGAGGCATGGACGTGAACCCCGAAGGCCAGGTGGTCGCTACAGCCGGAGCCACAGGCGCGTTCTACGCCACCTGTCTGGCTCTGCTTGATGAAGGCGACGAAGTCATCGTGTTCGAGCCATACTATGGTTATCATACTGTGACTTTGGCATCGTTAGGTATCAAACCTGTATATGTTACCCTTGCACCGCCCAGTTGGGATTTCACGGCCCAGAGCCTTGAGGATGTTGTGACATCTAAAACCCGCGCTATTATCCTCAATACGCCGTCCAATCCGGCGGGTAAGGTGTTCACTCGTGAAGAGCTGACGATCATCGCCGATTTTTCCGAAGCACATGACATTTTTGTGTTCACCGATGAAATATACGAACATTTTGTCTATGACGGGCGCGAACATATTTCTCCGGCCACTTTGCCCGGTATGGCGAAGCGGACTATCACCATCTCCGGCTTGTCCAAAGTTTTCTCCATCACAGGTTGGCGGCTTGGTTACGCTCTCTGCGACCCGGAATGGGCGTTGGCCATCGGCCATTTTCATGATCTGGTTTATGTCTGTGCCCCGGCCCCGCTCCAGATCGGCGCGGCCCGAGGGCTGGATGAACTCGGTCCGGAATATTATCAGGGCGTATCCGACGATCATCAGATGAAACGTGACCTTTTCTGCAACGCTTTGCGCGATATAGGGCTGACGCCGCACGTTCCCGAAGGCGCATATTACACACTGGCCGATGTGACGTCCCTCCCGGGTAACACGGCCAAGGAACGCGCACTTCATTTGCTCGAAACAACAGGCGTGGCCTGTGTTCCCGGTTCCGCCTTCTATACGGGGCCAGTGGGCGAAACGTTGGTGCGGTTCTGCTTCGCCAAGGAGTTGCCCGTACTCGAAGACGCCATAACTCGTTTAAGGAAGTTGTAGCCATGACCGACAAACAAAAACAGGATTTTAAGGTCTACGCAAAAGAAGAAATCGAAGCGTTAAGCGCTGAGATTCCTCGGCTGAAAGCGTTGCTCAAACCCGTTGCCCCGGACAACGCTATTGGGCGTATTTCGCGCATGGACAATATCGTCAATCAATCCGTTGCTGAGGCGCAGCTCTCCAAGATAAAGGTGCGCGTGGTCAAGCTTAAGGAAGCGTTAAAGCGCGTGGACGAAGACGAAGATTTTGGTCTGTGTATAGATTGCGGAGACCCCATTCCCATTGCGCGTTTAAAGGCGATGCCTGAGACCGAGATGTGTGTGGAGTGTGCTGAATAGCAGAGCGTAAAAGGATAAATAAAAAAAGGCCCGTTCTCTATAAGGAGAACGGGCCTTTTGCATTCGTATTGTCAGCTTAGTCGAGTTCCTGGGCCAGGGCTGCAATTTCCTCGCGGATGATGCGGGCGGCTTCGGCGGGAACCAGTTGGGCGATTTCTTCGCGCAGTCGGTTTTCCAGATCTTCGACACGGGCTTCGAGCATGGCGACCTTGTCTTGCAGGTCGGCCACGGTGCTTGCTTCAGCTTCGGGGCGAACATCGGCCAGCAGTTGGTCCACGTTCACATCATCAGAGACATTGATGCCAGCATCGGGCGGCATGGACTCTGCTGTGAGCAAGTCTGCCATGCTATCGATTTCGGTATCCATGGCATCCATGTCAAGGTCATCCATGGGCGCTTCGATTTCGGTGACATCGATCTCCACGTTGTCGAGGAGGCTGTCCATGTCGTCCATATCATCTATGCCATTCTGACCGTCGTCAGTGTCCAACTCGTCCAGTCCGGCCAGCTGTGCGATATCGCTTTCATCGGAGCCGTCGAGGATAAGATCATCTTCGGGAACAGGTTCAAGAGCGAGTTCGGCTTCGGGGTCGTCCATGAGCATGTCGATTTCTTCGGCTGGAACAGCCTCTTCCACCGGGACATCGGGCTGGGCTTCTTCGGCCAGAGCCACGTCCAACATGTCATCAGGATCAGTAGAAATTTCCTCGGCAGCGTCTGCGAGTACCATCTCTTCGTCGATATCATCAGCGCCTTCGTCTGCGAGATCTTCAAGGAGCAGGTCATCAATGTCAGGCTCTGCGGTCGGCTCTTCGGCAGGTGTTTCTTCTGCGACTTCTTCGAGAAGCAGATCGTCAACATCAGGCAACTCGACGTCGGGCGCTTCCGTCACATCGTCCAGAACAATCTCATCGATTGCCATGTCTGCTTCGTCTGCAAGTTCTTCAATGACAGGCTCTTCGACAACGGGTTCTTCTGCGATTTCTTCCAGAATAATTTCTTCGGAAGCATCGTCATCAACCACGTCGTCGAGGCTCATAATGTCATCATCGGCGATATCGTCCAGAACGATGGCGTCATCGTCAGCCACTTCGTCCAGAGTTATGATCTCATCATCGGCGATATCATCCAGAACCATAATGTCATCGTCGTCGGCAACATCGTCAAGGACCATGATGTCCTCTTCGGGGGCTGCGGCAGCAGGCTCTTCGGCAACGTCTTTAAGCAGGTCGTCCAAGTCAGCGAGATCATCGTCATCGCCACCTTCGTCAACCAGATCGTCAAGTTCAATAATATCTTCGTCGGCAACTGCTTCGGGTTCGGGCTCTATCGCGTTTTCTTCGGCGATATCGTCCACCAGATCGATTATGTCGTCAGCGCCAGCGTCTGCTACTGGTTCGGGTGCGGCGTCGGCCACTTCGTCCAGCAACATGATTTCGTCATCGTCCTCTTCCACGAGGTCATCAAGAATCATCACGTCGTCGTCACCGTCTCCGGCTTCCTCAACCACGTCATCGAGCACAAGCACGTCATCGTCATCCTCAACAACATCGTCGAGAACGAGCATGTCGTCCACGTCATCACCCATGTCGTCGGCTACGTCATCGAGAACCAAAGGTTCATCGGACGTATCGTCGGCCATGGCTGCGATATCGTCGAGCACAAGAGGTTCGTCGCCGGCAGCTTCATCAGCTACAGCAACGTCCTCTTCGAGGTCGTCGGAAAAAAGATCTTCAAGTTCTTGCTCGAAATCGGCATCGACACTCTCAGGGTCGAAACCTTCACTTTCGGGCGCACCGTCGAGTACGTCGTTGATATCGACGTTTTCATCGGTAGGGGGAGGCGGTGGGGCCGGGGTCATATGTACCTCCGTGGAAGAAGGAGTGAAAAAAGGGGAGCTGCCGTTTTGACAGCCCCCCTCGAATTACCCGAGCGAATTACTTCTTGGGGTGGCAAGCCTTACAGCTAACTGGAGCTTTCTCGTTGCCAGCTTTCTTTTCTTTCTTGTGGCAACCGAGGCAGGAAGCTACAGACTTCTTGCTGTGGAATGCCTGGTAGAAACCTTTCTTGTCTTTCTTGGCGGCCTTGCTTGCATCCATGTGACAACCTTCAACGGCACAGCCCGTGATAGCGTCCTGGGACTCAGCTTTGTGATGACAGGTCATACAGTCAATCTTGGTGTCAACGTGAGCTTTGTGCGGGAAAGCAACTTCAGCTTTGGTCATTTTGACGCCTTCGGGAGTCTTCAGAACCATGTTGTCCGCGGGTGCATTGCCAGCGACAACTGCGGGCAGTGCGAACACACATACCAGAGCAGCTACCATCAGGCAGATAATCAGAGATTTTTTCATTTACCTACTTCCTCCTGTTGCATAAAAAATAAACTAACACACTCTCTACCTATGCGGGATAAATAAGTATCCCTCCCCTGTCAAGCAGGGGGGCTTGTCATAGACCCTTGCTTTTACCCGATAAACAGTGCCCAAGGCAAGGGCTTTCCGTTATAATTACGAAGAGTTTTTGATGTCGTACTTTCGATGATAGCCACGCGGGGTCAGCATCCGGCCCCCGGCCACCCGCGTTGCACTATTACCAATAATAAGGACTGTCTGCATATCAACGCTCTCCGGATCAACACTGCCAAGGGTGACGACTCGGACGTCTTGTCCTTCGCGATAGGCTCGACCGACAATACCGACAGGCGTTTTGTCGTTACGATTTTCAGCAATGATATCAAGCGCTTTCTGCAAATGTTCGCTCCGTTTTTTCGAGCGAGGATTGTAAATTGCGATGACAAAATCCGCTTCGGAAGCGAGGCGAAGCCGCTTCTCGATGACCTCCCACGGTGTGAGCAAATCGCTCAGGCTCACGGATGCAAAATCGTGCATGAGCGGTGCACCGAGCAGAGCCGCCGCACCATTAAATGCGGCCACACCCGGGACGACGGTAAATTTTACTTCGTCCAGCAGGTCGTCCGCTTCCAAAATCTCCATGAGTAGCCCGGCCATGGCGTAAATGCCCGCATCGCCGCTGCACACCATGACTGTTTTTTTGCCAGAACGAGCGGACTCGATGGCCGCTTTAGCCCGTTCAACTTCACCCATCATGCCGGTGGAAATGACTTCCTTACCTTCAAGCAGTGCAGGCGGCACCAGTGATATATATCCTTTATACCCTGCCACGACGGCGGCACTTTCGATGGCGTTTTTGGCCGCCGGGGTCATCAGGCTCTCATCGCCCGGCCCAAGGCTCACGGCTGTCAGCATATCTTTCTCCTCGCCACGGCCAGCGTGACGGTCTTAGTTTTGGTTTTTTCCACGAGCAGTTCGCCTTTGTCGGACAACAAGATGGCCGAAGCTTCGGCGACCGACCCAACACCCATGCGTTGCATAACAGCCCCGGAAGGATTGGGGGCGTCGACGCAGTCGAGTTGGTCTTTGGAATAAAAAATTGGTTCAACGCCGAGCTTTTCCGCTGCTTCCAACAGTCCCGCCTCATCGCTTTTTGCGTCAACTGATCCAAGGGCGTCTATGCTCGAAAGGGCAAGGCCCGCTGCGTCGAAAACAGCATGAATATGGGCGGTGATGTCTCTTTCCGGCACACCGCGTCGGCATCCCATGCCGAGAATCAAGACCTTTGGATAGAGCCGAAGGGCGTTTGCATCCGGGCAATCTTCTCGCCAAGAAACCCAGACTCCCGGCTCTCCGGTCTTCCATTGGTTCGTGTTCGAGACGAAAGAAAAACGTGCGTCACCAGATAATCCGAGCAGATTGTCGAGATCGTGGACCTGAACAATTCGGTTATCCAGCAGCGCCCCATTGACCACTTTCACACGGTCAAGATTGCCGATGACCAAGCCATGAGCATCAGCCAGCATGTCGAGGGATGGCACGCCAGCCGAGTCCGTGGCCGTTGTCACCACAGCTTGCCCGCCAACGATTTCAGCGCATTTTACTGCCAGGTCGTTGGCCCCGCCAAGGTGGCCGGACAATAAGCTGACGGCAAATTCACCTTTTTGATCAAGCACGACAACCGCTGGGTCAGAGTCCTTGCCCACAAGGTGCGGCGCTATGCAGCGGACAGCAATGCCCGCCGCCGCGATAAAGATGTGTCCATCATATTTCGTGAACGACTCAGCCACAAACCGGGTGAGTGAATCGAATGGAACTACGTCGCCCTCGGCCATTCGCCGGGGCGCGAAGGTAGTACCATTCAGTTCACCCGCAAGTCGCTTTGCGAGCGTCAGGCCCTGTTGAGTCAGGGCATAAATGGCGATCTTGCGTGTTTGCGGCATGGAGGGTGACGTTGGTTATGAAACCCTGTCAATTATCCGAGGCGTTTGGCGAACTCGGAGACGAGGATGGCGCCAGCCTGAGCAACGTTGAGGGAGTCAAACTCTCGCAAAAATGGAATGTGCAAGCTTTGGTGACAGAACTTGGCGACACCGGGGCGGATGCCCTTATCTTCGTTGCCGAGAATGAGGACTGCCGGGGTTTCGAGTTCTGCGGTGTATGCGTCCAGTGCTCCGGTGCAGGCGCGGGCGCAGTAGACCGTGTAGTCGTAGTTCACGCAATCCTTGAGGGCTGTTGCGAGATTGCCGACCTTGGAAACGGGCAACTTGTTGAGCGCTCCGGCGCTGGAACGCATGGCTCCGGCTCCGAGGTATGCGCCGTGATGCTGGCAGACAACAAGGCCTGCGCCGCCCATGGCGTAGAGCGTGCGGGCGAGAACGCCGACGTTGCCTGTGTCCTGCACCTGATCGAGGATAACGATGAGCGGAAGCGGTGCTTCCGTCGCTTCTTCAAGCAAGGTGATCAGCGGGGTGTATGACAAGGCGGCACAGCGGGCGGCGATGCCCTGATGGTTGCCGCGATACATATAATCGAGTTCTTTGTCGGAAACGGACTTGAACGGTACTTTTTTGGTACGGCACAATTCGCAAATCTCTTCGACATCCTTGTCCCGACGTCCTTTGCGGAATGCAACAAAATCCACTTTGGCTGGATCATCCAGCAGAAGTTCTTTGACTGGCTTGTTGCCAACTACGTAGATTTTCCCGTCTTTCTTATCCCGGCCATTATTTTGCATTGGTATTTCCTGTAAAAAATGCACGGTAAAGTATTGCACATGGTTGTGCCCCGTACGGCGACTATGTAGGGCTTTTGGGCAACCAATGCAAACAATCATACGGGAGAAAAAAAATGATTGTCCATAGTTAATTGATAATGGGTCTGGGCAATGAGGCGAGAACCGTTCGGCAACATTAACTATTTTTCAATTTGTGTAATAAACTACCAATGAAGGTCGTAATTTGCAATTGTTTCGGAACTGCGGTAGCTGATACTCACTTGTTTTTTTATATAGTTAAGACATTTTCTAGACTTCCCACGTATGTCCATTTCTGATAATGGAGTGCAGGAAGCCGGAGGAAAATTTGGAAGTTTTTAAATACATACGCCCAATTTTTGCGGTTCTGCTCATAGCAGGGCTTGCACTCGGCTGTACCCCTAAGAGCCCCACAGACACCGTCAGCGAGACGATGGTCAGTGAGGTTCCTGTTGACGCTGATCCCCTCGAACCAGAAGTCGCGGCCTCGCCAGATGTCGAAGGCGACCTGACGACAACCGAGCAGGCAGTTATGAACGCCCGCTTCGGTCTTCTCTTTGACCTCGAAGCTCATGACACCAAAGAAGTCGAACGATATTTCAACTATTTCAACCACAAAGCACGCAAGACAATGGTGCGCTGGTTGGAACGTTCCCAGCCGTATCTGCCCTATGTCCGTCGTGTTTTCACACAGTACGGCTTGCCGCAGGATCTCGTGCTGCTCCCCTTTGTGGAGTCCGGGTACAATGTCCGCGCCTATTCCTGGGCCGGTGCCGGAGGCATGTGGCAGTTCATGAAAGGCACAGGCCGTCACTATGGTCTGACCGCTGACTGGTGGATTGACGAACGCCGTGACCCCTACAAGGCCACCGATGCCGCAGCCCGCCATTTGCGCGATCTCCATGATCGTTTCGGTGACTGGTATCTCGCTCTGGCCGCCTACAATGCCGGTACAGGCAAAATTTCCCGCGCGCTGAAATTGTCCGGTTCTGACGACTTTTTCGAGCTGACTGAAAAAAATCGTAAACTTTCCCGTCGTGTTCGTCTTAAAACCGAGACCAAACACTACGTTCCCAAATTTATCGCTATTTCCAAGATTTTCCAGAACCTCGACACGCTGGGCTTCAAGCCTGTGTCCTGGGACATGGAAGTCGAGATTGTCCGGGTCAAGGTTCCGGGTGGTTCCGATCTGCTCGCCCTTGCCAAATCGGGCGGCATGACATGGGACGAGTTCCATAAATACAATCCGGCGTACAGACGTCAGGTCAGCCCGCCGCACATGGATACGACCGCCTATCTGCCCGTTGCCAAAGCGGACACGATGATGGCTTATCTGGCCGATCCCGGTTCCAGACCGTATGCGGGTTACACTCGCCATCGCGTTCGTTCCGGTGATTCCTGGTGGCGCATCTCCAGACGGTACCATGTGCCTGTTTCCGTGCTGAAAAAAGTCAACAACACCCGGTCCAACAACCTGCGCCCCGGCCAGTACGTTATGGTACCAGGCAACGCGGCCAGCCGGACAGTGACCGCGGCTAGTTCCAAGTCTTCCAGATCTTCGTCCAAGACGCGGGCTATTGCAGCCAAACGCGGTAATTACGTTGTTCGTAGCGGCGACACTCTGTGGTCCATCTCTCAGAAGTTCGGCACCACAGTGAACACACTTAAGCGTTCCAACGGACTCCGCTCCAGCCGTCTCAAGATCGGACAGAAGATTTACATTCCCAACAATTCCGGCGTCGCCACCAAGCAGGCGGTCAAGGATGCCGAAAAGGTTAAGACCCAGTTGGTTCGCTACAAGGTCCGCCGGGGTGACAACCTGACCTCCATCGCCCGCAAGTTTGGCGTGAAGATCAACGATCTGCGTCAGTGGAATGCCCTGAATTCCAAGGGCACCATCTACGCTGGCCAACGCCTCAAGGTGTATGTTCAGTAATTGATTGAAGTTTGAAGTTCTAAAATCCCGTTCACGATTGTGAGCGGGATTTTTTGCTGTTGGGGGAATACAGACTTTCAAACCTCACAAAAAAAGCCCCCCTCCACAAGGGAGGAGGGCGCTCTCGACCATCAGGGTTGATGGTTTAGTCTTCTAATTTTTTCATGAGCCATGCCATGTTCTTGCCGAGAATTTCCATGGTCTCCATGCCCTCGGTGTCGTCGTTCACTTCACCCTTGTTCAGGCCATGACCCAGATTCCAGTAGTGTGAGCCG
>JAFLJT010000354.1 GCA_022712855.1 Pseudodesulfovibrio sp. | reverse complement strand
TGGCGGAGAGGAGAGGATTCGAACCTCCGGACGAGTTGCCCCGTCTCTGGTTTTCAAGACCAGCGCATTAAACCGAGCTCTGCCACCTCTCCGCAGTTTTTGGCCGTATGGGAATATTGCCAAATTCAAGAAACTGGTTGTAGGAATCCGGTGGCTTAATGTCAAGTATGAAAGGGCAATTCGGTACTATTTACCGAACAAACCCATTTCTCGTGCTGTATACAGTATGCGTGGTTGGTGTTTGACACGGGGGCGTGCATCCCGTAAGTACAGAATCAGTCGTTATTCACAAAAAACCGACTGTAATACTATGAAAAAACCGCAAGATGTCTTTGCCGATTACTTGGCCGAAAAGAACCTCAAGATGACACCTCAGAGGCGACTCATCCTTGATACGCTGGAAAAACAGGGCGGCCATCTTTCCAGTGAAGAGCTTTACGCCAAGGTCAAAAAAAGAGATAAATCCGTTGGACAGGCCACTGTCTACAGGACGCTCAAACTCTTCAACGAGTCCGGGTTGATCGAACCCCTGGACTTTGCGGACGGCGTGACGCGCTATGAAATGAGTTATGGGGCAGATCACCACGACCATCTTATCTGCGAACGGTGCGGAAAGAATATCGAAATTCTCGACGAGACCATTGAGCATCGTCAGGAAGAGCTTGCCAAAGAGCACGGCTTTACCCTGCGCCGACACAAGATGTACCTATACGGCGTCTGCTCGGACTGCCAATAAATCCGATTTTCTTTTGATGGAGTTTGAACGAAGGCCGAAAGGTGTTCCTTCTACCCTTTCGTCCTATCCAGAAACTGTGCCAGCGACTTCATCTCACCCTGCAAGGATTTCCAGATATAGCCACCGCTGACCTTATCGCCCTCGGCAGTGAACTGAATCCCCATACCCAAAGCACCACCCTTCCCCTTGAAACGGCTTCGAACCGTGCCGATCACATTGAAATAGCTGAATCTTTTCGTCGTTGGGTCCCAGAGACTGACGCGAAGAATAAGCTGACTGCCCACAGTGATTTGCGGCAATTTGCCCTTGGGATGCATGATAAACATCCGCATGCCACCGGCTGAAATATTCTCTACGGACAACCGCGTTTTCTTACCGTAATGCGCGGGATTGTTCACTGTCTGAAGATCCGGCTTCCCCACCCAGAACGACTTGCGCTTACGGCCATCCCATGCCTTGATGCGCACTGCCTCTTCCTTGGCAATACGCTGGCGAGTATGCTTGCGCCGAATGACAAAACGATACCGAATCGGCGTCATTAAGGACATTTCCTTAATAACCGAACCTCGTTTCACAAAATGTCCGACGAAGGTCACAAAAGCGTTTATCTTGCGTCCGGAAAAGGTAAAGGGTTTGGTAAAACAAATGACCCGCATATTCTTCATTTTCAAGGCGGTAGGTTTGACGTTGATCAATTGCAACTTCATCTTACCACCAGCTACGGCAGTCACACGAGCATCGGCCAACTTTCGCCCAACACCATCGCTCGTATACGTATATACATCGAGCAAAATACTCTTGGTCACCAGGTAGTTTTCAACGATGCGCCGGCCACGTGGAGACATGAGTCGGGCAAAGAATCGGAGGAAAGAAAAGCCTATGACATGGCGGTAATGCCAGAGCGCCACAACCACAAACACGGGAATGGCAACAGACAAAATTTTGCCGAAGACGCCGAACAGGTCGACATTATTCGGCCCGCTGGCGAAGTTGCGTTGCACCTCGCGAAGGTAATCAAGTTGCGCCCAATATTGGAGCATCGTTTAGCCGCCCAAGTTCAAGAAGTTGACGTTAATTCTACCATCTGCCTAACTCATTGCAATTTCAATACCTCTCCCTCATCCCCATGAGGTTTCACCTTTACTACCTATAAGCCTGCTGCTCCATGAGATCAAGGCCAGAGGTAAAGGACAAAAGAAAACCTGCGCCAAAAACGCAGGTTCATAGGATCATATGGTACAAAAATTAAAGTTTTGTCACTAAATACAATCGTTCCACATCAGCCTTGTCCATGGAGTGGAACGCATCAAGCAGATGCAACTGCAATGTCCCCGGACCGTCAGCCTTGTCGCCAGCGATCTTTCCGGCCATGGACATAGCGGCCATGCCGTGAACTACCGCCATGAGGGGATTTTTGTTTACCGCAGTAAAAGCAGCACAAACAGCGGTTGCTGTGCAACCAAGGCCAGTGACACGCGGCATTAGGTCATGCCCGCCGTTCACCCGGTAAACCGTCGTGCCGTCGGTAACAATATCTTCAATGCCACTTGCGCAAACAACACAATTATGGACCTGAGCAAGGGCTTTGGCGCCTATCACTGCGGATTCGGTCGGGCGCGTACTGTCCACGCCCTTGGCTTCACCAGCCTCACCTGCAAGCGTCATGATTTCAGAGGCGTTGCCTCGAATGACTGCCGGGCGATACCGACTGAGCATGGAGAGCGGAGTGTCGGTCCGCAAACGGGATGCACCAGCTCCTACCGGGTCCAGTATCACCGGAATACCTTTTTTGTCTGCGGCTCGCCAAGCTGCTGTCATGACTTCGATATCCTGAGTGTTGAGTGTCCCCAGATTGATGACAAGGGCGTTGCTCAACGCTACCAATTCTTCCGTTTCTTCTTTGGAATAAGACATGATGGGAGAAGCACCGATGGACAACAGGGCGTTAGCCGTGGTGTTGGCCACCACATAGTTGGTGATATTAAGCACCAATGGATTTGTGGCCCTGATTAAATTGAGATCTCGCAAAAAAGTATGAATATCGAACATCGTATTTTCCCTTTTAATTGGTCTCAACAACCATAGCAAAATAACGAAATTATTCAATCACTTTAACACAATCCACATCAAATAAGACTCATAACTATCTAAATCATTAATGAAAATTAGAAGAACTGCAAAGATACGGTTTACTAACAAGACAATTTATTTAACTATTAGACACCAATATACTCGCTCTGAATGACTTTATCATCGGCAAACTCAGCCGAAGCACCCTGAACAGGCCCCCGCATTCCCTCACATGCTCCCTCAACACAAAACGGCTTAGGCGGAAGGAACGAAGGCCTCCCGAGCTAAAGCGAGTTCCTTCATGCCCATCTCCATCAAGTCGCCATTTCCGCTGGTCACGATTGCTATGCCGTAGATTATCTCCACGCAATGTTCCTTCATGAGTGGCAGTTCTAAAGCGAGATGAGAGATCATATCTGCAACGTTTTTTGCATGGGCTGCGCTGGTCTCAGAGAAAACGACACCAATAAGATTTTGACGCCTAAAAGCCCAATCCGCATTTCGAATATTTTCTGACACGATTTCCGAGAAGGCTTCAAAAATTTCATTCGCCAAGAGCCCCTCTTGTCGAGAACTGATCTCACCCAAGTTAAGAATCTCAAACATCAGCAGTGTGGTCTCATAGTGAAACTGCTTTGCCTTGGCCAACTCTACCTTAAGATATGATACGGTTGAGTCCCAGTCGTTGAGCGTTGTCTCCGGCTCCAGACTTCCTGTCGCTGCGCCCTGCTGCTTCAACTTAAGCTTTTCCTTAAGCCCTTTGTTTACATGCGTAAGAATCAGTTCCGGGGAGGCTGGTTTGGGGAGATAAGCATCCGCACCATATTCTAATCCCGTTGTCTGATCATACGTCGATACAAGCGCTGAAAACATAATTATATATGGTGAAGCCTCCGAGTCCGTTTCCTTCAGCCTTCTGCAAACCTCAAGCCCGTCAAGGCCCGGCATCATCACATCAAGCAAAATGACTTCCGGCAAATACTTCTCAGCCATCTTCATTGCTTCGAGCCCATCGCTGGCCTGTAACAAATCATTATTCCCATCAAGACGCTTCAACGTGCGCTCAAGGACTTTCCGGATCTTTGGTTCGTCATCCACGATAAGAATTCTACTCATGCTCATTCCTCTTGCTTAAAGGAACTGTGAATCGGAAAAGACTTCCTTGACCTACAACGCTCTCGACCTCCATCTTTCCTCCGTGCATCTCAACGAGGCGTTTGCTTATCGCCAACCCGAGGCCAGATCCTCCGGCAATTCTCGTCACGGAATTGTCTGCCTGCTCAAATGGTTTAAAAATAGTGGTTAGGTTTTCGTCATCAATACCGCATCCCGTGTCTTTCACGGAGAACTGTGCCATGTCTCTTACGGGGGCAACTTCAATGGTAATACAACCTTCCGAAGTGAATTTCACAGCATTGGTCAAAAGATTGTACATGACTTGCTTCAACCGAATTTTATCCCCTTCAACTTCCAGTTCGCTCGCATCGACATTCAAAACAATCCCCTTGTTCTCTACAAGCGGACGTATGGACTCGGCAACATTGTTGCACAAATCCGCACTGTCCATAGGTTTGATATCCAAGGTCAATTTCTGTGCCTCGACTCGAGATAGGTCAAGCAGATCCGAGACCATGGAAAGAAGAATCTTGCCATCGTCGATACTGTCCATGAGGGAATCGCGGACATCTTCCAGGTCAACCTCTGTTGTCATCCCTTGTTTATTTTCCTCAATGAGAGTTTCCATCTCATGCACCGCGTAAGGGAGATTGCCGAGGATTACAGTCAAAGGCGTCCTCAGTTCGTGGCTAACAATATTGAGGAATTGACTTTTCGCTTTGTTCGCCTCCTCCGCTTTCTTCTTGGCCAGGAGCAACTCCTGAGTCATCCTTTTACGCTCTGAGATGTCACGAACGACAGCCAGCAGGAAATCATGGCCACGAGCACTGAATCTGTTGATGGATATTTCCGTATCAAAGGGAGTATCGTCACAACGAATATGCTGCCATTCAAAAAGTTGCGGTTTGCCTGCCAGAGCATTTGATATTTTCTCTTGGGCCTTTTCTACAGAAGGACGACCATCCGCTTGAAATAATGGTGAGAAATCGATGGGAGTCTTCCCGATAATGTGTTCCTTTTCACAACCAAACATTCGCAGAATACCTTGGTTGCAATCCTGAAAGACACCGTTCTCAATAGTAAAAATGGCGTCGTTGGCCGTCTCGAACAACGTGGAAAACTTTTCCTCACTTTCGGCCAAATCTTCAATGCGCAGTTCAAGCTCTTCGGTAAGAGGATTGATCAGTCGGAGAAAATAGCTGGCTCCGAAGACAATCAGACAAAACGACACGCCGAGACTGACAGTACCGGCCCATGCTGACGGTGTAACGATTTCGGCCAGGTCGATCTTGACCATCAATCCGAACAGGTGTCCGGCGATGGTTACCGGAGTATAAGCGGCGAGAATCCACTCACCGCGGAGATCCTTGCAGATAACCCAGCCGGAGTCTCCGGCCAGCGCATTTCTGATGGGAAGAATGCCTTCATCATCTATAGGAACATAATGCTCAGACGCTCCTAACCGATATCTGTCTTTTGCCTTGTCTGGGGAGTACGAATGCTGTCCCACGGAAAACAAGAGTGCCACATTGTTCGCGCGGCGCTCCCCTATAAGAAGTTCCCCTGATTCCAAAGGCATGTCCAGACGGCGATACGCTTCTATCACCTGGCTCAAGGTCGCTGCGACATTTCCACCAGGATGGTCACCGCTGCTGTGGATCTGATCAAATTCGCCCACCGCCTCGATGAGATGCTTTTGAGTACTCGTGATGGTTTCAAGCATCTCACCTGACTCATTGATGGCTGAATTAAGAAAAAGGCTCGCAGAAATGATGATTGAAACAATAACGATAGCTGCCATCATCGAGATAAGCATTGGAAGTTTTTTATGACCTGATACAGGCATTGTATGTCCTTATCGATGGAAAATGAGTGTTTGAAAACATATGATCATCTCAAACGGATTGAAGCACTCAAAACAAATAGAGAACTTTGAACTTCTACATAAAAGCCACACAAGAAGCTCTGTTAAACGATACAGCTTCTCTGAGCAGGAAAAGCTTATTTAAGCGGGCTTACGATTCACATATCATGCTTTCCCATATAGGTCATACACTTTGCCGTTCAAACTAAGCCGAGCACATGAGGAGGGGGAGGCATGTTAGTCCATACTCAAAACACAAATAAATTTTCCCCCTCCGGCATTTGTATATTCCACGAAAAAAGGCTTAGAAGAAAAACCTTCTAAACCTGTATGACCATGGTGGAACTGAAGAGAATCGACCCCACGCCCTCTTAAATGCCATTCAATGGCATTCAAGGGCATATTCGTCACAGCAAATACGATAACTATCTATAATAAAAACGAGTATTCGCCTTGCCCTCTACAATTCACCATACTGTGCATCACGTGCATGTGGCGAATGATTCCAGTTGGTTATGCAGAAGGTGAAAATGAAAAGGAACAAATAGCGGACATTTCCCTCCCTCCCAGACTACTCAATAAAAGGAATAGAATGAAACAATGCGGCATAGCTATCTATGGCAGCACCTTAACTCTTCCGGTATTTCTTTTTCAACACGTGAACCATTGTTTTCGTCAATGAATTGGAAAGTCGTGCGTTGTATGACGCATGATATTGTACTGGTGTTTCAGCGAGCGACAAATCTACTGGTGGCTGAATAGACGGATCTTCTTTATTATCCTGAGGGCGGCTAGGGTCCATAGATGGAATATTCGCACCTACAATATCTTTTGTGTTTTGAAAGTTGGGCAACAACGGATTCTGTACGATTTGTTGTGTGGCAATTGCATACTTCCGTGAAATTTCAGCAGGAGTTCCCTTTTTTACTGCAGGGTCAACATTGACTGCATCGATTGAAATCGTGTCGTCGTCATTAAAGAAGATCTCAAAATTTCTAAACTGTTGAGGAAAATCACGAAGCGATGACGTCTCAACCTGCCAAAAGCCTCTTTCTGGCTTGGTCACATCATTCGACTTGATTGCCTTCACAGTATTAAAATGGCGATGGCCAGCTATCCACATTAAGAGGTTAGGTGTATCTCTAAGCACATCAACAAGTTCAGAAATAGTGCAGCCATTTTGTGTTTTCGTAGTCGGATCACCAAATGGATTGCTTTTTGTTTTGCCACCTGCCCACCACTCAAGCTCAGTGCCAATTCCGGCAACACAGATTGGAATATGGGCAGCAATGACCATCAACTGATTGTTCTTTTGTCCTTCTTTCAATTCCTTTTTCAACCACTTCCATCTGAGTGGATCAAGAAAACCGTGACCATGAATATCACGGGAGCCATCATCTTCTCTTTGCGTGTTATCCAGTACGATTATTTTGACAGGTACTTTCACATCGGGATTAGACTTGGACTCCGGCTGGAAGCTGTAACAGGCAAATCCATTAGGTCTTTTATCAGGGAGTCCGAAAGAGTTCTTAACCCGGTTAAAACCGTGCCCTTCGGGTATCGATGAAGTGGTGAAAAATTCTGCCATCCACTCTTTTCTATTGAGAGGACGACGCTCGGCGTCTGGCATAATTGTGGGTGCCTTTGCACCTTTTTTAAGCGGTCCATCCGCGTGTATGATGTCTCCATATTTTGTTGATCCATCAATAACGCCACCGAAATACCGGTCTTTTCCATTTCCTTTCTGGAGCGTATTGGTATCAAAAAGGGCTGGGAAGGTCGTTAGATCTGCTTTGAGAAAGTCCGTGACGGTCCAGACTTTGTTGTCAGTGAAGGAATCTTCCAAACCAAGCTTGGAGTAATCTTCAAATATCGGGAATGAACCGATCAAAAAGTGATCATGATTCCCTAATGCTTGATAAAAAGGAATATCTCTATTGAGGCCTGATGCCTGGAAAGGTTTCTGATAGTCAATTTTATCTTCTCCCAAATGAGCTCCTGAACTCGGTCTGATTTTCTCGCCATCGAGGATATCAATGTACCACCTAAGTTCTTGATACATGGCCGTATTGCTGACATCGCCTAAAGAAATACCAAAATCATAGTTTTTCTTTTCATGAAGAGCGTTGACTGTTTGAAGAGCGGCATCGAAGACATGGGGCGTATACAGCATCACCGGGGAATAAATGGATGTATTGTTGCAAGAAGAGTCCTCTTGCTGGTTGTGAATAAACTGGTTTGGAGCTTCCTTGTCGGTAAGGTGAATGTCGGTCATGGCAAAAAAATTCAGCAGCGGCGTTCTCTTCTCGGCATCTGGCGGCAGATAGCCAATTGGCATGAGATCGGTACGGGGAACAATGGGGAGGCCTGAACCATAACTCCAAAGGCCATAGCCTCGCTTTTCGTACTCTGAAACCCTATGCAGTTCTTTTACTGCCAATGCGTCGCTTTTCCCATCAGGGGCCATAGGAGGAAGTTCGCCCTCTTTAGCTGGCTCCTCTGCGAGGTTCATATTAAAGGCGATCATCCGCTCTTCCGTCGTTTCTACGACTGCATCTATCTCATACCGTGGAAGATCAAAATCCGACCACTGAGGACCTTTGGCAGCACAGCCAACTAAAGGGATCGGCAATAGTGCACCGGACAAAAGAGTAGAGCTGTATTGTATAAATTTTCGCCGCGTTAGGCCTGTACCCTGCCGGGTTTCACTATCAACACTGAGTGCTTTACGCTCTTTTTTGAGAGAAACGGCGGTGTTTTTGCTGACATCTTTCTTGCTCATAATATTTACTCGCGGGTTAGTGGATACAATTAATATTTAAGCCATTTGTTGGCAGTATTTCGTATTATTTCAATCATTCTACGACTGGAGATGCGAGAACAGGAACGGAGGTGGATCTCATTGATTTGCAATCTGTATAAGTAAAAGCACCTTGTATCGTCGTCACGCCTTTGCTCTTTGAGCTAATCTCAATATCACCAGTTCCGGGAGTTCCCGCTTTCGCAGTGACCGTAACGGAACTGTTTGTTTGGCTGATAAGGGGGGCCGAAATTCCAACGATGGTTACGCTCGTAATGTCATTCCCGTCGCCCAGGACATTGCCTTTAATCGTGACTTCACAGCCATCTTCGCATCGAGCATTGTTAGGCGTAATCGTAAAAAGAGTACGAGATTTTAATCCGTTATCAGCTGGATATAAATCTGTCTGAAGTGCCAAGAATCCTTGCGCTACAGATTCTGAAATCTCTGCCGCCGCATCAATATGACGTTTGGCTTCTTCATTGATGCTTTCATCTCCTGCATAATGAACCATCAGAGATTCGGCGAAAAGATCTCCAAGCAGCGTGGCTTCTTTCTCGTTAAAGTTTTGTTTTGAATAGACGAGTTGCCCCAACTTTTGCAGACCTTTGGTTCCATAGTCCTTTGTGTATTCTTGAAAAGTCGGGTCCCCCTCGCTCATGAAGCTGTGACCGTCTTTTACATAATCAATCTTTTCAACTTTTTCCGTAGTGATATCCAACGATCCATCCAGGTGAATAGTACAGATTCTGTATGGGACAGGATAAGAGGCCAATGACCCTGTTTCGACATCTGTCAGCCTATAGGTACGGGGTCCGGTTTCAGCGGCCCATGATTTTGTCACAATATCTGTTGCGTGAAAGTGGCCCGTGAACATTGTCTCAAGACCAGCTTTGGCAAATTTTTCTGATAATTTATCAAAATCCTGAACCACAA
This sequence comes from Pseudodesulfovibrio sp., assembly GCA_022712855.1. GTDB lineage: Bacteria > Desulfobacterota > Desulfovibrionia > Desulfovibrionales > Desulfovibrionaceae > Pseudodesulfovibrio. The sequence continues at coordinate 5,987 of JAFLJT010000354.1, read as the reverse complement.
AATCCTTGAACATCTTACTTTGGCCAGAGAAATGCTCAAGGATGCCATGATGCATCATGCCGTAAACAATTTTCCCATCGGCTTTGGCTGCGTGTATGTGGTCTATAATCCACTTTTCCGTTTTGGCGGTGATTCTTCCGCCAGTCACCGGCTTTGTCGGATTATCTTTATCCAACACATCGGCATAAATACATGAATCAATAACGATAAATTTCACCCCAGAAACCGGTTCACAAACGTAAGACAATGAATCTAGATCGTGATCAAGAGCATCATTATATCCATTGTTCGCATAAATTTTAACGAATTCGTCAGGCGTCACAGTGGGGACAGAAGACGTCAAGTCTCCCTCATATTTCTTGGCATCACGATTGTTAATGTCATGGTTGCCAGTCGTTACCCATGTGCTGATTCCAGCCTTTTCCAATCTGTTTAAATGAGCGGCAACCGAACGATGATTTGTTAATTCACCATCTTTAGTCATATCACCAGCCACAAGCACGAAATCAACATCGGCTACGATGATTTCATCAACCGCTGCTTTCATGATCGCATCAGATTCACGGAACAATTTTGGGTTGCTTATCAAATACTTCTCAAAAGCCTTTCCGTCATCAATGAGACTCGAATTGCAGTAATGCGGGTCTGATAAGATAGCGAATCGAGCCTTGGGTTTGTTTGCAAAGTTCTTAATCCGCAACGCAACGTTGTCTTGAATGTTTTTATAAAACAGGGCGTAGTCGAACGAATGATAAATCCCGGCATAAGGACCGCTTGTCGGCCCAAGTATCGAAGGCTTTGCTGCAAGAACCTGAAGCCCGCTATTCACGACTTGAGCCGTTGCGAAATTTGCATACCTCGCCGTTGAGCCATCATCGTTGAAAAAAATCGACTCTTGATTCAACGAGGCTGGGGCAAAGACGCTGTCGGTCTTCCAGGTCAGCGGATTGACCACGTAGCTCTTGCCTCTGGTCAAATTTGCTATCTTTGACTGTTTGCCGGGAGCAATACTGTTGTAGGCTATGAAACAACCCGTTTGATCGTCACCCTTACATACTTTGATCGCCGGGTTCTTCTCTATATCTCCCGGTGTTACAGACCAACCAAGTGTATACGCCGCAACAAGCAGGTTATGCTTCGGGGACGATCCCCATAATCTTGTTGCAATCTCAACAAGATGTTCAGAGCCTTGACTGTGCCCCGCCAAAATGAACGGGCGCCCATTGTTGTAATTATCAAGGTAGTATTTGAACGCAGCTTCAACATCTTGATTTGCCGTTTGATGAATGAGTGTTGTGTCACCTTGAGTGAACAGTGTTGCAATGTTCGTTTGACGATACGCTGGAGCATAGATATTGGCCTGACCTTCGAAAACACTGGCTTGTGTACTGACAGTCTGCATAGCGGCTTGGCGCAATTCTGGATCATCAATATCCATTAACCACTGTGTGTCATTGTTCAATATTGTAGGATACACCCAAAAAACATCGACAGAATGCTTGTCTGGATCTTGGGGCAAGGCCAGCCAGTCGTCCGTTTGGTCATAGGCCGGACTACGTGGGATAACCGCATCGGCTGGATTTGTTCGCGGCATATTGGGTCTCATATTCATTCACCTTGCGGAGCACATTAGCATGTTGAGAACGCGAGAATTTGTATTCACGGCATTCTTCAATACTTAAAAGAGAGCATTAATGTACTCAGGCTCAACGGAGGTGTATATACGCCGAATTACGTATTCTGGAGAGGGGAATGCACCCAGAAAACAATGGATGCAAGATTCGTTTTGTAACTAAGAGACTAAAGAAGAGATACTTTTGAAGATCTTTCAGACAGCTTTCGTAAGACAATTTCAGATGCTGCTCCGCGTGTTCCACATTGCAATTTACTCAAAATGTGTTCCACATGCTTACGAACTGTTCCTGTACTAATTCCCAAAACATCAGCCACCTCAGCGTTTCGTTTCCCTTGAGATACCCAAAGGATGACTTCCGACTCGCGTTTGGTTAACCCCATGCTCAAAAGCTTCTTTCGAGGGTCTTCCACGGCAGATTCTTTGAGAGCTATTAAATAGCCCCTCGGCGTACGAAGCGAGTTCAACGAAAGAAGACTGTCGGGAAGGTGAGCAACAAGAGTTTGCCCTCTTTCCCCTTTATCCGCTTCATCTCGAAACCAACGCCAAACATCATCTGGTAACTGCTGTATATCCCGTTTGTTTGTGGGGTAATATTTATTTAAAAGAGCGGCAGCAGAAGGAGAAAGTTCTTCCAGGTGACCATCTTTTGATATGGTCACTACATTCTCTGGGAGGTGATCCAGAAGCCTTTTCCTTTGAAGCTTAAATGCCGAGAGTGCAGGGGCGAGGTGTGGTACGATAAGGTTTAAGAAGCTATAAGACTCTTGCGCGAGTGGCATTGTGTCGCAAAAAGCGAAACTCACACACTGGGATCCCATGTAGAAACGCATGCTGGTATCGTGAACGAGTCCGAGCGGCTTATGGACCTCATTATAGAGCGGTGTTTTCTTCCATTCCTTTTCCGGCAACAGATCAATCGTGCCCACCACTGGCCCTCTGTTGTTCTGATAACAAACATCTCGTAGCGGGTGGTTCAGTATATGCTTTTCAAGCTCGGACAGATTAGAAACATCACTCCCCCCATGATTTCGAAGCATTTTCATGTCGAGAGCTTTCGCTCTAATGTCGACAATGGAATAGCCAGAAACTTGAAAGGGAACATGGTCTTCCATCAAATGGAGAACCTGCTCAAAAAAATCCGCCCCGTGAGGCATATCGTATAATTGAAGAAGCACATTTGAGAGCGCCTCACCACTTGTTTGTTGTTGTTTTATCATTAAAAATCGAATCTTCGTAATTCTATAAAGCTAGCCAGCAAATGGGATAATGAGCTTGAACTTTCCTGTCTTGATATTCATTTCAATTGATTCCACAACTTCCACTTGTGCAGAGACAAAGCTATCAAGACCTTCCTCTTTTAAAATGTCCAGTAGCTTTTTTTCGGCTAATTGCTTGGAGTCACTGTAGCCCTCGGCAACAGTGATTCGGAGGAGTAAATGGTTAGGCGCTATTTGTTCAAACTGAAACTTTTTTAGGCCAGGCGCAAAAAATTCGACTAATTTCATAGGATGAATTGGATGGTTCACATTCTCACCATCCACAAACGTGAGAGCATCTGTTTCTCTTCCTGCAAACGAATCAAGAGTAATAAACGGTTGATCAATCGTCTTGAGCGTCATTGTGTCAGACATTCGGTATCGGATTAATGGCTGAAGCGTGCGATAAAGTGGAGTTATTAACAGAGATCCAGAAGTCCCTTCGGGGACGACATCGTTGTTCTCATCAACAACTTCAATGTGGTGCCAATCGTTAAAGAGAAGGAATGGATCTTGAGCACTTTTTTGGATGCCCAGGAGTATGGACTCTGAACACGCATAAAGATTCACAACATCAAGGTTAAACGCACGATCAACGGTACGACGCATTTCTTCAGAGAGTGCTTCCCCGGACGTTTGTATCCGTTTTGGGTTAATCTTCAACCGGCCTTCGAGTTGCGCTAATGCAAGTTGGTAAACAACTCCTGCATAGCCTGAGATGATATCCGGTTGAAATTCATTCATATCCCTTATCAAACCTTGGGTGTCTTCCGGCTTTGAGAACAGCTTGGTCTTATAGATAAACTTGGGCGCACCTGCGGTAAGTGTCGCTCCAGCAAAATGCCCGTTTGTCGCTCCAATGAACGCCAATCGGAACCTGCAAAAGGGCTTCGGCATTGGATGATCAATTCGTGCAGTCAAAAGAGCTACAATGAAATTCCACTCCTCTTTTGAATAGACAAATATCCCAGGAACTCCTGTAGAGCCGGAAGTGTGAATAATCGTATTTTGTTGAAACCGATGATTAGGATTTAAATCATTGGTGATAAATTCTTCGACTGCTCTGCGTGTAATAGATTTGTCAGTGATCAAGGAATCAAAATTATCCATCACCATTGATTTATCTAGTATAGGCAGATCGGCAGGAATAACGTCAGAAAGGTCCTTGGGTTTGATGCCATGTGAACTATAGAGGTCGCGGTAGAACTCAGATGAGTGGTACGTTTTTTCCAATAAGGCTGTGAACCTTTGACGAGACAGCTCCTGCACCTTTTGAGAGGTAAGTTTTGAATCGTTCTTAAATTTCCGCAGCTGGGTCATCAGGGTAATTATATTCATAGAAATATCGCTAATGCTCGGGGTGTGAGGGAGGAATTGAAATTGAAAAAGCTGCCCTAATATAGTTGGCGTCAAGGTCTGTTTAGCAGAATTATATTTAGGATAACACCTAAATTGTTCGTCAAAATGTGATCTTTTGGACTATTGCCAAACACTATTTAGTTAATTAATATATAAAACATTGTTTAGGTCTATTGTCCTGCTAAGTGCTTTTGTATTGTTCAGACAACAAGCCTCCGCGCTAGCTCATTCGTGCGCTTACAGTGATGCCTTCGGCCACATGACGGCAAGGCTCATCAAGCGAGTCAGCCCTGTATCCTTCATGACCTTTACTCTTATCATTTCATGTGGACTGCTGGTCACTACTAGCCTGCATCATGGATGGACTAAATAGCATTGCTCACCGCTAGAACGTAAAGTGCAAATCAAGCTGTAGACTCTGGCTGAAGGCGTGTTCCTCGGCTTCGAAGTTATAGTGCAATGCCAAGGAGTGCCCCTTGTCATTGAGGGCCTGAAAACCTGTGCCGAGCAGGATGGAGTCGTTAGCACCTTTGGCAGTTTCCTGGCCTATATTCACGCCGGGCATGCCGGACATGGATACTGTGAGTAGGCGGTCCTAGGTCAACCACTCGTGTTTCCATATGGCGGAAACCTCGGGGATGAAATGGCCCCATGATGTCTCCCAGATGCGATCGACCTTACCGCCGAGTCTGCTCTCCAGAAAATTGCTGTCCGTCGAATCCACCGTAAGATTGGCGGCACCAGATTCAGTGTATCCGTTCTGATGAAACCGAGTATATTCTAAAGATGCCATGGGTGTCAGGCCATACTCTCCGGCCAGAAACTTATGGCCGCCAGCTACCGTGGCTACCGCTGTATAGCCTGTGAAATCAGATGTGGCCGTTCGGTTCAAAAAACCTATTTCGCGGTCAACGGCGTATTGATTGTCGGCACCGGACACGATGGGATCCATATACCATGCATCCTTGATCCCGGACCTCACAGCCCGCACTTGACTATGCACTTTTACCCTCCTCGCTTGCTCTAGTGGTCTTCGTTCAACCAAGCGGGGTCGAATTCGACGGTAGAGCCATCCCCCTCGCTGGCTAAAGGCTCTTCTCCCGTTCTGGCCCAGACTTCGTCGGCGGTCATTTCTACGCCCTCAAGGGTGACCGTAGTGCCTTGGAAAGAGATGGTCGTATTTCCGTCTTGGGTTGTTACCTGCAAATCGTCTCGGGATGCTCCGTTAAATTCCAAACGGTCTTCTTCTGGGTTAAAGTCCGTGATGGTATCCGAACCTTCATCCGCACCAAACACGAAGACGTCGCTTCCCGCTCCGCCCGTGAGGATGTCATCGCCTTCGCCACCATCTAGAGTGTCGTTGCCATCGTCACCATACAGTTTGTCGTTGCCCGTGCCACCTTCCATAAAGTCGTTACCCATTCCACCCGAGAGGAGGTCATTGTCGTGGCCGCCATCCAGCGTATCGTTGCCATCGCCACCATACAGTTGGTCGTTGCCCTCTTCGTAGGTTTTCCACGTGTCGCCTTCTATCAGGTCGTCACCGGAGCCGCCATGCAGCGTGTCGCTGCCAGAGCCACCATCCATGGTGTCATTTCCATCTCCGCCCGACATGGAGTTGTCACCCCTGACACCAGCCATATAGTCGTTGCCCTCGCCGCCATCCATTTTGTCGTTGCCATTGCCGCCAATCATTTGGTCGTTGCCAGAACCGCCAGACATGGAATCGTTGCCAT
>JAFLJT010000255.1 GCA_022712855.1 Pseudodesulfovibrio sp. | reverse complement strand
CGGTCCTGCTGCATCTGCTCCACCTGCACTGTCAGATTAGGATGATTCATGCGGTACACAAAACTGGTGACAAACATGGCTGCTACACCAATGATGACCGCCAGGATAACGGCCTTGCGGCCAAAAACTATAGAACTAGCTGTCATTGTCGTCTCCCAAAAGTTCGAGCTGTTGCACGCGTTTCTCCAACCCGGCGGATTTGGACGCCAGGAAAATAAGATATCCGGAAACGCCGACCCAAACGGCTGCGTTTGCAATGAATAAATACGTAGTTGCTGACATGATATATCCTTAAATTACTTGAGTTCTAGTCTTCATCGTCCCAAACGAGCATGGCTTCGAGCTTTGCTTGCTGGGCGAGTTGCTTGGCGCGAGTAATGAGCATAGCGCCCCACACGAAGCCGAATGCAGTGAGTCCTGCGAACACGGTGTGCCACATGCGCAGTTCCATACCGGAACTCTTACGCGCCAAACCGTCGGGATGTGCACTGCCCCACAATTTCGCAGAGAAAAATACCAGCGGTACATCGAGGAAAGCGACGATACCGAGTACGGCACAGACAAGCGCCTTGCGATCACGGCCCATGGGCGTCGACCGCAGGACAAGATAGCCCGCATACACATACCACATAATGAGCGCGGTGGTCAGCTTGGGATCCCACAACCACCAATGCCCCCATTCTGCACGCGCCCAGACCGAACCGGTTATCAGAGCAAGTGTGGCGAACAGCACGCCGATTTCGGCTGCGGCCCCGGCCACGCGGTCATAGACATCATTGCGGCTGAACAAAAAGAGAATGGACGACACAAAAACCACGAAAAAGGACATGAGCGCCCACCAGGAACACGGCAGGTGCATGTAGAATATCTTCTGCACCAGACCGGATTGGGCCACAGGCGCATAAAACCAGATCATGTATTGGTGCACTAGCAGTGCAACTCCGGCCAAAGCGGCCAACACTTTTACTTTCATAGCTACTCTTCTCCGCTGTATACAAACGGGAATAAAAACAATCCTGCTCCTGCGAACAGGCAATCAAAAGCGAAAATCAAGCCGAGCCATTTATCATAATCCTCGGCAACCTCTGGCGAAAAGCACATGCTAAACAGCGTGATGCCAGCCAGCAAAACAGGGAGCAGCAGCGGAAAAACGATGACCGACAGCAAGGATTCCCGAGCGGCCTGCCCCTGCGACAATGCGCCGAGCAACGCGCCGATAACGACCAGTCCGATATCAGCACAGACAAGGGTCGCCACAAGCAGCCACCATGGACCATGGATGGTCTGCCCAAGGAACGCCACGGTCGCCGGAAGAAACACAAGCTGGGACACGAGCAGCAGGCTCAGGCCCGCAAAACCTTTGCCGAGCCAGACCGAATGGACCGGAGCGGGCGAGGAAAGGATACCTATACGCGCACCGTTTGCCTCTTCAATGGCAAAAAGATCGTTGAAAACCAGCACCAGCCCAAAGGCGGATGCGAGCCAGAAAATGGCTCCAGCAGCCTGCGCCGAGATCTGCCCGCCCAACGGTTTGGACAGGGAGAACATAAAAATGAGCAGCAATCCAAGCAACATGGCCTGAACCAAACCCTGCCCGCCAGAAACGGACAGTTTCAAATCTTTGGAAGCCATGGCGGCAGCGCGTTTTAACACGTTTCCACCTCCGGCTTGAAGCCCGATGCCGGACCGAAATAATCGACTTTTTTGCCAGCGAGAGCGAGGACGGTATCGGCCAAGGCCGCATCTTCATGCACATGGTGACTGATCCAAACAACGCTGGTTCCAGCAGACCTAAACCCGGTAATCTCCCGCCGCAGAGCAGCCAAAGATTTGGGGTCCAGTCCGGTGCCCGGCTCATCCAGAAAGATGAGCTTCGGCTTAACCAGATAGATACGCGCCAGATTCAGACGCTGCGCCATGCCGCGTGAAAACGAGCCAGCCTTTTCTTCGGCTGCACGTTCCAGCCCCACTCGTTTGAGCAGGACCATCAGATCATCGCGGGACGGATTTAATCCATACATGGTGCCCCAGAACTCAAGATTCGCCAGAGCAGACAGGCCAGGGTAAATGAACGTGGCATGGCCGAGATACGCGACCTCTTCCGGTTCGAGATGCAGTTTCACATCACCGGCAGAAGCCTGAGAAAGCCCGGCCATGATGCGCATGAGCGTAGATTTACCCGCGCCATTGGGGCCGGCAACCAGCATAATCTGGTTGGCCCGAACCTCACAAGAGACCTCTTTGAAGACGAGTTTACTGCCATAAAACTTGGCAGCTCTCTTCACGGTCAGGAGCGGTTTATCCACACCGTCAGCCATCTACTTTTTCTCCCCCGGGCGGCGAATACGGCTGAGCACCAGGAACGGCATAATACACATGAGCGTGCCACCGATCCAGACCCAGTTCACCAGCGGGTTCACGCTGATCTTGAAGCTCGCCTTTTCATCTTCGGTAAAGCCAAGCAATGTAGAGTATATCTCATCACCAAGGCTAAAGATGGTAGAAACTTCTGCGAACTGTGACTGCTCGAAGTTTTTGTAAATACGCTTATCCGGATTCATCATGCCAATAACAACGCCGTCCTTGGAGACTTCCAGCGTCGTCGTAGCCCTCGCACGAAGCTCCTCGGTACGATCTTCAGTCATGGACAGATACTTGACTTCAAAATCACCAATCTGCGCGACTTCGCCCTCGTCGAGGACAAACTCACCTTCGATCTTATACGGACCGGAGAATGCAATACCAAGCGCCATCAGAACGAGACCGAGGTGGATACCATAGACACCCCAGTTATGACGCGCCTTGCGCAAGGCCGGGTAGAGAACGAACAGCAGGACGATGCCCACCATGGCAGCCACGGAGGCAGCAGCGGTCAACGTTGCCAGCGGCTCAGTGATACCGCCGACGTAAAAGCCGATCAGTCCGGCAACCAGTACAGCAGTAACGCTGATGATGCCGAACTTGTTGCGCACGCCACCTTTCCAGCCAAGCCATGGGCAGTAGCAGAAAAGCAGAACCAGCACAGCCATGAACGGCAGGCAGACACGGTTGTAGAAATTGGCATCCAGTCCCATGGCCTTATCAGTCCAAAGCTGGCTGATGACAGGCCACATGGTACCAAGTGTGACAACCATGCCCAGAGCCAGCAGGAACCATGCGGTGAGAACCAGCATACCCTGACGACTCAGGAAATCAGACAGAGAACGGTGCGTGTGACGCTCGCTCATGAAAGTGACCATGATAGTAATAACGAGGATGGCGATCTGTCCCCAGAACAAGGGGATGGCAACCGGAGATTCTCCAAAAGAATGCAAAGATTGAATAACACCGGAACGTGTCAGATATGTTGAAAAAATACAGAGCAAGAATGTCAGGGCCATCAAGAAGACATTGGTGCGCTGGAGCGCATTGCGACGCGCTTCAATGACCGATGTATGCAGCACAGCCGTGCCCGCGAACCAGGGAATCAGGGAAGCGTTTTCAACGGGATCCCATGCCCAGTAACCGCCCCAGCCAAGTTCCATATAGGACCACCAACCGCCGAGTACGATACCCGCAGTCAGGAAGAGCCAGGAGAGGATGTTCCAGTTACGGCACACTTTGATCCAGGATTTTTGCTCGCCAGCGATGGCCGCAGCCAGGGCACAAGCGGCCGGAATAGTGTAGCCAGCAAAGCCGAAGAACAAGAGTGGCGGATGGAAAATCATGCCGGGGTTACGCAAGAGCGGATTCAAACCACGACCATCAGCCGGAGCAGGAATGAGTTCGATGAACGGGTTGGACCAGCCAGTGAGCAGGAGCAGGAAGAATCCCTGAATAGCCAGGAAGAACATCCAGAAGTAGAGCCGGGTCCTCGGCGCCAGAGTTTTGTACCCGGGCGTATAGAGGAAGACTATGCCGGAAACGGCAATGATCAGTTCCCAGAAAAGCAACGAGCCTTCGCGCCCACCCCAAAATCCAGTGAGGGTGTAAACAAAGGCCAGAGCATTATCCACATTATCGTAGATATATTGAAATGAGTAGTCGCGCGTAGCTAGAGCCACGAGCAGGAGCAGGGATGAAAAGATCACACCGCCAGCAGCCAGAATTTGGCCGCGTTCGATGTAGACAAGCGCGTCATCTTTATCATTCCAAGCCGCAAATCCGGCCCAGGCCGCAATAAAAAGGAAGGCCAACAAAGAGAAAAGTAGGCCTACGTATCCGGTCAAATGCATGTGTGCTCCTTAAAAAAAACGTCGTACGAATGCACAGCCATACCGCACATCAGATCAACGAGTCCATGATCAAAGTCAAAAGGCGATAGACTGGGAAATTTGGAGATGCAACCATGTGAAAAAATTTTCACTAACGAACTAGCCCTTGGATTGTTCCAGCGCTTTACTCTCTTCCTCATACTTGGAGGGACACTTCGTAACAAGCGTCTTGGCAATGAAAAGCTGGCCGTCCGGCGTGAACGAACCTTCAACAATGACTTCCACATCATCCTTGAAAGTATCGGGCAATGCGCCCTTGAACTCCACGCGCAGGGATTTGTCAGCCTCCACCTTGTCGATAAGATCGAAAGATGCGCCAAGTTTACCATCAATAATAAAGAGATTCTCGGGCGAAACCTTACCAAACAGACGAGCCTGTTTAATCTGGCTACGATCCTCGTCCAATGCCTCGGACACATTGAGGAAATAGACTGAGTCTTCGGTCAGACCAGAGAAAACCAGGTACCCCAACCCGCTTAAAAACAGGACAAGGGCCACGGCATAAACAATATTATTTGAACTTTTCGCCATTATCATTCCTTAAGCGCAGAAACGCTCGGGTTATTCTTTTGTCTCGTCAGCGAGTTCATCGCGGTGGACGGTGAGTTCATCACGCTGTTGGCGTGCAAGCTCCCGCATATCCACTACCTGATCAGTCTCGTCAACTATTTCGCTGCCTAAAATTTCTTCGAGCACGTCTTCCAATGTGACCACTCCGCCCACACCGCCATACTCATCAAGCACGACACACAGGTGCAATCGGCTGCCAAGGAACTTCACCAACAACTTATCCAGCGTGATGGATTCCAACACAAACCGAACGGGCCGCATGATATCAATCAGCTTCAAATCATCCCGATCATCGGCCAGCGCCTCAAGCACCTGACGGCGATAAACAACACCCACGATATCCTCGGGATCATCGTCGTACACCGGAATCCTGCTATGCGGCCAATCGGGCTGCTGCTTACGAGCCTCGGCCACTGTCGTTTCCGCTGGCAGCGAAAACACCACCGTGCGCGGCGTCATGATCTCCTCGACCGTCTTGGTATCCAACAACAAAATATTGCGGATGGATTGCTCTTCATACGGCTTGATCACCCCAGAGCGTCTGGTCAACGAAACAATGGCCCGGATGTCATCTTCCGTATGGTCCGGTCCTTCCTTCTTTTTGCTCACTGCCCGGGACAAAACGCCCATCAACTTAATGACCGGCCTGAATATCCAGACCAACCCCATAAGAGGACGAGCCAGTGGCGGCGCTATGCGGTCGCTGTAGACCAAGCCCAATGTCTTGGGCAGAATCTCGGTGAAAATGAGAATAATTACTGTAAAGACTGCTGTAAAGAGCCACAGTGTATCTTTGCCATATAAATTGGCCCACGCCCAACCAGCCACAGCAGCACCAGCGGTGTGCGCACAGGTGTTCAGTGTGAGAATGGCGGTGATGGGTTCGTCCACATTGGATCGAAGTTTATGGAGAATTTTCGCGGACTTGCCGCCTTTCATCATGAGCTTCTCAATGTCCGCCCAACTCATGGAGTAGAGCGCGGCCTCGGCCACGGAACAGAACATGGAAACAAAAACGGCAATGCCAACCGCGAGGATAAGTTCAAACATAGTGGTCTAGTCACTTCCTGGTCCAGTCCGGATCGAGCCGGAGTCTGAATGAAGCAAATATAGCAGAAGCAAACAACCCACGCAACACACAACTGCCTTGACTTCCATGGGGATAGAGGCGAACTGAAAGGCATGAGTTTTTCAGGCAATACCAATCCAAAAGTAGTCTTCCGACTCGGCCACATGGGCGACGTTGCGCTGACCACTGGCGTCCTGTCTCACTGGCATGAGAACAACGGTGACACCTTCATTTTCATCACCCGCGCAGCCAACGCCCCGCTCCTCGCCAACCACCCTGCCGTGACCGAAGTCATCGCCCTTGAAAATCCCGAACTCAAAGGCGCAGCATGGTTCACCAAGGCCCGCACGCTGGCCGCCACATACAAACGCCACACACTTCTGGACCTGCACGGCACCCTACGCTCACGCATTCTTTCCGTCGTCTGGAAAGGGAAAGTACGTCGTTACCCAAAATTTGGCATCACCCGCAGACTCTACGACCGCACGCACAAAGAACTGTTCCGCACGACACTGGAAGCGGTCAGCGTCCCCCAACGCTATTTCATGGCTCAGGACGGCAAGCCGCCCGTCGCCGAAAGTCTCGTTCCACAAATTTATCTCACCGATATCGAGCGAGCCGAAGCAAGCATCCGCATCGACACCATTACTAATGGTAAACCGATTGTAGCCCTGCACCCCTACGCCACGCACCAATCCAAACAATGGCCGCGCGAACACTGGCTCGCCCTCACCGCCCTGCTCGCTAGCGCTGGTATCAATTGGTTCATAGTCGGCCGCGACGACAAACCGCTCCTCGATAACCACGAACGAGATTTCACCAACGCCACTAATCTGCGCGAAACCTGCGCACTCATGGACCGCGCCGAGCTGCTCATCACCGGAGATTCCGGCCCCATGCATCTCGCATGCGGCGTCGGCACCCCCGTCCTCGCCATGTTCGGCCCCACAGTCAAAGCCTGGGGATTTTACCCCGCAGGCCCCAAAGATCGCGTCCTAGAAACAAACCTAGAATGCCGCCCCTGCTCCCTACACGGCAGCAAGTCATGCACTAGCGGATTCGAATGCATGATCAGCCTGACACCTGAAAAGGTCATGAAGGCCGCAAAGGCCTCCGTGCCGCTCTAGCCGCTGCGCGTCTTCCTGCTCTTACGAGCAGGAGCACTTCGTGCGAAGCTGCATTCCCTGCGGTCACGCCAGCCCCCAATCCCCTCTCCCTTCCTAAACTTTTTGTATGCGCATTCGCGCGTGCGGTATTGTAAAGGATAGCTGGGCTTCTATTCCATACTCTCTTCGTTTAAGGTAAAATCGTAAATAAATTTACGAGATCCTTTCTTCAAAAACACCCACGGTTTGAGCCGAAAAAAGCGGCAGATACTGTTCCAATAAAAAGGACACAGTACCAACCGCTTTTTTCGGCTCAAACCGTTAACCGGCACGGCGGAAAGGCACGCCTTACCGCACTCGAAGAGCCTCGCCCGAAGGGCGCACCAAAAAGTTTAGGAGAGTCCAGAGAACCCTTTTCTCAAAGGGGTCTTTGGTCCCCGAAGGGACCGCCGGTAGGCCCGCCGGAGGCTCCTACTCCCCCCCCGTACGAGACTACGCCCGCTTACCCCAAATCCCCTCAATCTCGGCTTCATGCTCATCAAGCAGTGCCTCCACACCGGGGGGCAGCAGCAGGCTGAGGTTGCGTCTTTCGAGCCAACGGCGGCGGATGTGTCCTCCCTTGATGTCGAGACGTGGGATTTCGATAAGTTGGACGGTATGTCCTTCGGGGAAAGTCCAAAGGCCTTCTTCGTTATGCTCTGCGCCGGGCCAGTGTTCGCTGATGAACCCGGCTACTTCGTCGAGTGCATCCCAACGACTGACCACGGCCATGGAAGCGAGATCGGGGATTTCGAGCCCACGTCGCCACTTGGGGAGTTCGAGGAAAGTTGATGCGCCGAGGATGAAGACTGCTTCGGAATCTGGCTGCTCGGTGCGATAACATTGGAGCGTGTCACAGGTGAAGGATGGCCCGGGACGATCGCCTTCGAGGGGATTGACGCCGAGACCGGGGATTGAACCGATAGCCTGTTCAACGAGCTTCATACGTAAATCAAAAGGCAGGATGTCAGAGCCGTCCTTGTGCGGGGGCTGCTTGGCAGGGACGAGTTCCACCCTGTCGAGTTCGAGGCGTTCAAGGACTTCAACAGCCATACGGACATGTCCAGCATGGACCGGATTGAAACTACCGCCGAGGATACCGATTCTCATAGAGACTCCTTCGATTACCCTAAGAATAATCGGGTTATGGAGAGGAATCAAGAAAGAAGGAAAAAAGAATCAGCCTAGACCATCATCAATAGCTTGTACCAAATGGGCAGCGTGATAAATGACAACGGAATACCAACACCAAGCAATGATGCGGCAAGCCGTGGATTCAAGCCATAAGTCATGGCGATGATGCCACCAGTGACCATCGGCCCCATGGCGGATTCAAAGACTGTGACTTTGGTGATCACGTCGGTCTGGCCTATTATACCTATATATAATCCAAAGATGATCGCCGGAGCGAGGAACATCTTGTACCCTAGCCCAACGGCGAGATCTCGGCCATTGCCCCTGATATCACGAAAGCGGAGCGTCATGCCCACGGACAGAAGAGCCAGCGGCGTCAATGTGCTTCCCATGCGTGAGAGAACAGACTCCCACCAGTCGGGATACGCAATCGGCTGCAAGGCGAACCCGAGAACCACGGCGATGAATGGCGGGAACAGCAACACTTTTTTGGCAAGCGCCTTACCACTAATCCCCTGACCCGACACTTTGGCCGCGAGAATAATACCGGGGATAGCGAGAGCCATGAACGTTCCGGCGGTATCGCACAACATGCCGACACCGAGATATTCAGGTCCAAAGAAAGCTTCGATCATAGGCAGGCCGACAAACGAAGTATTACCCAGCGCGGAAACGATAGTCAGGCAGGCCACGGTCTTATCATCAAGGCCGAGCATCCGCCCCACCACTTTGAAGAAGACATACCCAATGGCGAACACAATCCACGCCATCGCCGCAGGCATGATCAGCTCAGGCCCAATAGGCAGCGAATGAGCATACAGCAACGCCAGCGAGGGCAATGCCATATAGATAATGGCCGCATTCAATGCAGCAGGCCCTTTCTCATCAATGACTCCACCGATGCGCAGAGCGATGCCGAGAATGAAACAAATACCAAGTAGAAGAAAATTTTCCATGATGTCTCCAGTTTGAAGCCCGGAATGTAGCGAATTTCCGGCTATATTTCAAGAAGTTCGCTGACTGCCTACCTATTAAGAACGCTGAATCGCATTCAGATCACCCCCAACAATGTCGGGCACGCATTGGGTATAAAATTCTGAACCCCAACCAGGGGCATCGTTGATATGTTCAAAATTTTATACTTTTGCGAGTAAAAGGAGGCCCTCCACGCGAGGCAGCACTGACCATCTAAGCGATTGAAATACAATGGGTAAAACTTTATTTTTGGTTTCTTGAAACGAATGGCACGCGGGTTGCTCTATACAAAGCATCTTCTTCCTTTTTTTGCACACGAGAAAACGCACAAGGCTTCCTGGGACAACCCCAAGAAGCCTTTCTCGTTTTTGACGTCTGAGAATCTCCATTTAAGTCCCAGAAAACGCTTGCTATCGAAATGGAGTAAATATATAAGCCTCTTTCCTGAACGTGCCGAAGTGGTGGAATTGGTAGACACGCATGGTTCAGGACCATGTGGTAGCAATACCGTGGAAGTTCGAGTCTTCTCTTCGGCACCAGAATGAAACAAGGGCTGTAGCTTAATAGCTACAGCCCTTTTTCTTTTTTATTCGGCAACTTACATGATTTTCCTTCTTTTTGCGTAGTTTGACCCCTCTGGGTCAAAGTGGTGGGTCAAAGACCCGAAATTCTCTACCACCGGGAGAATCTCATGCCGCAAATCGCACGTTCAGCAAACCACCTTCACTTGAAAGGCACAATTTACTATTTTCGTCACTCGGTTCCACAAGATCTGCGGAACTCATTAGGCCGCTCCGAAATCAGGATGTCTCTTCAGACGGGATACCTGGCCGAAGCAAAGCCGCAAGCGTATTGTCAGCTTGAGATGTCTTAATGATTCAGGCTGGTTGACAAGGTCTTGCATGCAACGTATTCTTTATGGAGTAATAGTAGCACCCTAGGTTTTAACTATATCCAACCATTGAAAAATTGTTGATGAAAAATTAAGGCGTTTTTACATGATCAAAAATTCAAATGGCACCCTTTCCCTCACTTCGTTTAAAGAGCTTTGCGCATATGACAAATGGTTGTTTTTCCCGGCGGCAAGTGGCTCAGCTTATTTTTTATCATTCATAACCGACGAAGCGCCCCAGCTTGCGGACAAAATAGTTGGATATTCAGATAGCGACAGCAGAAAATGGGGAAAGATTCAGGATGGATATAGTGTCATCCCTAAAGACGACATTTCAGATAGTAAGCCTGATGTCATCATAGTGACGTCACCAGCTTATTTTGAAGAGATTGAAAAAGATCTTAGATTGCGAGTTCCGGAAAACACCTTGATCGTGGCGGCGGACAGCATTGACGAGTATATGGCATGGGAGTCCAAGCGTTCTTTTCTGGCCAAGCGCTTTGCCAACAAGGTTACCGATGATATTGATCTTTCTCCCTTTACACAATTTTTCCAGGCACTACCTTTTGCTGGTTCCACCTATTCTCATTCAACTAAGGGGGCGCTAACCTACAGGCTCCTTGACCAGGCTCAGATTCCCCAAGACTTCAAAGGAAAGAGTGTCCTCGATTTGGGTGCATCAGATTGTTTCTACAGCCTGGAGGCAAAAGAGCGTGGCGCTGGCGAAGTTATGGCTATTGACAGCTTTTATTGGAAAAAGGGCGACGGACTAGAAAAAATTAACTACGCGAAGAATTACTTTGGGCATCAAATCTTACAAAAAACGCTCGACGTCAATGAGATGACCGTTAAAGACGTCGGACAATATGATATTGTTCTCTGCCTTGGGCTATATTACCATGTCCTCGATCCTTTTCGCCTTTTTAGAATGCTTCGCAGCATAGTCAAAGAAAAATTGATTTTGTCAGGAAGAACAGTCAATCTAGTCATTGCAGACCCCGTCTCAGCAAATACTGATAACGCTTCATATATGGTATTGAGCGATAAACACTTTGGGAAATGGACACCGAACACACAATGCTTGGTTGATATGCTGAAAATTGCAGGTTTTACAAAAGTTGATGTGGTGTTTGATTACTGTCCTCTGGGTTCGACTATTGCTAGCACGGCAATACATGCATCCTAGGCAAATTGACTCCAACGTGTTTTTCCAAGCGAATGTTTTTTGAGGTTGCCTCTGTAAAGTCCCCGTATAATAGGTCCATTGCAAAGTAGAGACTTCTGCTCCAAAATAGGAGCAGGAGTTTCATATGCGTAAGTCAAAATTCAGTGAGTACCAGATCGTCACGATTTTGAAGTCCGTGGAAGGTGGCAGGACGGTCGTCGATGTTTGCGTAATACGCAACCCAGACGACAGGCGGCGGGTGGACGTTTCCAACGCCCCAAATGAACTTCCCAAATTAAGGGCAGCATTCATAGCCATGAGATTGTTATTAATAACCAGCGACATTGAGATTCCAGATGATTAAACGTGCAATACGATATTCAGGTTCGCACCAATCTATATCGGCAAAAAAACACTGTAGGTAAAATTTGATATTTCTTATTAAAATAAGAACCTCTTCCACAACAGCTCTCAAAAATTGCTGAAGCTGGGGCAAAATGCTAGGTCAGTCTTCAAACAGGAAGAACACGCTAAAAAGAAATACTTAAATAAAATCAATATATTGCCACCATGCCGAAGCCCAGAATCTTCCGAGTCTTCTCTTCGGCACCAGTAAAGAACAAGGGTTGTAGCTAATAGCTGCAACCCTTTTTCTTTTTGTTTCGGTACCATCGAAATCAAGAAAGCCCAAAGCGATCTGGGCTTGTGTGTTTTGTGCTCGACAAGGTTTCACCCACAAACTCCTCATCCATCGTTGATCATTCTAATGACCATATTTTTAGAATGATAACGCCCAAACACCTCCACTGGCTGTATGATTTTAATACCTGCTTGTGCTGCTCGTCGTGGACATGTATATTCATTAATAGTCCAGAAGAGTCGACAACGTCCTAAGAGCAGGTAACCATGAAAGAAATTGATGAATCACAAATCGTTGGTGATTGGCAGAGAATAGTTGACCTCTTGGCCAAAATTGTGAATGTCCCAGCAGGTCTCATCATGCGGCTCGACCAAGGTGAACTCGAAGTCCTTGTTTCAAGCCAATCAAAAGGCAATCCATACACTGTTGGCGCAAGAGAGATAATGGAGAATTCCGGACTCTATTGTGAGACCGTCATCAAAAGCAATGACATACTCAAAGTCCCCAACGCCCTTATTGATGATGCGTGGAAGAACAATCCTGACGTCAAACTGAACATGATTTCATATCTGGGCTTACCGCTCCATTACCCCGATGGGAATTCATTCGGCACCCTTTGCCTTCTCGACAATAAGGAAAACCACTACTCGGAAGAGCACGAAGAGCT
>JAFLJT010000046.1 GCA_022712855.1 Pseudodesulfovibrio sp. | reverse complement strand
AATAAGAGTACTAAAGATGAAGTAGTGCGACGTGAGTTTCGTCAGATGGAAGGCGGCTGGATTTCGACCGCGCAGATCGATCGTTCACGTGTGCGTGTGCAGCGCCTGGGCTTTTTCGAGAATATCAATGTTGAAACACCATCGGTGCCAGGTGTTGCGGATCAGGTTGATGTTGCGCTCTCTTTAGATGAGCGTTCCTCTGGTTCGTTGACGGCTGGCATTGGTTTTTCTCAAACGCAGGGCATGCTGATTAATGCCAGTATTAGTCAGGACAACTTTATGGGCAGCGGTAAGCGTATTACCGCCAATATCAATAACAGTGATGTGAATACAGTCTATAGTTTTTCATATAATAATCCGTACTATACGGTGAATGGAGTCAGTCGTGGTTTCAATGTCTCTTTTAGAGAGACGGATGCGACTGAGGCAAATATTTCCTCGTACACTTCAGACCAATATGGTGTGGGTGTCAGTTATGGTTTCCAGATTAACTCCCATTTATCCTCTACGTAATCTGGTGGTTGGAGCGAACACTTTTGGTTTGCCCGGCACCAGTTTATTTACGGGGAGTATCCTAGTTTGAAACGGTTTATCGTCTATCTGCTGCTGATAATTTGCTGCCTGGCTTTACCGGGGAGCGGGGTTGCTGCTGAGAAAATTCGGGTTGGATATAGCAATAATCCTCCTCTCTCCATTCACGATTCCGAAGGAGCCCCCCAAGGGCTTTCAGTCGATATCTTTAACGCCATTGCGCATAAGCAAGGGTGGGATATTGTTTGGGAGCTTGGCCCAACACACACTCTGCTCCGACAGTTCAAAGAGGGAAATCTTGATGTTCATGTCGCCGTTCCCTTCGATTACGAACTGACTGCTGATTTTAATTTTACTACCAATTCCATCGTTGCCGACTGGGGTGCTCTCTATACTCGCGGCTTGGGTATTTCCAACATTCAGGATTTGGATGGCCGTCGAATAGGGTTTGCCTCGGATGATCGGCATGTCGCCGTGTTCAAAGGGCTGGCTGGTGGCTTGGGGGTGAATGTCACGCTGGTGAGTTTTGACAGCTACCGTGATGTCCTGACCGCCGTTGCGAACGGTGAAGTTGACGCGGGTATTGCCAACCGACTTTTCGGTTTGCGATATGGCGATGAATTTGGGGTCGAAGCATCACCCGTACTTTTTAATCCCGTCTCCATTCGTTTTGCTGTTTCTCAATCAGCCCCTCCCCATATTCTCTCTGAATTGAATGCCGAACTCGGTAAGATCAAGGCGGATGGTGAATCTGTCTATTACGAAAGTCTGAAATTCTGGCTCTCTCCAGAAAATCTGAGTGGGAATCTGCTCAAGTCGCCGTATTTTTGGATAGGCACCGTTGCTCTCCTCATCTTGTCCATCTTTAGTTTTTGGCTTGTCCGTCGCCTTTCTGCCACATCGTCTGAGGTGAGTCGGCAAGAGGAAGCGTTGCAGGAAGAAACTGAGGTTCGTAAGCGGGCACAGGTTGCACTTTGGGAGAGCGTCGAGCGCCACAGGGCTATGTTCACGGACAATATGTTACCGCAGTTGCTCGTGAATGCTGAGGATTATCATATCGTTGAAGTAAATCCGTCCGCTGATAAATTTTATGGATTTTCTCCCAATGAACTTGTTGGCATGATGGTGAGTGATATCAATGCAGATCCGCCGGCCAGGATTGGTTCATTCATGGAGAAGATCAAATTAGGGACCAACCGAATTCTGACTCGACATAGGCTTGCCGATGGCACGGTGCGTGACGTTGAACTCTTCATCAGCACCCTCCTCATTCGTGAAACAGAACATAATCTCGTTACCGTGGTGGATATCTCCGAGCGTATGGCGGCTGAACGTGCTCGTATGGCCAGTGAGGAACGTCTCGAACTTGCGGTCAAGGGTGGCGATCTCGCGTTCTGGGACTGGGACATAAAGACCGAATGTCTGACTTTCAATGAGCGTTATGCCGAATTGATCGGGTACGCTCCTGATGAAATGGTATCTTCTTTTTCGGAGTGGCTCAAATTCGTTCATCCCGGTGATATTGAAGACCTTCGCACTACTGTCGCCCTCAGTCTTTCGGGAGACGATTCTGCGAGGAATACACAGTTTCGAATGCGTACAAAGAGTGGGGAATGGCGTTGGTTTGTGATGCGCGGGCGTGTCACCTTGCGTTCTGAAGCTGGAGAACCGCTTCGGATGAGCGGCATCACCTATGATGTGACTGAGCGCAAACAGACTGAAGACAGGCTGGCAAACATCAATGCCTGTGTGCTCGATTTCGGTCCTGATTCCAACGTAAATATTTCCAGTCTGACTGCTCTTGTCGGCAAAATGCTTGGCGGACGGGCTGCTTTTTACAGCCGTGCCCACAACGGGAATCTCAAACCTGTCAGTGCGTGGAACATCCCGGCAGAAGAATTGAACGCTGAGATAATCGGGGGGCACCTGTCGCATAATCTGTTGCGTCGAAACAAGGAAGCATTGTCCGTCTCAAGCAACCTGATGCAAACCCCGTTTGTGCGAACAGACCCTGATGTCCTTGGCCTCGGAATCTCGACGTATATTGGTCAGATTGTTCGTGTGAACATGCGCCCGGCGGGCGTTTTGTGTATCGTGTTCAGTGATGATTATGTGCCCAGTGAAAACGATGAGAAAATCTTCGGTATCATTGTGGCAGCCATTCAGGTGGAAGAGGAACGGAATCTGTCAGCGCAACAGCTGGTCGAAGCCAAGAACGTGGCAGAATCGGCCAATATGGCCAAAAGCGAGTTCCTGGCCAATATGAGTCATGAAATTCGGACACCACTCAATGGCGTCTTCGGCATGTTGCAACTGGTGGCTGAAACCAATCTTGATGAGGAACAGCAGGATTACGTGAGCACGGCTTTGACCTCTGGGCGCAGCCTGTTGCAGGTCATCAATGACGTTCTCGATTTTTCCAAGATGGAAGCGGGGATGCTCGCGCTTGAAAATGATCCCTTTGATTTCAGGCAGCTTGTTTCAAGTGTGCTTGATAATTTCACGGTGCAAGCCTCGGAGAAAGATCTTTCTATGTCCGTTGATATTGATGCTGATTTGCCGCCGCTTCTTTTAGGCGATGAAGGTCGCATCCGGCAGGTGTTATTCAACCTCGTAGGCAACGCGGTTAAATTCACCCCGGCGGGAGACGTTTCGGTTTCAGCCTTTCTTGCGCTGCCGGATATTCCCGAGCGACCTTCGCGACTCGTTGTCACCGTCACCGATACTGGCATAGGTATTCCTGATGACATGATTGACTCGGTTTTCAGCGCGTTTTCACAAGCAGACGGCTCGCATACCCGTAACTACGGGGGCACCGGGCTGGGGCTGAGTATTGTTAAGCGCCTCATCAATCTCATGGGCGGAGAAATCTCTGTGGAAGGCGATGAAAATGGAACGAAAATCCATTTCTTCGTCAATGTGGAAGGCAACGTCGCGCCTGTGAATGAAGTGCACTCTGTTCCGGTATCGGTCAACATCAAGCCTCTGGCTGTGCTGCTGGCTGAGGACGAGCGGGTTAACCGCATTTCCGTACAGCGGCATTTGGAAAAGCTCGGGCATACTGTCACTGCGGCTAAAGATGGCGAGCAGGCGCTGGAACTGTTGCTTTCAAACGATTATGACCTTATTCTCATGGATATTCAGATGCCGAATATAGATGGCCTCACTGCCACCAAACTTATTCGGAACGACGCAACCTTTGGCCACAAAGCGGACATTCCCATCGTTGCCTTAACGGCGCACGCCATGAAAGGGGATCGCGAAGAATTTCTTGCTGCAGGTATGAATGACTATCTCGCCAAACCTGTCGAGTTCGTTGATCTTGTCAGGGTTCTTGTGAGCGTCCTCCCTCCTTCCGGGAGGGAGTAGTCAGCCCTTGACCCGGCTGGCGGACGTGCTATTTAATGGGTGCGCAAAGTTGCGCATCATCTTTTGGAGGAATGTGTGAACGATCAAGACATGACGCTTAAAAATTTGCTTGAGGGAGCCGTAGAACGGTATTCTGACCGGATTGCTGTCAGCTTTGTGGGCGGAGAGCCAATTTCTTACGCCCGCTTGCTGGAGATGGTGCGTGATCTGAGTTCTGTGCTTACCGCGTGTGGCGTTGAGCCGGGCGACAAAGTGGCCATCATCGGTGAAAATATGCCCAATTGGGCTGTGACCTATTTTGCCATCACCACCATGGGGGCCATTGCCGTTCCCATATTGCAGGAATTTCACGCCAGCGCGGTGGACCATGTTCTCAAACACTCCGAAGCCAAGGTGGTGGTTGCATCCAACCGCTACATGCACAAGGTCGAGGGTGACAACTATCCTTATCTCAAGACCATCATGCTCATGGATGATCTGACCATCGTCAATGACGACGAAGCTCCCAAGACAAACCTTGCGGAAGCTGTTGATACTGCGCGGGACAAGTTTGAAGAGCTGGGCGATAAGGCCAGAAAATACATGGACAGTGGCGACAGTGTTTCGAAGAAGGGTTTTGTCGAAGCCTTTGACACTGCCCGGGACAAGTTTGACGAACTGAGCGATAAGGCCAAGAGCTATATTGACCGCAAGAAGGGCAGTAAAGAAGCCCCCGGCTTAACCCCGGATAATATCGCCGTTATTCTCTATACTTCAGGCACCACTGGTCATTCAAAAGGCGTGATCCTGACCCATCGCAATCTGGTGTCTAACACCGTTGCTGGTGTTGCGACTATCCCTGTCTTCCACACTGACCGTTTCCTGTCTGTGCTGCCCATGTCGCATACTTTTGAATCGACTGTGGGACTGCTTGTTCCAGTGCATTGTGGAAGCGCTGTGTACTACTTGCAGAAACCGCCGACACCCAAGACGCTGATGCCTGCCATGCAAAAGGTGAAGCCGACCGTCATTAATGTGGTGCCGCTCATCATTGAAAAAATTTACAAGAACCGCATCAAACCCAAATTGCCCCACGGTGGTCTTATGGGCGGTTTGATGAAAGTCGGTGTAGCTCGACGGACGATTTCGAAGGTTGCAGGAAAAAAGCTTATTGAGGCATTTGGTGGCGAGCTTCGCTGCATGTGTATCGGTGGCGCTGCCCTGGCCCCGGAAGTTGAAACCTTTTTGGCTGATGCCGAGTTTCCCTATGCCATCGGGTATGGAATGACCGAGACTTCACCGCTTCTGGCTGGCTCTCGTCCCGGGTTACAACGGCTTCGTGCCATTGGTCCTGTTCTGCCGGGTATCGAACTCAAGGTTGATAATCCGGACCCCAAGACTGGCGAAGGTGAACTGCTGGCAAAAGGCCCCAATGTCATGCAGGGCTATTATAAGGCACCCAAGGATACGGAAGAAGTATTCACGGAAGACGGCTTCTTGAGGACCGGCGATCTCGGCCTGTTTGACGACGATGGTTACCTGTTTTTCAAAGGACGTCTCAAAAACGTCATCATCGGTTCCAGTGGTGAGAATATTTATCCGGAAGAAGTCGAGTCCATTATCAACTCCTGCGACTACGTGTTGGAGTCTATGGTTTACGATTCCAACGGGAAGCTTTCGGCCAGAATCCATCTCAACTACGAGGTCATCGATGATGCATTCGATACCAATAAGATGATCGAATCCGAGGTTCGTGAGAAACTCAAGGGTATCCTCAAGAACGTTCGAGCAGAGACGAATTCCAAGGTTTCCACCTTTGCCAAACTCAAACGGGTGATCGAGCAGGTTGAGCCGTTTGAAAAGACGCCCACCCAGAAAATTAAGCGGTTTGTCTATCTGGATACATAACGCACAGAGCATACTACAGAAAAATGGCGCGTATCCCGATGGGGGTACGCGCCATTTTTTATTGGTAGTGTAAACTTACTTCTTGAGCGTGTCTGCGGCAATCTGCATGCGGACAATCGTGTCCGGGTCAGATACTTTTCCGCTACCGGGCTGGCCCATTTTGATGTTGTCCACGAACTCCATGCCGCGAACGACCTGGCCCCAGACGGTGTATTTGCCGTTAAGGAACTGTGCGTCAGCAAAACAAATAAAGAACTGGCTGTCCGCACTGTCTTCGCTTTGTGAGCGAGCCATACCAACAGTGCCACGCTTGAACGGAGCCTTGCTGAATTCGGCGGGCAGATTTTGGCCGGAGCCGCTCATGCCAGTGCCGGTCGGATCGCCTGTCTGGGCCATGAAGCCGGAGAGGACGCGGTGAAATTTGAGTCCATCATAAAATCCCTCGCGGATCAGTTCCTTGATGCGTTCGACATGCTTGGGGGCAAGGTCGGGGCGCATTTCGATAGCCACGCGGCCATCTTTCAAATCAAGAAATACGAGGTTGTCCAGATCGGCAGCCATGCCGGGCAGGGCAAAGAGCAGGACAAGGGAAAAAGCGAAGCAGAGGTGTTTGAACCTGTTTTTCATGGATACATCTCGAAGTGTTTATGTTGATTTAAAACGATTCGGTCCGTCCTTGGCCGCCTGAGCCAGGAGGTTGAGATGGACGGGCAGACATTTGCTGAGGCAATATTTGTCTAAAATTGTTTGCCGTGCATTCTTGCGCAAGTCCAGTAGTTTTTCCTGCTGACTGAGGGCGAAGATAGTGGTCTTGGCAATTTTTTCGGGCGAATGGAAGTCCGTAAGCAGGCCGTTTTCCCGATGCCGCAACACTTCTCTGACCGGCTCAGTGTTGGAGCCGATAACGAGACAACCGCAGGACATGGCTTCAAGGAATGACCAGGAAAGAACGAACGGCCATGTGAGGTACACATGGGCCGATGACGCCTGAAGGACTTGCTTGTATTTGCCGTATGGCAGGGGGCCGGTAAAGTGGACGCGCTTTTCATCCACCGAAATCTTTTCCTGCATCTGCTGTTTATACGACTGCCCATCGGGGAGCTTGGCGCTATAACAGACTCGATCCTCACCGACGATGAGGACATGGCAGTCGGGACGTGCCTCCAGAATGGCGGGTAGTGCCTCGTAAAATTGGGGGAAGCCTCGGTATGGTTCAAGCCCACGCGAGCAATATGTCAGCAGCTCTTTCGCCCCGGTCAGGTCTGTGCCCGGCAGGTCGAGCTGGTCGATGGGCAATGGACCGTTGTCGACAGGTGAGAAATATTGGGTGTTGATACCGTCATGGGCCTGAACTATCTTGGGCTGAAATTCTGTCGGGAATTGTGAACGCTGCCATCCGGTGGGAGTGACACCAACGCGACATGAGACGAGGTCGTGGAGGATGGACGTGTTGCGCAGACGAAGCTGGGCCAGTTCGCCATCGGTGCGTTTTCGTTTGTCAAAGGTGGTTTCCGGGCTGTTGGCACCGTAATACCACTCATAATATCCAATAAATGGTGTGTCCGGGAAAGCGTCGCGCATGAACATGGTCTGGCCCCAGCCGGAATGGCCGAGGATGACGTCGGGGATAAACCCTTTTTCCTTGAGACCGTTGCAGAGTCGCAACATGCCGACGCCATGGCGGACGCCGTCTTCGAAATTCTGGCACAGGGGGTGGGTTTGTTGAGGGGACGTTCCGTCCGGCGTGAACTTCGCTTTGTTCACACCATCGATGACCCATTCCTCTCGCAGATTTTTGGTGGCAAAAACCACCTGATGGCCCGGAGTACGGCCTAGATATTCAGCTATGTGCCTGAACTGGGCCGGGAAATTATTGTGAGAAATGAGTACGCGCATAGTGTCCGTTAATGATGTTGTATCAATGATGCTTGTTGGTAGCAGGCTAGCTTCTTATCAATGCAGAATGCTATTTATCACCGTCTGAGCGGCGTGTTTGCCGTCTAAATATCGTCCGTCGTGAAGTCGGCATTGTTCAGGCAACGTGAAATATAGCCTTGAACTTCCTTGCGATCCAGTGGCTTGGCAAGGAACAGGGTGGCTCCCAGTTTGAGCAGGTTGGAAATGTCACTCATACCAACGACTGCGGACATGATGATAATGGGCATATCTTCGAACTGCTGGTCGCCACGCAATGTCGTGATGAGTTGCTGGCCGTCCATTTCCGGCATCATGATGTCTGTCATGAGCAGGTCGAAATCGTTGCATGCAGTCAGCGTCTCATAGGCGTGTTTGCCGTGCGGGCTGACAAAAGCGGTGTGGCCGAGCTCTTCAACTATTTTAACAGCGAGTTTTTGAGATATTCGGTCATCTTCAGCGATAAGAATTTTAGCCATTGTTGTGTCTCCCCAACAAATATGTCGTCCTACGAATCAAGTAGGCCTGTTCTTACAGTGTACTTGTGTCCTTAGTCTTCTACCGTAGCAACCTGACCACAAAAGTAAAGCCTCTCGCAATTATAAATAGTATTGATTCACAAGTCCGTTGACTGGTTGTCCGAAGCCAATTCTATTACTATCCCCGCCCTCCAGAGAAGGCGGGGGGGATGTTAGGAATACCGTGAAAGTGAAAGTGTTTATACTTTCTTAATGTGCATGCAGTCGCCGAATTCGCAGGTCATCTGATAGCTGCCTTGACCTGTTTCGACAACGTAATCATTCCCCGGATAGAGGGTGGTCGCTGGCTCGAAGCCGTCATTGATCATGACATTTTTGGCCTCGCCATTGGATTCAAACCGGACGGTGGTGCCGTCTGCCAGAGTGAGCATCTCTCCATGGTGCACATCCAACGGAAGATCGGATTCGGAAAAAATAGACATGAAACTCCTCCTGTTTGTGTGTGATCAAAACATGACCTATCAGAGGAAATATACACGGTTGTCATAAAAATGGACAGTGTAATCGATATGCGGCGGTCGCTCATGGGGCTGGTTATCGGAGCGCAACTGATGTATGGATGTTTTCAGGAGATTTACAGGTGAACTCGACTATTCTCGTCGCCGAAAGCGATGATTCCATACGCACTTTGATCAGCGATATCCTCTCAAGCAAGGGGTTTCAGGTGGAAACGGCGGCTGACCTCGAGTCGGCCCGCGCCATTTTGTCACGACTGGAACCCACCGCAATTTTTGCTGCTCTGGATCTGGGTGGAGACAATGGGAGCGAGTTGAAATGTGATGC
The DNA here is from genome assembly GCA_022712855.1 of Pseudodesulfovibrio sp. GTDB lineage: Bacteria > Desulfobacterota > Desulfovibrionia > Desulfovibrionales > Desulfovibrionaceae > Pseudodesulfovibrio. Next base: position 10,121 of record JAFLJT010000046.1, on the reverse strand, counting down.
CGATGCGAGGGGACAGGAGGTGCCGCTTGTATTGATTCTGGATGCGGCAACAGACAATCCTGGTGATGTCGTTCTCCAGTTCGGTGCCATTACTTACTTGACTAAACCCGTCAATCGCGGACGGCTTGAGATGCTTGCCCAGCAGGCTGTGGCCATCAAAAAACGATATATTCAGGCAACCAAAAACGCTCGCGAACTCTCCCTCTCCAGAAGTTTTCTCAGCACTTTGCTCGACACTGGGGAAGACGCCTTGTTTCTGCTGGACCAAGCAGGGATTGTGGTCGAAGTCAGTGAATCCGGTGCTGGAATGCTCCATCTTCCCTCAAATGAAATAATTGGGAAAAAATATCTTTCCGTTATTTCCTCGCTTTCCGCCGGATTGCAGGAAGAGGCAATAGAGAAGGTGCGCAGCACCAAGCTGCCGGAAATTATCGAGGAGTATCGAGGTGGGGCGGTCTATGTGACCACCATTCGCCCGGTGCTTGAGCATACAATTCTGACAGGTTTTGTTGTTGTCACGCAGGATATCACGGCCCAACGTCGCTCGGAAGTGGGCCTTGCCGAGAGCGAAAAACGGTATCGTAGTGTGTATGAAGCCGCCCGCGATGCCATTATCATGCTCGATCGCAATGATGGTTCAGTTCTGGATTGCAACGGAGCGGCCCGGCGGCTGTATGGTTATACCGCTGAAGATATGCTCTCGCTCACTATCCTTGATCTGTCCGATGAACCCGATCGTACCATGGAAGCCATTCGGTCTGGTATTGAGCGGGTACCGTTGAGCTATCATTGTCGCAATGGTGGCATGACTTTCCCTGTCGAAGTTTCCATGAGTCATTTTGTTCATGACGGACGCGAAGTTACCACCGCATATATACAGGATATTTCTCAGCGCAAAGTGGTTGAAGAAGCGCTGCGCGAGGGAGCCAGGCTGTACCGCGCGGTTGTCGAGGATCAGACCGAATTGATTTGCCGTTATGCTCCCGACGGGACACTGTCATTTGTTAACGGCGCTTTTGCTAAATTTTTTGGCGTGGACGAAGATGAGATTGTGGGCGAGCGATATTTCCCGCGTCTGGCAGACGATGAGCGGCGCGATCTCAAGAGCTGGCTCAAGGAAGCCGGGCCGGCCATGCCCGTGTTTGATCGTGAACAGCATGTTAAACGTTCTGACGGTGTACCTCGCTGGATACTCTGGACCAACCGGGCCATCCTCAATCACCGGGGAGTCGTTACGGAGATTCAGGCCGTGGGCCGGGACGTTACTGAACGCAAGGAAGCTGAAACGGCTCTTGATTTGGCGACTGTGGAGAAAGAACAGTATCGACTCAACCTTGAAGCAACATTTCGAAGCATCCCCGACGCTATTATTTCGGTGAACAGTGACTTTCACACTATCGCTTCCAACAGTGCGTCCGGCATAATGTTTGGTGTCTCCAAAGAGGCCATCCAAGGATGTGATATCCGGGAGTTCATGGATTCGCAGGGCAACCCTTGTCTCAGTGTTCTCAAGCAGGTTTTGCGTACGCACAAAGGGGTACGCGGGTACGAGGCGGAGCTTGATGTCCCGACTCTCGGCACGCGCATGGTGGAACTCAACTGCACGCCGCTTATGGATAAGGATAAGCAACGAATTGGTGCGGTGCTGGTCGTCCGTGATATTTCTCGTATTGCAGATCTGGAAAAACGACTGCATGAACGACATGGCTTCCGTGGGATTATTGGCCGTAGTTCCAAGATGCAGGACGTGTACAGCCTTCTCGAACAGCTTTCTTCCCTCGATTCCAACGTACTTATTCTGGGCGAATCCGGCACTGGTAAGGAATTGGTGGCCGAGGCCCTGCATTATGGTGGTTCCCGGGCCGGAGCTGCATTGATCAAGGTCAACTGTTCGGCTTTGTCCGAAAGCTTGCTGGAAAGCGAACTCTTTGGCCATGTGCGCGGCGCATTTACAGGTGCCGTGCGCGATAAAATCGGTCGCATTCAAGCCGCTCAGGGTGGCACCCTGTTTCTTGATGAAATCGGCGATATCTCTCCGCTTATCCAGCTTAAGCTGCTGCGTTTTCTTGAACAAAAAGAATACGAAAGGGTGGGGGAATCCAAAACGCAGTCAGCAGATGTCCGCATCCTTGCGGCCACCAACGTTAATTTGCGCGAAGCCGTACGTCAGGGGAATTTTCGCGAGGATCTCTACTATCGCCTGAACGTCATGCCGGTTTATCTGCCACCTTTGCGAGAGCGGCAGGCGGATATTCCCCCGTTGGTCGAGCATTTTCTTGAAATTTTCTCCAGCCAGTTTAACCGATCGTACGCGCGCATTTCCGACGAAGTCACGGACTTGTTCATGAGCTATCCATGGCCGGGTAATGTCCGTGAATTACGCCATATTCTTGAACATGCCTGCATCCTATCACCGGGGCACGAAATAGCACTCAAGCATATGCGCCGGGATCTGGTGGACCAGATACGCACCGGCAGTTTTGATGCACAGACACCTGAAGCGCCGCAAGCGGCCGCGCCGAATACATCATTTTCTCCGGGACCGGGCACGGGCGAATTCATTCCTCAGCAGCAGGTTCCGCGCAAGACAAACAAGCAGGATATTCTTGACGCGCTGAGTCGGTGCGATGGCAACAAGGCCAAAGCCGCACGGCAACTTGGCATCCACAGGGCGACACTCTACCGCAAGCTCAAGGCTTGGGAGCTTGCCGACTGATCCACGCCTCGTTTTCATTCTGACTATTTTACATTTATAATCGAACTAACGGGTCGATATGATGCATTATGTTTTCACCACTGATATGGTGGCGCAAGTGTGCCTAAGTATTAAGGGGGGCAGTTTGAACGTCGGATCAGTGAAGTATGGAGATATTCGGATGGTGAAAACAATTGAGCCACAAGATTTTGATGTTGAGCTGGAAAGTAACGGCGAGCCTTTTCTCGTTGCCTTTCTCAAGCACAATGAGCGGTTTCGGATTCAGTCTCAAGCATTGGAGAGTGCTTCACATAACAATGCCGACAAAGTTCAGTGCTACCTGTACGACGTGGACTATCTCGATACGGGCATGCAGCGTTTCATGGTCAAAGGTACCCCAACATTTCTTCTCTTCTCCGGCGGGCGCGAAGTTGATCGCCTTATAGGAGAATCCGATCAGGAAACTCTTGCCGAGTTTATCCGCAATTCCATCACCGACGCATAAGTATTTTTTCAGATCAGCCTCATCACCGTGCAGCAGAGTAATCGGTTGTAACGGACATGCAAGTTGCGTATTGTGAGTGAATAGTTGATTGCGCAAGATTTGCCTGGAGGCAGTGTGGAGCAGGACAGTCATATGCAGGGCGATAAGGTTTTCGCCAAGGCCCTTCGCCTTTTCTTTTTCATTTTTATCGTCATCGGCATGGTTATGGGTGGTGGCGTTTTTGCCATGTATACCTCCCAGTCAAAGGATTTTGTTACCGACCTTCTCGCCCAGGAGAAGTTTGGTCTTGATCTGCGCCGTACGATTGTTGAAAGCTGTCTCAATTCCATTGCCGCAGACCTTGAGTTCATGGCGTTGCAACGAAGTGTCGCTGACTATGTGGAGACTGGCGAGCGTTCGACCCTCGCCACCATTGGCGATGACTTTCTTGCTTTTGTGCAGGTCAAGGGGATTTATGATCAGGCCCGGCTTTTTGATGCCAGTGGCATGGAGTTGGTCCGAGTGAATTTTAATGACGGCCTGCCTGGTATCGTGCCTGAGAAGCTGTTGCAGAATAAGGGCAAGCGTTACTATTTTACGGATACCATGTTGCTGAACAAGGGCGAAGTGTTTGTCTCGCCCATGGACTTGAACATCGAGCAGGGCAAGGTCGAGGTCCCATATAAGCCGGTTATTCGCTTTGGCACGCCCCTTTATAATAACGAAGGCAAGCAGTTGGGTGCGATTATCCTCAATTATCGTGCTGACCATTTGCTGGGCCTGTTGCGAAAGACGGGAAAGGCAACGGCCGGACAGACCATGCTGCTCAACAACAGAGGGTACTGGTTGCTTGCCCCTGACACGGATGATCAGTGGGGGTTCATGCTCCCTGACAGGAACGATCTCTCTTTTGCACATCGGTATTCGCGGCAGTGGATCAACGTGCGCGCCTCGGAATCGGGGCAGATAGTTACGGGGAATAAGATCTTTACCTTTGCCACGGTGTATCCGCTCCAGACACGCTTTCGGTCCAGCACTGGCAGCGAAAGCGCTTTTTCGCCGAGTACAAGAACCATTGCCTCTGATCAATATTTCTGGAAGCTGGTTTCCTTTGTGCCGGACAGTGCGCAGCAGGGTTACTCAAAGATGCATCTTGTTAAGATTTTTTCTCTCGGCTCCCTGCTTTTCCTGATCACTGGAACCGGAGCGTGGTTTCTTGCTCTTGCCGTCACACGACGCAAGCTCTATCAGTCTCGTTTGGTTGAAATGGCCCCTGGCGATATACCGACAGGCTTGCCTAATCGACGATGACCTGCTCTCCATGTCAGACAAGGCCATGTACAAGGCGAAGATGTCGGGCAAGGCGCAAGTGAGCTACGGTTCAAAGTAGGATGTTGCCGGTAAAATCGGTTCAGTAGGGCTGATGCTTTTACTATCCGGGTTGTATTTCATGCAATGTAAAAATCCCCTCACGTATTTACTACGTGAGGGGATTTCTTCGTTTGTGCTGTGAATTCTATGCGTCGTTATTGAATGAGGGGCTGGTTCGCCTTTTTCCAACCGTTAATGCCGTGCGTCAGTTCCATGATGGTCGCAAAGCCAGCCTGCTGCATGTACTCGACGGTGATACCGCTCCGCCTGCCTGACCGACAATAGATGAAGTAGGGCGTTGTCTTGTCCAGACTGTCGATACGCGCCTGGAAGTTACTGCCGTAAAAATCGATATTTTCAGCCCCTTTGATATGCCCGGAGTTGAATTCAGCGGGGGTGCGGATGTCGAGTATGATCAGCCCCGGCGTTTCGGCCAGCGCTTTGACGCTTTGTTCCGGGGTGAGGTTGTGCAGCTCGGTTGCCAATGATGCTTGTGCAGTACAAAAGAGCAGGGCGACCATGATGATAATGGCAGGAAAGGTACGGTTTCTCATAGAGACTCTTATGTTAAAATTCGCAGTTCATTTTTTCTAGAATTGTCGCCAGGTTCAGGCGTTCCTTGTCTGTAAGGTTCGCGGTGATATCCTGAGTGAGTTGATTGTGTAATTCGTCATGCTCTTGGAATATGGTGTGCCCTTGTGCAGTCAGCTCAACGAGGATTGAACGCCTGTCTGCCTCGTGGGGTTTGCGGCGTATCATCCCGGCTTTTTCAAGGCGATCAGCCAAGACCGTCAGCGTGCCCGTGGTCACGCCCATGCGTGCTGCGAGTTCTTTCATGCGGAGAGCCTTGTGCGTTCCCAGGATTTCCAGAGCGTGCACCTGAGGAAGGGTCAGCCCTTTGTCTCGCACGACGCAGTGTTCCCACGATGATAATTTCTCGTAGAATTCGACGATGAGTTGGGTCAATTTGCTGGTGTCGGACATGGTATCCTGTTGATTACGCTGGGCCAAAGTCCAGGTAGAGGGTGTATACACCGAAAAGAATGGTCAGGACACCAACGGTACGCATAATGGCCGGTTCTATCCATGGCCTTTGCAGCTTTCTGATGAGTCCGGTTACTTTATATATGGCAAAAATCACCCCGGCAAGGGCTATGCCCGTTCCGAGCGCGTAAATTGCGAAGACAGAAACCGCTTGTCCGGCACTGCCTGATTCCAATGCGTAGGAATACATGATGGCCACGGTGGGACAGGGCACGATCATATTCATAAAACCGAGGGCCCCAAGGCCCCATATTGTGGAACGTTTTGCAGCGAGAGGCACATGTGCGTGCGTGTGATGTTCGTGTTCATCTTTATGGGCATGTTCGTGGTCATGGTCATCGTGGGTGTGCTTGCAGTGTCCATGGTCGCAATCGCCGTGCTCATGGTCGTGGTCATGGCTGTGTAAAAGGTGGGGCCGCCAGATGAGAATGGCACCAAGGATAATGATGATTGCGGCAGTGATAATATCGGTAAAATAGCGGGTGGAGTCGGGAAGGCTGGCCGATACGGACCCAAGGAACAGGCCAATGGCGAGACAGCCCAAAGTTGTGCCGGTAATAAATGCGGCCGTTAAACTAAAAACACGTTTACCGCTTTTGTCTCCAGCGACAAAGGGGGCCAAAACCACCCAGGAATGACCGCAGGGATTAATGCCATGTATCAGCCCCAGAAATAAGCTTGATTGAAGGGCGACGAGAAAGAGAGAGTCCATATGCGTACATGCTCCTGATTGTTTGAGTTTCAAGCTAACCTAATCGCGAGTATCTTGAAAGTCAAACAAAATTAATATGTGTTAATTCAGTATGTAACATGGTTATGTGACATCTGAGGTTGGCTTCAGTCATTGTTTGAGCTTGGTGGGACAGGGGGGAGCAGCAGGGTGTTGTCGCTAAAAAAAATGTGATGCGGATGGGGAGCCTCATCGGCTGCTTCTTACCCATCCGCATCATGACACGTGGTCGGACCGGGGTTCATGTCGTCCGCCACGTAGTTAAAGGCTGTACACCTTTTTTCGCGTATGTAAATCCTACTACTTTGCATTCAATATGCAAACATATGACACTGAAAATAACGTCCGTTTTTTGGGCGGAAAAAAGGGAATTATACCAAGCTATGCGTGTTATAATTCCCCTCTCAAAAAGGCGAGTATTTTAATCGGTGCGGAAGCGTGAAAGCTCTCCGCACCGATTGATGGTTAGATGATGTCGATATCGGCTGCCGTTATGTTGTTGTCGTCATCTTCCGTGACGGTCCCCAGCAGGGTCTCGTCTCCGCTGATGGTGTCATTTGGGTCGTAGAACAGAGCGCCTACGTTGCTGCCTTCGTCGCTGGCGTAAATCAGGCCGGAGGTCGCGCCTTCGAAGTCATAGCCGCCGGAGTATGTGCTGTCTTCAACCACGGTGAACTGGTTCTCGTTGAGAGAACCGTTGCCGTCACTGAGGAGGTCAAAGGTTGCTTCGTACATAGCTATCTGATCGTGCGCCGTGTTGAAGTCGAGGATGGAATCAGTGCCGTCTTCAGGTGAGGTGAATACGAAGGTGTCGTTGCCATTCCCACCGTAGAGCTCGTCCTGGCCTGCGCCGCCGATAATGACATCGTTGCCTTCACCGCCGTAGACCTCGTCGTCTCCTGCGCCGGTCTCAATGACGTTGTCGCCATCCATTGCGTAGACGTAGTCATCGCCTTCGCCAGTCTTGATGATGTTGTCGCCCCACTCGACCTCGACTTCGTCATCTCCTTCGCCAGTCTCGATGACGTTGTCGCCACCCATTGCGTAGACGTAGTCATCGCCTTCGCCAGTCTTGATGGTGTTGTCGCCCCATTCGACCTCGACTTCGTCGTCTCCTTCGCCGGTCTCGATGACGTTGTTGCCATCCATTGCGTAGACGTAGTCATCGCCTTCGCCAGTCTTGATGACGTTGTCGCCCCCTTCGACCTCGACGTAGTCGTCACCTTCGCCGGAATCAATGGTGTCGTCGCCCATATCGCCGAAGATCTCGTCGTCGCCTGCGTAGGAGGTGATGGAGTCGTTGCCATGAGTGCCGAAGATCTCGTCGTCATCGTCGGTTCCGAGCAGGACAAGTCCTTCGCCGTCGCCTGGGATGACTTCACCGTCATAGTCAGAATCAACCGTGAGCGTGACGTTATCGAGAAGTACGCCATACGTGTTCTTGGCGTTGCCTTCATCGTTGAACTGCGGTTCTGTGAACATGACAGTTGTGTCTTCGCTGTCTGCTATGAATTCCAGTGTGAACTGATTCCAGCCATTCTGGGCATTGGTGTCGTAGCGGTCGGGTGTGTACACTTCCTCTGCTATGAGGTTTCCGTCGCTCCAGACCTGGGCAATGAGCGTCTCGCCTTCAGGGCTGTCGGGACGAATGGTGGCCTCGAACGTCATGAGGTAGGCCGCGCCAATTGTGGTTGTGACTGTTTGTGCGATGAAGTCTGTGGCTCCAGCGTAGTCGACTTCAACGAAGTACCCTTCACGGCTTCCGTCGGAGCTGAGCACACCCTTGTATCCAGCCTTCCAGACTTCGATCTTCGAGTTGCCTGTACCAGGCTTGGCGTTGTGTGGGCTCTCGGAATTGGAGTTGTAGAATCGTCCGGCATCCCAGCCATCGACGCTTGTGTCGTTGGCTGCGACCCAGGTGTTGCCTACATGCGCTGTTATATCACTGAAGTCGCCGTTAACGAGCAGGTTGACCGGTTCTTCGCCCGGCTCTTCCTCGGGTTCAGCGAGGTCAATGGAGAGTTGCGCTGTGGCGGTATCGCCGTCACCGTCTTCGACCAGATAGTCGATAGTGACAGTGCCGGTTTCTCCGTCTGCGGGTGTATAGGTAATGGTGCCTTCTTCATTGAATTCGACATCGCCATCATACGCGCTGCCTTCACTCAATTCTGCTGCGACCAGATATCCGCCGTCAGTACCAGTGGTTGCGCTGTCTTCGTCAAAGACGTTGTAGCTTATGGTATCTTCAACGTCCTCTTGCACCATGTATGCATCCGTGGCTTCCGGGCCGTCATCGCTGACGAGGACCGAGAAGTCTCCGGTGGATATGGAACCATCATCGTCGGTGGCCGTAACCTCGACATCAATGGCGTATTCATCGCCCTCGCTGTGGTCGAATGCTTCATACTGCGTGAACACATAGCCATCATCGGTCAGTTGGATATCCCAACTGTCGTCTTCGGCTGTCAGTGTTGCGGTTTCGGAATCCCAATCTGCGACATCGGATGCCAGCTCAATGGAGACTTCGCTGTCTGCGCCGAAGTCTACATCAATGGTGCCGGTGGCTGTTGCCAGACCGCCAGCCTCGCTACCGGAGGCCCCACTGACCTCGATTTCTGGTGCGGAGTCTGTAGCCAGTGTGATGGAGAGCTGTGCCGAGGCTTCGTCTCCGTCAGAATCTGTCACAGTGTAATCAATAAGTACGGTTCCGGTCTCGCCGGGAACCGGGTCGTATGTGATGTTGCCAAGTCCGTCGTAACTCACTGAACCAGGGGCGGTACTGCCTTCTGCCAGTGCTGCATTGTCCAGCGTACCGCCGACGTACATGCCAGTGGTGGCGTCGTCGGTCAGGACGTTGTAGCTGACATCACTGTCTTCGATTTCCTGACTGACCGTTGCATCGCCAGCAGTGGGGCCGTCGTCCGACACGGTGACGGTGAAGTCGCCAGTTGTGACGCTGCCGTCGCCATCAGTGGCGGTGACAGTGACATCAACGGCGAGATTTTCGCCAGCATCGGTGGTGACTGCGTCTGCCAGTTGTGCAAACTGGGTGTATTCGTATCCATCGTCATTCAGTTCAATTGCCCAACTGCTGTCGTCGGCCAAGAGAGTGCCTGTTTGGCTGTGCCATGTCGCATCATCTGCCGAGAGCGCAATGGTCGTGCCTGCACTGTCCGCTCCGAAATCCACACCGATGGAGCCGCTTGCCGTCATTATGCCATCATCCACTTCGCCTGTGGCGTCGCTGACTGTAATGACGGGTGCGGAGTCTGCATTCAGTGTGAAGGCGATTTGTGCCGAGGCTGTGTCGCCGTCTGCATCTGTCACAGTGTAATCAATGAGTATGGTTCCGGTCTCGCCGGGAACCGGGTCGTATGTGATGTTGCCAAGTTCATCGTAACTCACTGAGCCGGGAGCGCGACTGCCTTCTGCCAGTGTGGCATTAGTCAGTTCGCCGTCGTACAGGCCAGCGGTGGCGTCTCCGCCGCTCAATACGTTGTAGCTGACGTTGCTGTCTTCAGCTCCCTGATCGAATGTTACATCACTTGCGGTGGGTCCGTCGTCCGTTACGGTGACGGTGAGGTCTCCGGTCGTGACGCTGCCGTCGCCATCAGTGGCGGTGACAGTGACATCGATGGAGAGTTCTTCGCCCGGAGCGGTGTCACCGGCATCAGCCAGAGCGCCGTACTGGGTGTATTCATAGCCGTCGTCGGTCAGGTTGATAACCCAACTCCCGTCGAGGGCCGTGAGGCTGCCGCCGTCATACCACGTGGCGCCGTCTGCGGAGAGTTCGATGG
>JAFLJT010000149.1 GCA_022712855.1 Pseudodesulfovibrio sp. | reverse complement strand
CTTCATGTCCATACCGAGTACTCGTTGCTCGATGGTGCTATTCGCATCAAGGATCTGCTTTCAAGGGCGAAAGACCTTGGGATGCCTGCTGTTGCCATTACTGATCATGGGTCCATGTTTGGTGCGGTCACGTTTTATATGGCGGCCATGGCCATGGGCATTAAGCCGATCATTGGTTGTGAGGTGTATGTTGCGCCCGGTGATATCGACGACGAGGATGCGCATACCAAGAAGGTGAAGGGCGGCGGTGGCTACCATCTTGTGCTGCTTGCCAAGAACCAGCGCGGGTACAAAAATCTCATCAAGCTCGTGTCTACCGGCTATCTCGAAGGCTTTTATTACAAGCCGCGTGTCAGCAAAAAATTGCTCAAGGAACATTCCGAAGGTCTGATCGCCCTGTCCGCCTGTCTGGGTGGTGAAGTGCCACGCGTGCTCATGAACGAAGGGCTGGACGCGGGCGTCGAGATGGCGAAGACGTATGAATCCATCTTTCCCGGCAATTTCTATCTTGAATTGCAGGACAACGGCATCGGCAAGCAGGTGCGACTCAATGAGTTGCTTATCCAGTGCGCCGAAAAGACCAATCTGCCGCTCGTCGCCACCAATGATTGTCACTATCTGACCGCCGAAGATTACGAGGCGCACGACACCCTGCTCTGCATCCAGACGCAGACCACCGTGGACGCTGAAAAGCGGTTCAAGATGGACACGAAGGAACTCTATTTCAAGACGCCCGAAGAGATGGAACAGGCGTTCGCCCATGTGCCCGAAGCCATTGCCAACACCCAGCGTATCGCGGAGCAATGCAACCTCGAAATCGAGCTGGGTAACTACTATTTCCCTGAATACGAGCTGTCCGAAGGCGTTTCCAGTATTGACGAGGAATTCGAGAAGCTCTGCCGCGAAGGCCTGAAAGAGCGGCTTGAGATGATCACCTACGAAGTGGACGAGAAGGTCTATTGGGATCGCCTCGATTACGAACTCGGTATCATCACCGAAATGGGTTTCCCGGCCTACTTCCTCATCGTGCAGGACTTCATCAACTGGGCCAAGAATAACCGCATTCCCGTTGGGCCGGGCCGTGGTTCCGCCGCTGGTTCCATCGTCGCTTGGGCACAGAAAATCACCAACATCGACCCGATCCCGTATGATCTGCTGTTCGAGCGTTTTCTGAACACCGAACGTGTGTCCATGCCTGATATCGACGTCGATTTCTGCGAGCGTCGTCGTCTTGAGGTCGTCCGGTATTGCGCCGAAAAATACGGCCATGACCGCGTTGCGCAGATCACCACATTCGGCACCATGAAGACCAAGGCGGTCATCAAGGACGTTGGCCGTGCCCTCGGCATGACCTTCGCCGAGACCGATCGCATTGCCAAGCTCATCCCGGAATCCGAAGACGCCATGGCCAAACTGCTCGGCGTCGAGAAGGCGAAGATCAGCGTTCCCAACTCGGTCAAGGCCGTGCTTGAGCTGGATGACATGGTCGCCACCGACCACAAGATCGCCAAACTCATCGATATTTCCACACGTCTTGAAGGGTTGTGTCGCCACGCATCCACCCACGCGGCGGGCGTTGTCATCTCTGACAGACCCATGACCGAATACCTCCCTCTCTACAAAGGGAAGAAGGGTGAAATCGTTACCCAGTTCGACATGAAAAAAGTCGAAGAAGTCGGCCTGATCAAGTTTGACTTCTTGGGTCTGCGCACCATGACAGTCATCGAGGACTGCATCGATATCATCAACGAGCAGGGTAAAAAAGCACCGGACCTCGACACCCTCGCGCTGGATGATCCAGCCACCTACCAAATCTTTGCCAAGGGAGACACGGACGGCATTTTCCAGGTTGAATCATCAGGTATGCGCAAATATCTCCGCATGTTGCGCCCTGACTGTTTCGAAGACATCATCGCCATGCTCGCCCTCTATCGTCCCGGCCCGCTGGGCATGATCGGCGCCCATGGTGTCAGCATGGTTGATGAATTCATCATGCGTAAACACGGCGACATCGAAGTCACCTACCCGCACCCCTCGATGGAAGAGACCCTCAAGCCGACCTACGGCGTCATGGTCTATCAGGAACAGGTTATGGCCACCGCCATGACGGTTGCCAACTACTCGCTCGGCGAAGGTGACCTGCTCCGTCGTGCCATGGGTAAGAAGATCGCCGAGGAAATGGCCAAGCAGCGTTCCCGTTTCCTCGAAGGTTCTCGCGAGAACAAGATCGACGACGGAATCGCCAACGATATTTTCGACACCATGGAAAAGTTTGCGGCTTACGGTTTCAACAAATCGCACTCCGCAGCCTACGCTCTTATTTCGTATCATACTGCCTACTTGAAGGCGCACTTCCCGGTGGAATTCATGGCCGCGCTCATGTCCACTGAGATGAACAACACCGAAAAAATCGTCATGTACATCAACGCGTGTCGCGACATGGAGATCACGGTCAAGCAGCCCAATATTAATGCGGGCCAGGCGCGTTTTTCGGTCCTCGACGGCGACATTCTGTTCGCCATGGCCGCC
>JAFLJT010000341.1 GCA_022712855.1 Pseudodesulfovibrio sp. | reverse complement strand
CAGACGGGCGAGATTCGTCGTGTGGGTAGTACCGAAATCCAGATGGTTAACGTGCGTGTTATCGCCGCCACCAACAGGGATTTGGAGTACGCTGTGGACAATGAAGTCTTCAGGCGTGACCTTTTCTATCGCTTTAACACCTTCACCATCGTGCTTCCCGCACTCAGGGAAAGGATGATGGATATCCCCTATTTGGCCTACTATTTAATAACCAAGGCCGAGGCCAAGCTGAACAAGAAATTGAACGGAATAACGGACGATGCTCTGGAATGCATGAGTCGTTACGACTGGCCCGGAAACGTCAGGGAATTGGAAAACGTCATTGAACGGGCTGCTATCCTGTGCAAGGACAATATCATCGATTCCGTGGACCTTGCCTTGCGTATAGATGAGTCCGGTGCATTTGGGTGCTCCATCGGAAAGGCAGCGCCCAGCGATCAGGACTCGGGCGATGTTTTCCGTTCCAAGAAGGACCAGGTCATGGAGAACTTTGAGAGAAAGGAGATGTTACACTTCCTTGAAGAGGCAGCTGGGAACGTCAGCAAGGCGTCCAGGCTCTCAGGAATTCCCCGCCGCACTTTTTACAGGAAAATGAAAAAATACGGGATGTAAGGTAATGATATGTTTTCCCGCACAAAAAAACAGTCAGTACAGTTTGATATGCACACGCACTCGGACCGATCCAGAGAGAGCAAGATACCCGGCAGATTATTGCTGAGTTTGGCCAAACACAATGGCTTGCAGGGTCTCGGTATCTGTGAGCAGGACGCTTTCCCTGATGAAACACTGTATGCATACGCAGCAAAGCTCCGTTTGCGGTTGGCCCTTGGCATCGAATTCACATGCAAGGATGCCAACATCATCGGATTTGGCATGGACTTCTCCTCCAAAGAAAAGTGCGCTTTGGAGGCCCGGTTTGCAGACATCAGGCAGCAGGTCACCCACAATACCACGCGATTCATTGAGCGCCTGAAAAGTTGGGACTCTACTGTCAGCCTTGAAAGAGTCGCTGCCTTTGCGGCAAAAGAGCCGCATCCTACGTTCGTGTTGCAATACCTCGTTCACGGGCGGCGAATGTTCCCTTCCATGGCTGCGGCCCGACAGTTCATTGCTGAAGAACGGCTTGACCTGGGATTGACCAACACCAGTTCCCGGCACCCGGCAGAGGCCATCGAGATTATTCATCGTGCAGGCGGCATAGCCATTTGGGCGCATCCTTTTCTGACACCCGGCGGGAAACAGCAGTCACTCATGGACGCGTTGATAGATGTCGGTCTTGACGGGGTCGAGGCGGTGTATCCTTATAGGGAACACGGGTACATGGGTGATGAGAGCAATGAAGTCCTGCAAGCGAGAACCTTATCGCTGACCAAGAAGAGTGATGTGTTTCTTTCCGGTGGTTCCGACTGCAAGTACCCCATCAGCCCACTTGAGGGCATGCGCCCGATGCTTCCCGGCGAATATGGCATTACTTCGCAGGAAGCGGAGTGCTTTGATCGCGTCTTTCAGTGATCTGTGTCATAAGCGGCACACTTTCATTCCACGGTTCGCTTTGTTGTGTCTTTATAGGCACATCAGGGCGAGCCCTTTTTTTACTCTATTTCAGATAATACTCTTTAATCGTTGGAGTAATGGTTTGGCGTATCTCCCCGTGTGGGCATGGCACGCAAGTTGTAATTCCTTTTGTATGGATACGGCTGTACCGCTAGCCGTCCACCTCTCTCCGAGGGAGAGGCAAGGGGAAAGCCGCTGACCCTCCCAAGGGCTGGCTCTCTTCAATAAGGATGACCGCAACCCATCATCCCCTTGCCTCTCTAAATCAATATTCAGCGGAACAATCAATGGGGAGACGAGAGTTATGACTAAAAGACAACCCGACAGAAATCTGGCCCTGGACCTCGCGCGGGTTACCGAAGCCGCTGCTCTTGCCTCAGCACGTTGGCTGGGGCTTGGCCAAAAGGAAGATGGAGACGGAGCTGCTGTGGATGCCATGCGCATTAGTTTTAACGCCATGGACATTAATGGCCGAGTTGTCATCGGCGAAGGTGAAAAGGATGAAGCCCCGATGTTATACAATGGGGAGCATGTCGGAACTGGTGTAGGCCCGAGGATGGATATCGCTGTCGATCCGGTTGAAGGCACGCGCCTCTTGGCCAATGGACGGGCCAATGCCATTTCCGTCGTAGCTATGACTCCTAAAGGATGCATGTATGATCCAGGCCCCGCCTACTATATGAACAAACTCGTCGTCCCGCCCGAAGCTGTTGGCATGGTGGATATCGATGAACCAGTGGAGAGAACTCTCCGCAAGGTAGCACAGGCCATAAATAAAGAAGTAAAAGATCTCGTGGTGTTCGTGCTGGACAAAGACCGTCACGAACAACTCATCGCTGACATCCGGGCCGCTGGCGCGCGAATTCAATTGCATACTGATGGCGATGTGGCCGGAGCGCTCATGGCCGTCATCCCCGATACGGGCATCGACGTGATGATGGGAACCGGTGGAACCCCGGAAGGTGTATTGGCCGCTGTTGCCATCCGAGTCCTCGGCGGGGAGATGCAGGGTAAGCTCAATCCGCAATCCGAGTTGGAGAGAGATCGCGTCCATGGGGCGGGTCGAGACATCAATGAGGTCTTGAAGATGGAAGATCTCGTTAGCAGTGATGACATCTTTTTCGCTGCCACAGGCATTACCGACGGCGTCTTTCTCAAAGGCGTCGACTATACCGGCAAGGGGGCAAATACCACATCCCTTGTCATGCGTGGCCTAACCGGCACTGTGCGTAATATCGAATCGAATCACCGCTTCGACAAGCTCATGCGTATCAGTACCATCGACTACGACTAAGGAAATAATTTCAACGTAATACAAGGAGAAAACCATGCAGCGCACCAGACCGATACTGCTTGGCATAGTGGGCGATTCTGCTGCCGGTAAAACTACCATATCGGCCGGTATCGAAAAAATACTCGGACCTGATCGGGTGACCAACCTCTGTTCTGACGACTACCACAAGTACAACCGTGTGCAGCGGGCTGAAAAGAACATTTCCGCCCTCCACCCGGACTGCAACCATATCGATATCATGCAGCATAACTTCTACCAGCTGCGCCGCGGCGAGGCCATCCTCAAGCCGGTGTACAACCACAGCACTGGAGACTTTGACCCGCCAGTGTACATCGAACCCAAAGAGTTCGTCATTGTCGAAGGGTTGCTCGGTTTTTACACCAAGAAGATGCGTGATGCGTTCGACGTCAAGATCTATCTCGATCCCGATGAGGAACTCCGGGTGGACTGGAAGTTCAAGCGCGACACGGTCAAGCGAGGCTATACTAGGGAAGAGGTACAGGCCTCCCTCGACAAGAGGGTTGAAGTTTCATCCAACTACATCCGGCCGCAAAGGCGCTACGCAGATATTGTCTGCAATTTCTATCGGCCCGGTGGTTCCGAGGAGGAGACCGGTACCAACCTGAACACCAATCTCATTTTGAGACCGACAATCCACCATCCGGACTTTGCCGAGTTCATCGACCAACGCCCGGGCGTCAAGGAAAAGTGTTTGACCTTCACCCTCGGTCGCGATGAAGGATTGCCTGTCGATATTCTTCAGATCACCGGGAACATCAAGCCGGTGACTGCAGAAACGCTCATGGACATCATCATGGACCATCTGGACAAGGTAGATGACCTGACCACTGACGGTGTGGGCTGTTACAATGAAGGCGAGGAGACGAAAATTAGCTATCCGCTCGGAATCACCCAATTATTGACCTGCTTTCACCTGATGAATGCCAAAATGAACCCGTAAGAAACATCTGAGTGTTTGCACACAAGGAGAGACCAATGTCCGCATATGACCAGACGAGCCGTTACGTGAATTTCGACCTCAAGGAAGATCAACTGATCACCGATGGGAATCACGTTCTCTGCGCCTATATTTTCAAACCTGCCGATGGGCATGGCGAAGTTGAAGTGGCCGCGCATTTTGCAGCGGAATCATCCACTGGTACCAACGTGGAAGTTTGCACCACGGACGACTTTACCAAGGGCGTCGATGCCCTGGTCTACGAAGTCAAAGAGGCCGAGGGTGGCGATCACCTCATGAAGATCGCCTATCCTGTAGAACTCTTTGACCGCAACATCACTGATGGTCGGGCCATGCTTGCATCATTCCTGACCCTGTGCATCGGCAACAATCAGGGTATGGGCGATGTTGCCTACGCCAAAATGTACGATTTCTATGTTCCCAGGCAATATCTGGAACTCTTCGACGGACCGGCCAAGAACATCACCGATTTCTGGCGGATGCTGGGCCGACCCATCGAAAACGGTGGCATGATTGTCGGCACTATCGTCAAGCCCAAACTCGGTCTGCGGCCAAAGCCTTTTGCCGAAGCCTGTTATCAGTTCTGGTTGGGCGGCGACTTTGTCAAGAACGATGAACCCCAGGGCAATCAGATCTTTGCCCCGCTCAAGGAAACCATAACTGCCGTGGCTGACGCCATGAAGCGTGCTCAGGATGAGACGGGTGAAGCCAAGGTCTTTTCCGCCAACATTACTGCCGACGACCCGCAGGAGATGATCGCCCGTGGTGAATACATTCTCAATGCCTTTGGAGAGAATGCCAGTCACGTCGCTTTCCTGGTGGACGGTTATGTGGCGGGCCCCACATCCATCACTACCTGTCGTCGAAACTTCCCCAACCAATTCCTGCATTACCATCGCGCAGGTCATGGTGCGATCACGTCACCGCAAGCCAAGCGCGGTTATACCGCCTTTGTCCTCAGCAAAATGTCCCGCCTTCAGGGTGCTTCCGGCATTCACACCGGCACCATGGGCTTTGGCAAGATGGAAGGTGACATGACGGACAAAATCATGGCCTACATGATTGAAAGGGAGGAGGCGCAGGGCCCCTACTTCAAGCAGAAGTGGTACGGCATGAAGGCAACGACCCCGATGATCTCGGGCGGCATGAATGCCCTGAGACTGCCCGGTTTCTTCACCAACCTCGGGCACTCTAATATCTGCCAGACATCCGGCGGCGGTGCCTTCGGACACCTGGACGGTCCCACGGCAGGCGCTCTCTCATTGCGGCAGTCTCATGATGCCTGGATGCAGGGTGTGGACCTTGTGGAATACGCCAAGGAACATAAGGAACTGGCCCGTGCCTTTGAGTCTTTTCCACAGGATGCAGACAGGTTCTATCCGGGCTGGAAAGATCAACTTGGTAGTTAGCTTCTAAAGCGGGAGGGGCCTCGGCTCCTCCCGTATTCTATAGAGAGATTATTATGCTTGAATGTATGATCTGGGATGTTGACGGAACTCTTGTGGATAGTGAAGAACTGCACCGTGCCTCATTCAACAGGGCCTTTGAGGAATATGGTCTTGACTGGTACTGGAACCAGAAAACATATTGCGATCTTTTGGAAGTAGCTGGTGGTAAGGAGCGGATTTGTCATTATTCTCACATGGTCGGCACTGGCGATGATTCTTTACCTGCACCGATTCAGGAAATACATGCCCGGAAAACCGAAATTTATCACGAGGGCATTCAAAGCGGGCATCTGCAACTCAGGGACGGTGTGGAAGCCCTCCTAAACGAGGCTTTGGAGAATGGTACCCGCCTTGCCATAGCGACAACAACCTCCTTTTCCAATGTCGAAGCCCTTTTCGCGGCAGACGTGTTGCAACCGGCTCATTGGGAAGTGGTCGTGGCCGGAGATCACGTGGAAAAGAAGAAGCCAGCTCCAGACGTTTACAGGGAAGCGCTGAAGCAACTGGAGTTGGAACCCATGGATTGCCTTGCCGTCGAAGATTCAGAAATTGGACTCTTGTCCGCTCATCTGACTGGAATTCCAACGGTAATAACCCCAAACAAATACACACGTTCCCAGAATTTCAATAAAGCGATTGCCGTTGTTGATGACCTCAAAGAGGACTTTGGCTATTTGGGTTTTGGTTACATGGAGGCATGGCATGCCGCAGCTGTCGCTTTGTCTGCCTAGTTCTTTGCCTTTCTTGGAACCAGGGTAGTCATCCCACTTTTAATAGCTCTTAAAAGTAGAGGCAATGCAGCCTTTCTCAGTTTTTGTGTCGGGGTGATGCTGTGCCGTTAGACTGAGCGCCTTAAGAGGGATTGGGAATGCTTGATTACAAACGCAGCATCCAGCCATAAATCCTCGT
>JAFLJT010000237.1 GCA_022712855.1 Pseudodesulfovibrio sp. | reverse complement strand
GGCGACCTTCAAAAAAGTTGAAGATATGGTCAATATCGGCGCGTACCAGCGCGGAGCCAATGCCGAAGTGGATGAAGCCATTGCCATGGTTGGTCCGATTAACAATTTTTTGCGGCAACTTGTGGATGAATACGAACCCCTCGACGGTGCGTTTACCAAGTTGCACAATCTCGTCAACAAAGGCGAGGCTCCGCCACAGGCCCAGGCTCCACAGCAAGGCAAACCGAATGCACGCCAACAGCTCAAACCTGCCAAAGCAAACAAACTCACCCCGATTCCGCCATCAGAGATCAAAGTAAATATGGGATAAAGAATAAAAAAAGCCGCTCAATGAGCAAGGCGTTTTGTTAGAGGTGTGGACCTTTTTTCCTAATGGGCACAATAAAGCCCCCAAACTATTTGGGGGCTTTATTGTGCCCAACTGTATTCTGTAGGAAATGCAAAAATTGGATAAATACCAAGCAGATATTTACACAAGTAATTGTATTGAATGACTATGTCTGGATGTACTTGCTGTTGTCAAACGCGAGTATCGGGAAATAGATCATCGGCAAAACGGTGAGCAGTGTCCCAAATTTTTTATCCTTCCCGAACTTGTAAGCTAAAGAGATACATAGCTTGTGGAAAAAATATATATTGATGACTGGGATTATCATAAAAAAAGTCCAATGTGTTGGACACTTGGCAATTGAAAGCAACTCAAAAAGATATGCAGCCGAACATAGCGGGAGACGTACACCAGCTTTTGCAAGTATCCCCACTGTAGAAATGAAAATGACCAGAATACAAACCATAAGGGATATGATTAGAATTTCGAAAAATGGCATAACTATAGATTTGTTCCTGTTTAAGTCAATGTAAGCTCTTTAATTCGCTTGAAGTAATATTCACGACATCTGTTTTCTGTTTCCAACAGAGCCTTGAATGCGTCATTGAAATCGGTTGCGCCGGATGTGAATAATCCGTGCCCATGAACAATGGCACTGCCTGATTCAACCAGAGCGGGAGGCAGGGTGTTGCTTAATCCGGTCGGCCCCGTCCCCACTTCACCAGGGACGATAGGCACCCCTTCGACGGTCCGGGCTTCATTGCATTTGACGTGACACTGACCCCGGTTCTCGCAATCTACTTTGTCACAATCCATGGACATGATGACGGAAAACTTCGGGTGGCCGTGGAGAATGCACCGCACGTCGGACCGACGATATACACCTTCGTGAGCCGAGAGTTCTGATGACGCAGTAATGCCATGAGTAGACCCGCCATCCATGGGGCAGGGATCAATACACCCCTCCAGTTCATCCAACGAACTGGCGGTCTGACTGATGTAAATAATGTCATTTTCTCGCCATGAAATATTGCCGAAAAATGAATCGACCAGCCCGTATTCAACGGTGGCTCGCCCAGCCGCAGATATGGCGGCAAGGATATCATCCTCATCATTGAGGGGCGCGTTCGCAAGGACGGGTAAATCTGTGCGCGGAGCAGGCAGGAGGTTCACGACCTTTTCGAAAGCCGCCTGATATTCTGCATCGATATCGCCAGCACGGGCCGCGATCATATACTCGGAAAAAAAGAGCACAAAACAAGCAAAGGCTGTGGACGAATAAAACACAAATCCCTGTTCCGGGCTGACAGTGCCGTAGGAAACAACACCTTCACCGGGAATGATGACGGATTTTCGTTTCTTCAGATTGGCAATAATTGCCTCGGCAGAAAACTCGTGACTGACCGGAATGTCATGCAAAAATGTCCGCGTCTCCGTATCTTCCGGTTGAATAACGTCAGGATACCGACTCGCCAGAAAATCAATGATAGTCGCATACGGCTCAGCAGGTTTGGAAAATACCAGCGAGTTGATGGAAAGCCCATCAAACACCTTGGCAAGTTCCTCAGTACGCGGGTCTTCCCGGTTCCAAACTAACTCGGCATCCAGGCCAGCGACCAGCGGTTCGCCGGGCGCGGCTAGTCCCTGTTCGACCAGTTTACGGGCGTATTTGTCACAGAGGTTTTTCATTATTCAACCTCCAGCCCAAGCCGCTTAATCATTGCTTCCGTTGGTTTTCCATTTTCATCCAGACCGCGAACAATATAATAATTGGCCCGCGCTTCAAGGAAGTCGTTTCGATTGAGGGGTTTGATTTCGACACCGCCGCCGGAGGAGCCGTATTCGGAGAAGAATCGTGGGGGCAGGTCGTCATCACAGACTTCGAAGCCGTTTTCCGCGTTCATGATTCGTTCATTGTAATAGATGCGCTCACCGAGTTCGAGCAGGTCATGGGCGGATGACGGTACACCTGTCACAGCGGTGTAGGCTTTGGCGTATTCTTCCAGACTGGCGGCAAAAAAGGTGAATTTGCACGCGGTGAGCGAGTCTACCACAGCGTTTTGGTCTTCGGCGATCTTTACGATGCGCGCTTTGCCGCTAAAGGTGAAACGGTCGGTGGCAACGGGTTTGCGATAAATTTCATGGCTCACAGGATACGCCCGCAGGTGGCAGCCGCCGCGTGTACTCATGGCGTAGGCCAGCGACATGCCGTATGCCCCGCGCGGATCGTAGGCGGAGAGTTCCATGCCTTTGACCGCCATGGCGAGTTCCGGTTTTTCGCAGGATTGAGCAAAGTCGAGGGCCCCTTGGCCGAGGTGTCCGCCATCGGCCATTTCGTAGAG
>JAFLJT010000300.1 GCA_022712855.1 Pseudodesulfovibrio sp. | reverse complement strand
AACAATAAGAGCGCCACCAATGCCCAGGCTGCAAGTTTCCGCTTGCGGGACATGTGTGTGGGGTTGATAAGTCGCAAACCGAGATACAGGGTCAGGATGGTTGCGACGGTAAGGACAATGACGAGCCACATAAGCATTCTCGCTGTCTATCTCCACATCTTCATGGGTACCCAATGGGCTAGAATGCTCGATTTGTCAAATTTGTGAGTTCCGTTGCATTGTCCACGGTTCTCAATGAGCCCTGTTTCTGCTAGGTTCGCCCAAGGAAAAACAAGGAGCACACATGGACCTCACGACGCCCATTATACTGATAGAGAGTCACCCTATGCTTGATCTGGTCGCCAAGATCGGCGTATTATTGGCGGTTGCCATGCTTGCCTTTGTCATAGCTCGGCTTTTGATCGTTCGTGCCGCGCATGCCTTTGCCCTGCGTACAAAAAGCGGATTTGACGATATTCTCATGGAGACAGGTGTATTCTCGCGTGCTGCACTTCTTGCTCCGGCTCCAATTCTTCTTTGGGGAGTGGAGTTGTTCCCGGAACTCAAAGATGTTCTGGATGATGCGGTTTATGCATACCTCACCGTGGCCGTGGTCTTGGTACTGTCCAAATTGCTCGACGGACTGGTTGCCATTTATCAAACCTTCGACATTGCGAACCGTCGGCCTATTAAAGGATATGTCCAGCTTCTGAAATTGTTCGTCTACATTTTGGGCGGCATATCTGTCGTTTCGATCCTGCTTGGCAAATCGCCATGGGGCCTGCTTTCCGGTATTGGTGCCATGACAGCGGTACTTATGTTGGTGTTCAAGGACACCATTCTCTCGTTGGTGGCTGGCATTCAGATTGCGGCCAATGACCTGTTGCATAAGGGCGACTGGATCGAGATGCCCGCCATGAGTGCGGACGGCGATGTTATTGATGTCGCTTTGAACACGGTGAAGATTCAGAATTTCGACAAGACCATTACGGCTATTCCGACATATAAATTTCTGGATACACCGTTCAAGAACTGGCGCGGCATGGAACGCTCGGGCGGCCGCCGTATAAAGCGGTCGCTTAAGATCGACCAGTCGTCCATCCGGTTTGCCGACACGGAACTCATTGAGCGTTTGAAGCTCGTCCAGAGTCTCACACCGTACATTGAAAAGAGACAGGCGGAGATCAATACATATAATACGGAGCAGGGCATCATCGCCGACTCGCCCCTCAATGGCCGCCGTATGACCAACATAGGCTTGTTCAGACGGTATGCGCTGGAATACCTGCGCAATCATCCGCAGATCAGGAAAAGCATGACGCTGTTAGTGCGTCAGCTCAACCCCGAATCATCCAAAGGGCTGCCCGTGGAAGTGTATTGTTTTACCCGCGTTACAAACTGGGCAGTCTACGAGGACATCCAGTCTGATATCTTCGATCATCTGCTGGCCGCCATGCCGCAATTCGGGTTGAAGGCATACCAGAGGAATGCGTTAGTGGACGGGCGTGAGGCTGAATAGGTCTATTAGTCATACAAACCCGAAAGGCGGAGCCAAATGGCTCCGCCTTTTTTTGCGTCTACCGAGTTTGGTTAATCCAACAGGATTTTCAATTCCGGCAAGATATCGTCATGGACAGTGTTAAGATACTTGGAAGCTGCCCAGTTAAATTTGTGTGCTTCTGTGTTGGAGGCCACTGTCGCGTCCAGCATTGCTTTTACGCGCCAATCTTTTATGTCATATTTCAATGACATCTCTTCTTTGTCCACCGTGTACAATGCAGAGGAAACAATTCTATCCCGCCAGTATTCCCCACGATCATCGCCCGGGCCTTCTTCTGCGATAATGGCTTTGATTTCCTTGGCAACTTTATCCTCGAATTCCAGATGCCCGGCTCGATCCTGCATGGACGGCTTGTTCTCGATAAACGCTTGGTAAATGGCGTGGAGGCGCGTGCATGCCTTGTAAAAGGAGTCTGGATTGTCACGAACGCCAGAGGCTTGTCCTTCTTCTGTTGTGAATTCCCATTTCAAGTACGGCCTGTCGGGGCAGGTTGAGGCTCCAGCATGGCCGAGGCGTGTGGCATCGGCAAAAGAACCAGCCAAGCGGTCCCAGCATTTATCGAATTTGTCCGTGATGTGGTCCATTATTCCATCACTGGCATTCAATGGTTTGAGCGTTGTTTGATCTATTTTGTTGAGATCTGAGGCGATGCCAGAGAAGCCATAGTGCGCATAGGTGTCCTGAATGACGTGCGTCACAATGCCGAGGAGATGTAACGCATAGGGCTTGTTCTTTTCACCTGCTTCAAGAGCGAGGTCGATGATGGCATCGGTAGCGACGTTTCCCGGGTCACCCCATTGGCACATAAGCCGTTCTTCTACAGTCTCTCCCCGACCGCCGGGAAGGAAATGGAAAGGGACCCATACTTTCCACTGATCCATCTCGTCGCAATTTTTACCTAATTCGAGCATTTTGTGCGCAGAAACAACTGGCAGCATGTACCGCTGATTTCCCAAATTGATGGGCGTGGCGGCCACCGCTTCATCCACAAATTCTGCTGCCGTAGCAATAATCTTAGCGTCCCCCGGCTTGAACCCCGCAATCCTCGCTACCGCATAGGTTCCGTAAAAGTGCATGTCTTTTTGCATAGGTGTCTCCTTTATAGGTTTAAATATAATTAAATAAGTAAATCTATACACAGAGTCATGTCTCTCGACAAGAGGTAAAAAAGCCGATGGCAAAAGCTATGCCAAAAATAATCGAAAAAACCTCCCTCAATCGGTTGACCTTGACCTTCCCTTAGAGCCTCAAGCGCTTTCGCGAAATCGGGAAATTGTCACGTTTTGAATGTTCGTTTTCCTGTGGAATTCGTCTAAAAAGGTGTTCCCAACTGAGAGGCCTTGTGGTAATTCAGTTTCTCCGCTGGACGGCACTTCTTTCCTCCGCTGTCACACCTCCACCCTGTCGAAAACCGATCCTATTAGAATCGAAAAATATTTTTTCTAAACTAGTTTTAGAAAAAAGCTAGATATATTGGTGTTTACGATATTTTAATGCCTGTGGAAAACTTTTTAACACTTCCTGTAAGCTCTCTTAATCGCTCAAAACACCCTTTATCCAACTGATTACCCAATTAATTTTGAAATACCCCCTGTACAAAAAACGCAGGGTGGGATATCCCTATGGGCACGTTTCAGCAACTTCCAGAACGTGGAATTGGAAGGCGGAAACGGCTGAAAGAGCGTGCTTCTGGGGAAGCTTTTGACGAACTTTCAGCAATATCAACGCGGTACATACCGCAACCGGGAAGAGGGAGATTGAGAGTATGAATGAGCCCGCTGGGGTTTGGAAATATGTGCGTGGTTTTGAGAACCTGAGCCTGTGCGATTGGCCGGGGCGTTCCACGTGTATCATCTTCATGGGTGGCTGCAATCTGCACTGCCCCACGTGTCATAATCACCAGCTCGCCTGGGACATGCACTCTCTGCCCGTCATCGACCGTAATCATATAAAAGCATATCTGCGAAATCGAGCCGGTTGGCTCGACGGCATTACGGTGACCGGTGGCGAACCGACTATAGTGCCCGGCATCGGAGAGTTGCTTTACGAGATCAAGAAGTCTGGACTGCCCGTCAAGATGGATACCAACGGCATGCGCCCTGATGTCGTCGCTGATCTCATCCAATACAAACTGGTAGATGTTTTTGCCGTGGACGTGAAAGGGCCGTACGCCAAGTACCCCTCCCTCACTGGTCACGCCGTTTCCGAAATCGCTGCCAAGGCCAATCTCGAAAAGATCTTCGAGCTGGCCCTTGCAAAACCCGAGGCCTTTTATTTTCGCACGACCCGCGTGCCCGGCCTCACCGACCGCGACATGGAGACAGCGCAGAACTATCTGCCTCTCGAATACGACCTGACTATTCAATCATATGTGCCCCCAAGGAGGACGCCGGAGCATGCCCAGCCAAATAATGAAGAGAGACGGCCGGTTGGAGACGTGGTCAACTGACCGCATCGCCCAAGCAATTTTCAAAGCCCTTTCAGCGAGCGGTATCAAAGATCCGCTCCTCGGAAAACGGCTTGCCAAAAAAGTCGAGAAAAAACTCATCGACTTGGACATGGACATTCCCGAACAGGAAACTGTCCAGAATACTGTCGAGCAGATTCTCATGGAATCCAGACAGTTTGAGATTGCCAAAAAGTACATCATCTATCGTGAACAGCGTCGTCAGCTGCGCGGTCAGAAAGAGGCGTACCTCGATATCAAGGAAGTCATAGACTCCTATCTTGATCAGGCCGATTGGCGCGTGAACGAAAACGCCAATATGACCCATTCCTTCCAAGGCCTCATGCTGCACCTGTCCGGAACGGTTCAGGCTCGCTACGCCCTTGAGAAGTACCCCGAGGAAATTCGCCTGGCTCACGAGCACGGCTATTTCCATATTCATGATCTTTCTTTCGGTCTGGCCGGATATTGTGCGGGCTGGTCCCTGCGCGATCTACTGCTCGAAGGTTTCAATCTGGATGGCCGCGCTTCTGCCGGTCCTGCCAAGCACTTTGATACAGCACTCGGTCAGATGAACAACTTCCTCGGCACGCTCCAGAACGAGTGGGCCGGAGCACAGGCATTCAACAACGTTGACACCTATCTCGCTCCTTACGTGCGTCAGGACGGCCTGAGCTACCCACAGGTTCTCCAGTGCATGCAGAAGTTTGTGTTCAACCTGAACACCACCTCTCGCTGGGGCGGCCAGTCGCCGTTCACCAACCTTTCTTTTGATCTCGTGGCACCCAAGCATATTGCCAAGGAGCCGATCATCATGGGTGGCAAGCTCGACGATGAGCTGACCTATGGCGATTTCGAGAAAGAGATGGAGATGATCAACCGCGCTTACATTGAGGTCATGCTCAATGGCGATCATGATGGCCGTATTTTCTCCTTCCCGATCCCGACGTACAACGTCACCGAAGACTTCCCCTGGGAATCCGAGATCGGCGATCTGCTCATGAAGCTCACTGCGAAATACGGCGTGCCGTACTTCCAGAACTTCATCAGCTCCGACTTGAAGCCCGAAGACGTTCGCTCCATGTGCTGCCGTCTCCAGATGGACCTGCGCGAACTGCGTAAAAAGACTGGCGGCCTGTTCGGCGCTGGCGACCTCACTGGCTCCATCGGTGTTGTTACTCTGAACCTGCCCAAACTCGCGTACCTTTCTCAGTCCGAGGATGAGTTCATTGAATTGATCGAAGAGTACGCAGAGCTTGCCAAGGATTCGCTGGAATACAAGCGCAAGGTTATCAACGGAAACCTCGAAAGTGGTATGTTCCCGTGGTCCAAGCGTTACCTGAAGAATGGATACAAGGCGCACTTCTCCACCATCGGACTGCTCGGCGGTCACGAAGCATGCCTGAACCTCATCGGCAAGGGTATCGAGACTGAAAGCGGCATCCGCCTCATGCAGCGTGTGCTTGAGCATCTGCGCCGCGTTACATCTCGCTTCCAGGAAGAGACCGGTTCCTTGTACAACCTCGAAGCCACGCCTGCCGAGGGTACCAGCTACCGTCTGGCGAAGATCGACAAAGCGCTGTACCCGGACATCATTGCTCAGGGTAACGGCACTCCTTATTACACCAACTCCACCGCACTGCCCGTCGGTATTTCCGAAGACGTGCTGTTCGCCCTGGAGCATCAGAACCAGTTGCAGCCTCTCTACACAGGCGGCACCGTGTTCCATACTTTCCTTGGCGAAGCGGTCACTGACCC
>JAFLJT010000190.1 GCA_022712855.1 Pseudodesulfovibrio sp. | reverse complement strand
AGTTGTGGAGCACATCCGCCGTATTCGTCTGGAAAGAGCTGCGAGCAAATTGGCCATAGGCTCAACAACCGTCACCGACGGCGCTTTTGAAGCCGGATACGAAACCGTGGAATCATTCAGTCGGGCATTCAAGAAGATGTTCGGCTGCCCACCCTCCAAGTACCAACAGCAGCATTGGGATACTTTGTACGAGAGGCTCCCCGGCAATGTTCACTACCTGCCCGAGAGTGCACGCAATGGGCTGACCATCAAACACAACGAGGAAATGACAATGGAAGTACGTATAGAAAATGTGGAGCCCATGCGAGTGGCTTTCATCCGGCATATCGGCCCCTACATGGATTGCAAAGTAGCATGGGAGAAGCTCTGTGCCTGGGGCGGCCCCAAAGGAATCTTCAGTGCAAACCCAAAAGCCATAGGCATCTGCTATGACGATCCGCAGGTGACACCACCTGAAAAAATTCGCTACGACGCCTGCTTCACTGTGGGTGACCACATCGAAGCTGAAGGTGAGGTCGGCATTCAGACAATAGAAGGCGGAGAGTATGCCATTGTTACTCACAAAGGTTCCTATGACGGCTTGGAACAGACATATGCAGAACTCATGGGACAATGGCTCCCTCAAAGTGGTCGGGAGTTCGGCTCACATGTAAGCTTTGAGTTGTACATCAACTCGCCCGATGAAACACCGCCGGAAAAGTTGCTGACTGAAATCTACCTGCCCCTGAAATAAGGAAAGGCCCGATGGATAACCATCGGGCCTTTTTCGTCCATTACTATATAAAAGGAAACTCTAGACTTTTTTGATACTAAAACTCCAGGCTCTTCGGCGTCCTGGGGAATGGCATGACGTCGCGAATGTTGGTGACGCCCGTCACGAGCATGAGCATACGCTCGAAGCCCATGCCGAATCCGGCGTGGGGTGCAGAACCGTAACGGCGGGAATCGAGATACCACCAGTACTCTTCTTCAGAGAGGTTCATCTCGGCCATACGAGCGGTGAGGACATCCATGCGTTCTTCGCGCTGGCTGCCACCGATGAGTTCACCAATGCGCGGAACAAGACAATCCATGGCGGCCACGGTCTTGTTGTCGTCGTTCATGCGCATGTAGAACGGCTTGATGGTCTTGGGATAGTCATACACAAACACAGGCTTCTTGAATTGCTCTTCACACAGGAAGCGCTCGTGCTCGGTCTGCAGGTCCATGCCCCACTCCACCGGGTACTCGAATTCCTTCTTGGTCTTCTTGAGAATCTCAATGGCTTCGGTATACGGCAGGCGCTTGAACGGCTCCTTCTGGATGTTTTCCAGCGTGGGCATGAGGGTCTTGTCCACAAACTTGGCGAACAGCTCGACATCTTCCGCGCAGTTATCAAGGATATGGGTGATGAGGTACTTGATCATTTCCTCGCCCAGATCCATGTCGTCTGCCAGATCAGCAAACGCAATCTCCGGCTCAATCATCCAGAATTCGGCCACGTGACGCGGCGTATTGGAGTTCTCAGCGCGGAACGTAGGTCCAAAGCTGTAACAGTCGCCCAGCGAGAGGGAGAACATCTCGATAGAAAGCTGACCCGACACTGTCAATGCTGACGGTTTGCCAAAGAAATCGTTATCGGCTGGTTCCTGCGATCCCGCGCCCAAGCTGGTGACGCGGAACATTTCGCCAGCGCCTTCGCAGTCGGACCCAGTGATGATGGGCGTATGGATGTAGAAAAAATCCTTATCAGCAAAGAACTTGTGCACGGCCTGTGCGAGTTCGGAGCGGATGCGGAAGATGGCGCCGTACTTATTGGTGCGCGGGCGCAAATGGGCGATACCACGGAGGAATTCGTCCGAATGCCGCTTCTTCTGCAACGGGAACGTTTCCTGATCCGCCTCACCGATGACTTCCAGCGTCTTGCCGCGGACTTCCCACTGCTGGCCCTTGCCGGGAGATGCGACCAGCTCGCCGGAAACGGCAACAGCCGCACCAGTGCCGATCCGCTCAAGAGCGGCGACGATCTCAGGCGTATGGTCGATAACAGCCTGGATGTTCATCAGACAGGAGCCATCGTTGAGTTCCAAAAAGGAGAAACCCTTGTTGTCTCGTTTAGTGCGCACCCAACCCTTGATGACGATTTCATCCACGGGGCTGCTGGCGTTCAATGCTTGTTTTATCTTGGTTCGTTTCATGTATTCATCCTTTTGGTGAATTTTTTTCTTATTTCTAGCGTCAAATCCGTCGATTGGCAACGTTTCCTCACATCATTTCATCTATTGCCTCCTGCGGACAGGTAGGCTATTAACAACGCCCGAACGATAACGATAATTTCCGCATGAGGACCTATGGGATTCTTTACAAAACTGAAAAAAGCGTGGGCTAGCCCGGAAGATGTGGCTCAGCAGGCGCTTGACGAATATAAGAAAGAACAAGGCATCGAAATCGAAGCCAAGGACGAGCCTGCGCCAGAATCGGCTGCGCCCGTCGTTGAAGCTGTGGCCCCTGCCGCACCGCTTTCTACGCCCGTCGCTACGCCAGTTTCTACGCCAGATATTGCGCCAGATGTCGCGCCTGAAGCGCCCGCCGTTGCTCCGCAAAAATCAGATGCAGCCCCCACTCCGACCGAGGATTGGCAAGCAGGTCTGACTCTGGCCCTGCGTCAGGCTGAGCCGAAGCTGTCCGAATGGCTGAACATCATTGTTGAAGGTGTAGAGGGTAAAGGCCCTGCCCTGTGGGAACGCCTTGCTTTCCTGTTCAAAGCACTCGGCGCACCCGAAGACGAAGCACAAAAATTTATTGCCAGCTTTGAATCCTGGCTCGACAACATGGGCTACGAAGCCGTTGTCGAATTCAAATCCGAGCTTCAATATCGCCTGGCTCTCGCTCTGGAACTCGAAGATGAGGAAGACGAGCGCGACAGGCTGTTCCTCAAACTTTCCGAGGGCATATCCAAGACCCGCGAGCAGATCACCAAGCGTATCGACGGCCTGCTTTCCTCCCACTCATCCTTGAACGATGACTTCTGGGAAGAGTTTGAAGAAATACTGATCATGGCAGATGTCGGTATGGAAGCCGCCACCCAGCTCATGGACAATCTCAAGGACCGCGCCCGCAAGGCCGGAACTGATGATCCCAACGATTTTAAAGATATCCTGCGCGACGAATTGGAAGAGATTTTCAACGTTCCACCGCGCATTCAGGCTGTGAATCCGCCTGAAGTACTCATGATGATTGGCGTCAACGGTGTTGGCAAAACCACCACCATTGGCAAGCTGGCCGCACGCGCCCAGATGCAAGGCCGCAAGGTGCTGATCGCAGCGGGCGACACTTTCCGCGCAGCAGCCATCGAGCAGCTCGAAGTATGGGCCAAACGCTCCGGCGCTGATTTCTTTGCCAAGGCCGAGGGCACTGACCCTGCTGCCGTGGCTTTCGAAGCCATGGATAAAGCGATAAGCGGCGGGTATGACCTGCTGCTCCTCGACACTGCCGGACGTCTGCAGACCAAGACCAACCTTATGGAAGAGCTGACCAAGATCAAACGCGTTGTGGGCAAGAAGCACGAAGGTGCGCCCCACCGTTGTGTTCTGGTTATCGACGCGACCACTGGTCAGAACGCCCTGTCGCAGACCAAGCTCTTCAACGAGGCTGTCGGTGTAGACGAAATCATTCTGACCAAACTCGACGGCACCGCCAAGGGCGGCGTTGTTGTGGCTGTTACATTACAAAATAAACTCCCGATCACCTTTGTGGGTCTTGGGGAAAAAATCGAAGATCTTCGCCCGTTCAATGGCAAAGATTTCGCCAAAGCTTTACTTACGTAAACCATTAAAAAGACGGTAAACATCGTGTCTAACGAATTCAAAGAGCGTAATGGCGTGGAAGAAGGCGAAGCTAGCTTTGCCGAGATGTTCGAACAGTATAGCGAAGGCGGCGGCGACGATCTTAGCATCGGCGAAAAAGTCACCGGCACCGTTATTCAGGTTGGCGAAACCAGCGTCTTCATTGACACTGGTACCAAACTTGATGGTGTCGCAGACACTGCTGAACTACTCGACGACGAAGGCAACTGCTCGGTCAAAGAGGGCGATACCATCGAACTCTACGTGGTCGGCAAGGACTCAGACGGCATCAAGCTGTCCAGAGCCCTGTCCGGTCTCGGCGGCTTGGCCATGCTTGAAGAAGCAAAGGCAAGCCAGATGCCTGTAGAAGGCAAAGTTGATGCAACATGCAAGGGTGGCTTCAATGTCACCGTCATGCAGCGTCGCGCCTTCTGCCCTGTCAGCCAGATCGACAATCGTTATGTGGAAGACCCAGAGCCGTTCGTCGGCCAGACACTCGAATTTGTTGTCACCAAGCTGGAACAGGGCGGCCGCAATGTCGTTGTCTCCCGTCGTGTCCTGCTTGAGCGTGATGCAGCCGAAGCTGCCGAAACCTTTGTCACCGAGACTCAGGTTGGCGACGAAGTCGAAGGTACAGTCACACGCTTGGCTCCCTTTGGCGCATTTGTCGAGATCATGCCCGGCCTTGATGGTCTGGTGCACATCTCCCAGATTTCCCACAGCCGTATCGGCCACCCGGAAGAAGCCGTCACTGTCGGCCAGAAAGTCATGGCCAAGATCATCAAGATCGACCACGACGACAAAGGCCGCCTGAAGATTTCCCTGTCTATGAAGGAACTGGCCCAGGACCCCTGGGATACCATTACCTCCACCTTTACCGAGGGCGACAAAGTCACCGGTAAGGTCGTCCGCCTGGCCGACTTCGGTGCATTCGTGGAGATCGCACCCGGCATCGACGGTTTGGTCCATGTCTCTGAGATGAGTTATACTCAGCGCGTGAACAAACCCGCTGACTTCGTCTCCGAAGGCGCGCAGGTCTCGGTGAAGATCAAATCCATCGATCCCGAAGCCCGTCGCATCGGCCTTTCCATGAAAGACGCCGAGGGCGATCCGTGGATGGACGTTGAAGAGAAGTATCAGGCCGGACAGAAGGTCGAAGGCACTGTGGAGAAGCAGGAGCAATTCGGCATCTTCATTCAGCTTGAACCCGGCATCACAGGCCTGCTGCCCAAGTCCGTTATCGCCCGCTCCGAGAAGCCCGCTGCATACGAAAAGCTGCACGCTGGCGACACGGTGGAGATTGTCATCGCAATGGTCAAAGCTGGCGAGCGCAAGATCTCGCTGACCACTGGTGATGCTCAGGAAGACGGCGATTGGAAAGAGTTCGCACCCAAGAAGAAA
>JAFLJT010000368.1 GCA_022712855.1 Pseudodesulfovibrio sp. | reverse complement strand
AAGGTGTGGCCTGAAGGTCTGCCGGAATGGAAAGAGATGAACAAGATTGTCATCCTTGCCTCACTGGTGGAAAAAGAGACTGGCGACACGACTGAACGTGGCCGCATTGCGGGCGTGTTCCACAATCGGATGAAAAAGCGGATGCTCATTCAGGCGGACCCAACCATTATCTACGGACTTGGTCCCGAGTTTGATGGGAATATCCGCAAGCGCCATTTGCGTGATAAAGAAAATCCATACAATACGTATACTCATCGGGGCCTACCGCCCGGTCCCATCTGTTCGCCCGGTCTGGACGCGCTTATGGCGGCCGTGCATCCTGAAGAGCACAGCTACTTGTACTTTGTTGCAAAGGGTAATGGCTCTCACTATTTCAGCAAGTCCCTTTCAGAGCACAACGGCGCGGTCAGAAAATACCAGCTCAGACGGAATCGAAAAACCTACCGTTCCACTAAACAATAGTAATGTTTCTATTGCATTGCGATTTGCGGTCATTTTTACTATGATTCTGCAAGTTAATTTGTACGGGGAAGGCAAATGATACATTCATGTCGATTGGCAGTTCTAGCAGGACTGCTCCTTACTTTTATACTGACCACACCCGGTGTGGCCCAAAACGCGTCCATTGAACGGCGTGCTGCATTTGATATTGGCTCTGCTGCCATCAAGTGCACCATTGCTGATGTGGATACTGTATCAGGGCACATTGTCACGGTTGTTGATACGTTGACTCGTAAGGTGGATTTTTCCGAAGACATGGCCCGTTCTTATGACAGGAATTTCAGTGAAGAAATCATGGGCAAAGGGCTGGCAGCACTCAAAGAGCTGAAGGCTTTGGCTCTGCGACACGGGGTCAGAGCTTTTTCTGCCGTTGGCGGCGCAGTCTTTCGTGAAGCACGTAATGGGCGGGCTTACTTTTCGGTCATTAAGGACGAAACAGGTATTCCCAGCCGAGTTGTCTCCAAGCAGCAGGCTTCCTTGCTCACCTATCACGCTGTTCGCCAGATTCCTGATATCCCGATCAATGATCTGCTCGTCTGGGATATCGGCGGTGGAAGCATGGAAATGACCGCCCGTAATGCGGACGGCAGCCTTGTTTTCTACGTGGATAAAATGGCTTCGGTGTCATTCAAGAATGTGGTTATCTCCGTGATTCAGGAGAAGGATATTAACGCGGTATCATCGCCCAATCCCATGAGCGAAGCCGAAGTGCATCGTGCGCTGGAGTATGTTCAGTCCTACGTCCAGATGAATCTTCCTGCGCAATTGGCGGGTCGCATCAAGAGCGGCTCCATGAACATCGTCGGCATAGGCGGCGTTCATTATTATGCTGTTCCAGAACTGCTCGGTGAACGCAAAGCGACATATTCCCGCGATGAAGTGAAGGCCGCACTGACACAGTGGACCGGAGCGGCTGACGAGAAATTCGACAGTGAATACGCCAACACCCGACTCACCAATCTCATTCTGGTGCTTGGTTACATGAACGGCTTGGATATCGATTCCGTCACCACCCTCAAGGTCAATCAGACCGAGGGCCTGCTTGTCGCGCCGGAGTTCTGGTAGACTTTACCGGAGAGCCATTCCCAAACGATCCCATCCGAATTCAGCTATATCACCGGGGAAGTGTCTCTACTTCGCCCGGCCCTTCTCCATCGTTACCCCGTTGCCAGCTTGTGGAGCTTGTCGCCCGCTTTGAGGCCGTGCCCCGTGAACATGGTGACAATAGTCTCGTTCGGGGCAGCTGAGGCTGCATAGCGGGCTGTCCCGGCTATCACGGCGGCGGAGGTCGGCTCGATGCAATACCCTTTGCGGCCCATGTCGTTGAAAGCGGCCAGAATTTCGTCCTCGTCGACCGCCAGACAGTGTCCGCCGGATACGCGGACCGCCTCAAGCATCTGCTCACCCCGTTCCGGTTTGGCGATGGCGATGCCCTCGGCCAGTGTCGGCGATGATTCCACGCCATCCACGGTGGTCTTGTTGTTGGCAAAGCTCTCGCACAGAGGGGCACACCCGGCGGCTTGTACGGCCACGAGCTTGGGTATTTGTTTGATTAAGCCCAGTCCCACAAGTTCACAAAATCCGATGAATGCGCCGAGCAGAAGGGTGCCGTTACCTGCGGGCAATACCACCGTGTCCGGTGCTTTCCAGCCAAGTTGTTCGACCACTTCATAGGCAAAAGTCTTGGTGCCATGGAAGAAATACGGATTGTACACATGGCTGGCGTAGAAAGTGTCGCTGGCCGCAGCCATACACGCTGCGGCGGTATCCTCGCGGCTTCCTTCCACACGCTCAAGGTCCGCGCCGTAGAGTTCGATCTGCCCCAGTTTGCTCGGCGAATTATCAGCCGGGACAAAGATGCGGCAATCGATGCCCGCTTTAGCGCAATAAGCCGCAACGGAGCAGCCCGCGTTGCCGGACGAGTCCTCGACCACGCTTTGCACACCAAGATGCGCAGCCATGGCGATCATCACCGTGGCTCCGCGGTCCTTGTACGATCCGGTCGGGAACAATTGCTCCTGCTTGACCAGCACTTCGCGCCCGCCGATTTCCACGGGCAACATG
>JAFLJT010000305.1 GCA_022712855.1 Pseudodesulfovibrio sp. | reverse complement strand
GTGGGTATCGGTTTCTACCGTATCGCCGTGAAGTGGGGCTTCGTGAAGGACAAGGACCGCAAGAAGTTCAAGCGTGCTGAGAATATGCTCACCATGATGTTCATCGCCATCGGTCTGATCACTCTGGTCCGTTTCCTTTTCCTGAGCGTCAACTAACGGAGATTCATCATGCAGACAATCTACACCGATTTACTTGTTGTCGGCGCGGGTCTTGCGGGTGAGCGAGCAGCTGTTGAAGCTGCCGACGCCGGATTCTCCGCCATTTGTTTGAGCCTCGTTCCGGCTCGCCGCTCCCACTCTTCTGCTGCGCAGGGTGGCATGCAGGCTTCCCTTGGTAACAGTGTCATGGGCGAGGGCGATTGCCCGGATGTCCACTTCGCTGATACTGTCAAAGGCTCCGATTGGGGTTGTGACCAGGAAGTTGCTCGCATGTTCGCGGATACCGCTCCCATCGAAATGCGCCGTCTGGCTCATTGGGGGGTTCCGTGGAACCGCGTTGTTCCCGGCAAGTCCATCTACTATAAGGGTGGCAAGAAGTTCGATAAGGTCGAAGCTGAAGATAAAGAAGGCCTGATCATGGCCCGTTCCTTCGGTGGTACTGCCAAATGGCGTACCTGCTACACCTCGGACGGTACAGGACACGCAGTCATGTGCACCATGGACAACCGTTGCGCCGAAGTTGGCGTCGAAGTCCATGACAAAATGGAAGCCATTTCCATGATTCAGGACGGCGACACCTGCTACGGCGTTGTTGCCCGTTGCCTGCGCACTGGCGAACTGACCACCTATCTGTCCAAAGCCACCATGATCGCCTCCGGCGGTTTTGGTCGCATCTACCCGAACACTACCAACGCTGTCATTTGTGATGGCGGTGCGCACACCATGTGCGTTGAGTCCGGCGTGGTTCCCATGGGTAACATGGAAGCCGTGCAGTTCCACCCCACCGGCATTGTCCCCACTGACATTCTTGTCACTGAGGGTTGTCGTGGTGATGGCGGAACATTGCTCGACGTCAATGAAAAGCGCTTTATGCACGAATACGAACCGGAGAGCGCAGAACTCGCTTCCCGCGATGTTGTCTCTCGCTGGATGACCCATCACATGCGTGAAGGGCACGGCGTGAAATCTCCGTACGGTGATCACCTCTGGCTCGACATTCGCCACCTCGGCGAAGAGCACATCACAGGTAAGCTCCGCGAAGTCTACGAAATCTGTACTGACTTCCTCGGCGTGAACCCGGTCCATCAGCTTATCCCGGTTTGTCCCACTCAGCATTATTCCATGGGTGGTGTTCGCACCAACAAGGATGGCGCAGCGTATGGCCTGAAAGGTCTGTTCGCAGCAGGTGAGGCCGCATGTTGGGATATGCACGGTTTTAACCGCCTCGGCGGTAACTCCCTGGCGGAGACCGTTGTTGCTGGTGGTATCGTCGGTAAGAAGATTGCTGAATACCTCGAAGGCACCGAGACGACCTTCAAGACTGGCCTCATCAGTGATGAAGTCAAGAAGCAGCAGGCTCGTATCGATGCGCTGCGGAATTGCACCAATGGTTCCGAGAACGTGTTCAAGGTCCGCGCTGCCATGCAGGCTGCCTTGCACAAGGGTGCAAACATCTTCCGTACTCATGACGGACTGACCGAGTGTGTTGCCTCCTTGCAGGAAACACTGGCTCGCGCCAAGAACGTCGGACTTCGTTCCGATGGTAAGGGCGTTAACCCCGAACTGGCCGTTGCGCTCAAGCTCGAAGGTCAGGTCAAGATGTCCCTCATGCTCGCCTACGGCGCACTCATGCGGACAGAGTCCCGTGGTTCTCACAACCGCGAAGACTTCCCTGCCCGTAATGACCGCGATTGGCTCAACCGTACCTTGGCTTACTGGAAGAATCCTACCGACGACCTGCCGACGCTCGAATACGAAGCGGCGACCGAGGCTGTCGAGATTCCTCCGGGAGACCGTGGTTACGGCAAGTCCGAAATCATCAGCGCCGATGACAAGAAGGGGAAGAAATAAATGTCAAGATTACTGAAATTCAATATCTTCCGCTTTAATCCCGAGGACAATCTGTCCGAACCACACATGGAAGAGTTCGTCTTGGAAGAAGCCGATTCCATGACTCTTTTCGTGGCGCTTAATCGCATCCGCGAAGAGCAGGACCCTTCCTTGCAATTCGACTTCTGCTGTCGTGCAGGTATCTGCGGTTCGTGTGGCATGGTCATCAACGGTCGTCCCGGTCTGGCTTGCCATACCAAAACCAAAGACCTGCCCGGCGAGATCACACTCCTGCCGTTGCCTGTCTACAAACTGGTTGGCGATCTGTCCGTGGATACCGGTTCCTGGTTCCGTGAAATGTACACCAAGACTGAGTCCTGGATTCACACGGAGAAAGTGTTCGATCCCAACGCTGAAGAAGAGCGCATGGATAACCAAAAGGCCGTTGAAATCTACGAGCTGGAACGTTGTGTAGAGTGCGGTTGCTGTGTCGCCGCCTGTGCCACCTCGCGTCTGCGTGAGGACTTCATGGGCGCTGCGGGTCTTAACCGCGTCGCTCGTTTCCTCGTTGATCCTCGCGATCAGCGTACCGATGACGACTATTACGAGATCGTCGGTAACGACATGGGCATCTTCGGCTGCATGGGCCTCTTGGCCTGTGAAGACGTTTGTCCCAAGCATCTTCCCTTGCAGAACCAACTCGGTTTCCTGCGCCGCAAGATGGGTATCACTTCATTGAAGAAGATCTTCAAAAAGTAATGCGATACTGCCGGGAGGAGCCTTTGCTCTTCCCGGCTTTTTCATATCCAATAAAACGAAAGTCGGTCGCTGATACTGCGGCCCATGACCGACATATATGTCGGTGACAAGGAGTTGCCATGAGAGAGATTCAGGCAGCGGACATTATCGAAGCAGTCGCCACAATGTGCGTGAAGGGTAACACCGAGCTTCCCCAGGATGTTCGCAACAAATTAGAGCAGGCCATGGCTGAAGAGACATCTTCTTCTGCCAAGGAAGTGCTGCGCCAGTTGCTGGAAAATGCAGACCTGTCCATGGAGACCAAGTTGCCTCTGTGTCAGGATTGCGGCTTGGCCGTATTTTTCGTGGAAATGGGCGATGACTGCACAGTTGTCGGCGGTAATCTGCGTGAACTGATCAATGAAGGTGTTCGCAAGGGCTATGAAGAAGGTTACCTTCGCAAGTCTTCCTGCGATCCGCTGACCCGCGCTAATACTGGTGACGGAACCCCGGCCATCGTTCATTTTGACATGGTTCCTGGCGATAAGTTGAAGATTTCCTACATGGCCAAGGGCGGCGGCGCAGAGAATATGTCTCGCGTCACCATGCTCGCTCCGGCTCAGGGCTGGGAAGGCATCAAGAAATATGTCGTTGAGCGCGTGGCTGAGGCCGGTCCCAATCCGTGCCCTCCGACCATTCTAGGCATCGGTATCGGCGGAACTTTCGAGCACGCTGCCAAGATCGCCAAGAAATCCCTGCTGCGTAAACTGGACGATACCCATCCCGATCCGGCAGTTGCTGCCATGGAAAAGGAACTGGAAGAAGCCGTCAACCGCCTGGGCATCGGTCCCATGGGCCTGGGTGGCAAGACCACCGTTCTCGGTATCAAAATCACCATGGAACCGTGTCACCTGGCGAGCCTGCCCCTGGCAGTCAACGTCCAGTGTCACTCCCAGCGTCACGAGGAGGTTGTACTCTAATGGCTGAATATAAATTGACCACCCCGTTGACAGATGAAGACATGGAGCAGCTTAAGGCTGGCGATGTCGTCTTCTTGTCTGGCACCATTCATTCCGCACGCGATGCAGCGCACAAGAAGCTGATCGACCTGCTGGATGCTGGCAAAGAACTTCCCTTCGAACTGGAAGGTTCCGCCATCTACTATGTTGGTCCGTCTCCGGCCCCTCCGGGCCGTCCCATTGGTTCTGCTGGTCCGACCACCAGTTACCGCATGGACACGTATGCTCCGCGCTTGCACAGCCTTGGCATGAAGGCTTCCATCGGTAAGGGCAAACGTTCCGAGGAAGTTAAGGACGCCATGAAAGAGTACAAGGGCGTCTACTTTGGTGCCACTGGTGGCGCTGGCGCATTGCTGTCCAACTCCATCGTTGAATCCACGGTTATCGCTTTTGACGAGCTTGGTCCCGAAGCAATTCGTGCCATGACCGTCAAAGATTTTCCGCTTTTGGTCATCAATGATTGTCACGGCGGAGAGCTTTACGTTAAACCTAACTTGGAAGCGGCCCTATAAGTCGCTTGACACTTAGGAACAATTCCTTCAAAGAGGAAGTGTACGCAGTAGTTGTACATTCCCTT
>JAFLJT010000309.1 GCA_022712855.1 Pseudodesulfovibrio sp. | reverse complement strand
TGGAAATTATCGGCACGGACATGCTCCGCAAGATCGATGAAAAGAGCGGCCTCAAGCTGCTGAGCAAGGCGTAACCGATGTACACAGCGGACGTCGTCATCTGCGGTGCGGGCATTCTCGGCCTGACCATCGCCCGCGAACTGGTTAAATCCGGAGCAGGCGATATTATCATTTTCGACAAGGAAGACGGGCTGGGTTACCACGCCTCTGGCCGCAACAGCGGCGTCCTGCACGCTGGAATCTATTATGATCCAGGAACCTTGAAGGCGAAGATGTGCCTACAAGGCAACCTACGCATGCAGGCCTATTGCGAAGAGCACAATCTACCGCTCTTCAAATCCGGCAAAGTCATCGTCACCCGCGATGAATCCGAACTCGCCACTTTGGACGAGTTGGAACAAAGAGCCACGGCTAACGGCGCTACCGTCGAGATGATCGACGAAAAACAGCTCGCCGAAATCGAACCCAATGCCAAAACCACCGGGCGCGCACTCCATTCGCCCCTCACAGCCGTAGTCGATCCCAAGGCCATCCTCAAACAGATGCGCTCTGAACTAGAAGCAACCGGAAAAGTACGATTTTTCTTCGACACCCGTTTTCTCAGTGCAAGAAAAGATAGCGTCCGCACCAGTCAGGGTGATATCGGCTACGGCCTGTTCATCAACGCAGCTGGAGCATTCAGCGACAAGGTGGCTCAAGCTTTCGGCATAGCGAAAAAATACCGTCTGCTGCCGTTCAAAGGAATTTACCGAGTACTGAAAAAGCCCGCAGCCGATAAGATTCGCGGGTCAATCTATCCGGTTCCGAACATCAAGAATCCGTTCCTCGGCGTTCATTTCACGCGCAGTGTTCATGGCGAAGTATACGTTGGCCCCACGGCCATCCCCGCCTTTGGGCGCGAGAACTACGGCATCCTGCAAGGCATCGACTCCGAAGTCTTCGCTATCTTGCTCCGCGAAATGTATATGTTTTTTGAAAACGAGAAATTCCGGGGTGTTGCCCTTGAAGAACCGCGTAAATACTTCTTCAAGCACTTCTTTGCCGATGCGGAAAAACTGGTAAAATACATCATACCAAACGACGTCATGTCCAGCCCCAAGGTTGGTATCAGGCCGCAACTTGTGGACATTGAATCCAATGAACTCGTCATGGACTTTGTGGTAGAAAAGCACGCAAACACCATCCATATACTGAATTCAATTTCACCAGCTTTCACAAGCTCAATGTACTTCGCTGAATTAATTGTAAAAAACTACGTTTAACCCCTGAGATCAACCTCGTCAAACAACTGTTTGACTTGACTTAGGGGTCAGTTTGGAGCATAGACTTCAATTATTACACATATACGAGGTACCTTAATGAATCTTCCGAAACTCACATTCGGTGACCTGACCGCCAAACTCCCTATTATTCAGGGTGGTATGGGCGTTGGGATATCCCTTCACGGCCTTGCAAGTGCCGTAGCAAACGAAGGCGGCATAGGTGTCATTGCGACATCCATGATTGGTATGAACGACCCGAAGCGTGCCAAGGATCCCGAAGGATCCGACCGCCGCGGCCTGGTGGATGAAATCCGCAAGGCACGGGCATTAATGACCGATGGTCTGCTCGGCGTAAACATCATGTGCGCCCTGACCAACTACGGCGACATGGTCCGCACTTCCATCCGCGAAGGCGTCGACGTCATCATTTCCGGCGCAGGCCTGCCTGTTGATCTTCCCGGTTATCTCCGCGAAGTATCCGACGAAATGAAAGAAGACGTGCGTACCAAGCTGGTTCCCATCGTCTCTTCCGGTCGCGCAGCAAACATCTTGTGCCGCAAATGGCTCAAGCGCTTTGACTGCCTGCCCGACGGCTTCGTCGTCGAAGGCCCCAAAGCAGGCGGACACCTTGGATTCAAAGCTGAGGATTTGGAAAAACCTGAATTCCAGCTTGAAACGATCCTCGCCGACGTCGTTAAAGCAGTGATCCCTTTCCGCGAAAAGCATGACAAGGACATCCCTGTCATCGCAGCTGGCGGCATCTACACAGGCAAGGACATTGCCGACGCCCTGGCACTCGGCGCATCCGGTGTCCAGATGGGCACCCGCTTCGTGGCAACCCACGAATGTGATGCTGACATAGCTTTCAAGCAAGCGTTTATCGACGCAAAAAAAGAAGACATAACCATCATCCAAAGCCCGGTTGGCCTGCCCGGTCGAGCTTTAAAGAATGAATTCCTCGCTGCTGTAGCTTCCGGGGACAAGAAGCCCAAAAAGTGCGTGCATAAATGCCTGCATTCATGCGCAGAAGAGGAAGCCCCTTACTGCATCGCTAACGCGCTGGTCAGTGCCTACAGAGGCAAACTGAAACATGGCTACGCCTTTTGTGGCGCCAATGCCTACCTTGTGGACAAGATCATTTCCGTCAAGGAATTGATCCAGACCCTCAAGGATGAATATGAAGTTGCTACTGCCCCTGCTGCAACAGCATAACTTAAGATTCACAGACATACGTAAAGGCGAGACCATCCGGTCTCGCCTTTTTTATTGCCATTAATTCCCTCATCCCCTTTGGTGTCAAACCATTGGCATTATGTATTTGACTAGATACGATAGATGAATTCTATTACATCCACATTTACGAAACATCACCTTGAGGGAGAAACCAATGAAGAAACTGCTATTCATCACGCTTATGGCCCTGCTTTTGCCCGTATTGGCAAGTGCTTCCGACTACAACTACATCACTCAGGATGCCATGCGTTCCAAACTGGACGCAAAGGCGCAGGTTGCAATTATCGACATTTGCCCGATTGACCAATTTGCGAAAGGCCATCTGCCCGGCTCTATTGAAACCAACGCTTATCCGGTTAAAACGGATGAGGAACGGGCCCAACTCGACAATGCTGTGCCCGCACTCAAGGCATCAGGCGACAACATCGTCATAGTTTGTCCAGGGGGACGCGGTGGAGCCAAGCGCACGTATGATTATTACAAAGCACAGGGTATTGATGAAAACCGCTTGTTCATCCTGGAAAAAGGCATGAACAATTGGCCGTATCAAACGGCGATCAACTAAACGGGATACAACGAAAAAAGCCTCCGCAAATGCGGAGGCTTTTTTATTGTCTTATGAATACCTGACTATTCGAAACGACGGGCCGTAATGACTGAAATAGGTTCTTTGGGAACATCATCAAAGCCCTGAAAGCTCTTGGTTCTGGCCTTGCTGATCTTGAGCGCCACATCCATGCCGTCGACGACTTCGCCGAAAACACAGTAGCCGAAGTTCTCATCGTCTTCGCCGGTATGATCAAGGTCCGCGTTGTCCGCGACATTGATGTAGAACTGCGCGGTGGCGCTGTGCGGATCGGGCAGACGGCCCATAGCAACGGTGCCTTCGACATTTTTCAAGCCGTTGGTTGCTTCGTTGGTGATGGCTTCACGCGTCTCTTTCTCGTCCATGGAGAATGTCAGACCGCCAGTCTGAACCATAAAGCCTTTGATAACACGGTGAAACAAGGTGCCATCATAGAACTCGTCGTCTACGTATTGCAGAAAATTCTCTACAGTTTTCGGGGCCTTGTCTGCATACAACTCTATTAGAATCTCACCTTCCGGGGTTTCCAGAAGGACCATGGGATTTTCCATTATACTCTCCTATTCTTTAAAACATAGCTCATTAGTATTTACACAACAGACTGTTCAAAATGTGCCAGGTGCGAGGCACAAGAGAAACTCAAGGCCGCTGCGTAGTCTTCCTACGCGAGGGTTTAAGCTTCTCGCAGCAACGAAGCAGATGGTGCATTTTCAACAGTCTACGATTCCCCGTCGCTATCGTCATTGGCTCGCGGGTGCGCTTGGTCGTATACCTGCATGATGTGCTGCATGTCCAGATGTGTATAGTGTTGGGTCGTTTTGAGATTTTCATGCCCAAGCAACTCCTGCACACTGCGTAAATCCGCCCCAGCCTCCAACATGTGCGTGGCAAAACTATGCCGCAACATATGGGGAGAAATATCCTTGGGAAGCCCAGCCAATCGGCCAAGTTTTGCAACAATTCTATTCGCTTGTCGACGATTTAAGCGGTTCCCATTCTGCACACCAATAAAGAGTGCCTGCTCTGAATGGTCATCTTTCAAGAAGGCGTGGCGCTGCTGAACATAACGCTTAATACGTTGTGTCGCGGAATCGCTCAAAGGAACAATCC
Organism: Pseudodesulfovibrio sp.; assembly: GCA_022712855.1. GTDB lineage: Bacteria > Desulfobacterota > Desulfovibrionia > Desulfovibrionales > Desulfovibrionaceae > Pseudodesulfovibrio. The sequence goes on along the minus strand of JAFLJT010000309.1, from coordinate 14,889 downwards.
GTTCTTTGGAGCCTTTACCAACAACACGAATGACATCGTTATCGACATCAAAGAGGTCCAAGCCGATGGCTTCACTAATACGCAGCCCGGAACCATATAACAGTTCCGCCAATGCGATATCACGCAAGCCTTCAGGATCAGGATCAACAGCGGCTTCCATGACAGACACAGCCTGATCGACATTTAAAAATTGCGGATGCCGTTTTTCTTGCTTCGGATTACGAATGCCAGATGTCGGATCTTTTTCGATAAATTTATGCCGTAGCAGGTACTTGAAATACGCACGCAGACTGGACAATTTTCTGCCCATAGATGCCTTGGACAAGCTACGCCGATGCATCTCCGCCAAAAAACCGCGCACATGATCACGGTTGATACGCCCCGGTTTCTCCAAGGAGCGCTTCACCCGTTTCAAAAATTCATCAAACTGGCTGAGATCAGTGCCATACGACCGAATGGTGGCGTCAGAATATCCCTTCTCCACCGTGAGAAATGCGAGGAAACCCCGGACGAGTTCGCCCGCCTCGTTACGTTTGGCGTTGGTCGATGACATAACTGCTCTTAGGGTCTTCCTTGGCCTTCTTCTTCAATCCCATGGCGATAGACGAAACTTCACCATAGTGTTTGATACGGCCATCAATATTGACCACCACGGCAAGAGATATGGCCATGAGCGGGAAAATTTTGGTCACGCCCTCACGGTCAATGGACGTGATATTGCCTCGCGCCCTATCATCGGCATCATAAAAATGCGGCACAATATCATCAAACGCCTTGATAATGCGGTGGCACGAATCCTCGACCTTATCCGGCGGCAGGATATACACAAAGTCATCACCACCAACATGGCCTACGAAGCTGTGAACGCCCTGATAACTACGAATCGTGTTCACGATCAACCGAGCGGACATCATCAAAACTTCATCACCGCGCGAGAAGCCATACTTGTCATTGTAAGACTTGAAATAATCCAAATCGCAATAGCACAATGCAAAATCTTCACCGCTATCAATAAGGGCTTGAATACGTTGAATGATTGAAGAATTTCCCGGCAGTTTCGAAAGCGGATTTGCATCCAATGCACGCATAGCGCGGCACAAAGTCAGATTAATCCGATCACGCACCTCAGACGGATTGAACGGTCTGACCAAAAAGTCATCAACTTCAACTTCATTCCAATTCCACGGTGTTTCAACATCAATGGGATCAACGCACATGACAACCGGCAACTGGCGATAAACGTTTTCGCTCTTGACCAGATTCGCGACTTCACGACCTTCAATGTCAGCAAGCCTGTTATCCACCACCAGCAAGTCCGGTGGCTCGTTGAACATATGCTCAATAGCACCACCGCCCTGCTCAAAGACAGTGAACTCCATAACATCCGGAGACCACAGCTTCTGCAACATCTCGGCAAGGGCCTTGTCTGGTGACAACAAAAATGCGGTCTGTTTACGCTGAAATAAAGATTCTTCAAGAGTCTGAGTCATATGCAGAACCTAGCACCAGTCGATAGGTTCCGTCAAAGCATGATGGGGAGTGATGGCTGTGTGTGGGTAGTGTTTATGATTGCCTCCGGCGGCGCTTTCAGCGGGACCAGAGAACCCTTTGTAAAGGGTTCTCTGGACTCTCCTAAATTTTTTAGCTGCCCTTCGGGCAAGGGCGCAGGGACGCAGAGGCTTTGTTCCTGCCGTGCCGGTTGGCGATTTTTTACGAAAAAAGCGGTTCGGACTGTGTTCTTCTTATTGGAACACTGTCCGCCGCTTTTTTCGTGAAAAATCGCGGGTAAAGTTTGGGGAAAGGAATTCAACATCCTAAATACATATTGGCCTCGAACGAGGATAAATAGAATCAAAGCGCAACTTCTCGCAAACCACCGCACGCGCGACTGCGCCTACAAAAGATTTGGAAGGGGGAAAGGGATGGAGTCCAGAGGAAGGGGAAGGGGGAAACTTTTTTCCAAAAGTTTCCCCCTTCCCCTTCCTCTGGCCGCCGGAGGCATTCTTCATTAAAAAGTCAAATCAGAGACTTCCAAGAGCTGTTCGGCCATTTCGTCCATGACTTTGTCGAGATCGGTCATTTTGAAGTTGAGTTCTATGAGTGCTTCGGGGCGCAGGTAGGCGGTTTGGTCATCGCCTGAATTGCCGAATTCGAAGAGGCGTACGAGGAAATCGGCGACGTGTACGACGCAGGACATAGGCTTATAGAATTCGGCCAGTTGTGGCGCGTGATGGCGTGACATGGCTTCGCGGATGTTAGGTGGCAACCCCCAATGTTTGCCGAGCCATGCATTGATTCTATCGTGGCCGAAACCGAGAATATCTTTTTCAGACTGATAATATGAGAGCTGTTTGGCTTCGACGTTATCCGTAATTTGCTTGTGCAGCTCGGGGAGCTGGGCAGCGGTAACGACTTTGCCGAGATCGTGCAGAAGCCCGGCCACGGCGTATTCTTCGGGGTCTTCGAAACCAGCGCGGCGGGCGATGATATTGCAGGCAGTTGCGCAACCGAGACTGTGTTCCCACAGGCCTTTCATGGCCTGAACCATCATGTCGAAAACGGATGTAGAAATGATGATGCCTCGGATGACGTTGAAACCGAGCAGAACCAGAGCGTGCTGAATGGAACTGATGCGGCCGGGGAATCCATAGATGGGCGAATTGACCATCTTGAGGACCTTGGCCGAGAGCACCTGATCAGTGGATATTACTTTGGCGATTGCCTCACTGGACGTGTCCGGGTTCTCGATAAGTTTGGTCACTTTTTCGAGGACATGCGGCAGGGTCGGCAGGTCTTTGACTTGGAGGATTTCACCTCGAATACTGGTTTTCAGATCTTCAGTCATGCCTATTCCTCGCCACCATTTTCAAGTTCTTCTTCACCATCTTCTGCCAGTTCAGCGGCAATGGCCGCAGCTTCAAGCGCTTCCATGGCCTTGATCCTGGCCTCCTGAGCGGCTGCCTTCATCTGGAAATATTGCCCCATACGGGTCTTCACTCGCTGCATCCACTTGTCACCATCATAACGACGAAACAGGACCTCAAGCCGATCTCTACGTTCAGCGTATTGCGTGCCAGCACCAGCGCCGCCCATATCGACGGGATTGCCCTGCACCGTAATACGAGCGATTTTCATGGTTGCGAGCCGGGAGATGAGACTTTCGGTCAACTCCATGTCCTCGGCCATAATGGTCATACCATTGTCTTTAATGACAGGCTTGGCGAGTTTCATGCCGGGAGCGGCGAGATCGATGGGTATTTTCTGCATACTATATCAGCTCGATTATCCGGTTTGTTCACAAGTAATTGAAGCGTAAAAACAATGTACACGGCTCATTGATTTGCCTCAACCCATTAGGTCATATCTTATCGAAGTCCATGAGACACCCAAAAAAGCTGACAAAGGCCAGAACCAGGGATGAACCAAGAAATACGATCTAGGGCTTTTGCGTCCTGTCATCAAGTTCAGCCACGAAGAATGTGGCAAGCAGCTTCCAAACTATAGTATAGTCTCTTCAACTGATTGCTACGATTCTTTGGCTAAGTACCACATGCCGGGGAGTTGTTGAACTGCCCCACGCATTTCGAGCATGAGCAGCACCTGACTCACTCTGGGGGAGGTCCATTCAAGCTCACGTCCCAAGGCATCAATATGTATCTTATCCGTCTGATCAAGTACATCCATGACCTCACGTTCCTCTTCGTTAAGCTTGATCGCTTCACGCTCAACAGCCGAAGGACGTTTACGGCGTTTTTTCTTTGGTTCTGCGGACTTGGATTCTAGTTCGCTTTCAAGATTTGGTGCTGGATCACTCTCCGATTCAGCCTTGGCGACCGTTTTTTTCTTCTCTGTTGGCTTTTTCTTCGCTACTGAATTCTTCTTTTTCCCGCCCTTCACCTTGGATTCTTCAGCATCAATTTCTTCTTCAGCCTTGACCGGTTTAGGATCGGGGATAGTTTGCAGTTCGCGAGCAAAATCGTAACGGAGAATCTCCACTATATCCTCGGCACTCTCCACAAGAGCCGCGCCTTGCTTGATAAGTCGATGACAGCCAGTAAATGTCGGTTGGCCGATAGGACCGGGTAAAGCGAAAACATCTCTACCCTGCTCTCCAGCAAGACGGGCTGTGATCAGGCTGCCACTGTTGTGTGCCGCCTCGGCCACAAGAACACCGAGAGAAAGCCCACTTATAAGGCGGTTCCTGTATGGGAAATGGTGTGGCCGCGCCCCTTCGCCGGGACCGTACTCAGTCACGACAAGCCCCTTGGCATCGAGCGCTGCACGGACATCGAGATTATCGAGGGGATAATCGATATTCAGGCCACAACCGAGCACGGCAATGGAACTGCCTATCCCACGCAGGCCGCCGAGATGCGCCTGACGATCAATACCAAGGGCAAGCCCTGAAACAACGGTTATACCTATCTTTGAAAGCTGTGTGCTGATGCGCCCGGCGGATTCGAGGCCGAGCGCTGTGCACTGCCTTGCTCCAACAACCGCCACGCCCGGATTCTTGAAAAGTGTTGTATCGCCAGACACGTAGAGCATTATCGGCGGATCTTCGAGGTGCTTCAGAGGCTCAGGAAAGCGCGGGTCGAACCATGTGACCACATCCATTTTAGCCTTGTTCGCCGCCCGGTACTCCGCCTCGGCCTTCTCACGCCACGCTTCGGCTTTGCATTTGGCTACAGCGCCTTTAAGGCCTCTCCCTTCAATACCCAGGGCAGACCAGGAGGACACATCCTGCACAGCATCGTACACACTCGAATAATGCGCAGAGAGCTGCTTCCACACCTTAGGACTGATGTAGGGCGTGTGCTTCAAAGCGAGGCAGGCAAAATATTCTTTCTGAAAGTCCATTGGCGTATATGACTCGCTAAAAAAACAGGGCCGGAACTCACATCATATTAGAGAGTTCCGGCCCGAAGATTTGATACAATAAGAAAACTAGCCGCCCAAACGATTCAGTTCTTTACGGGCCAGCCCGGCAGGCTGGGACTTGGGAAAGTCCTCGACCAATGCCCTGAGATAGAAAATAGCGTTGTCTGGATCGCCCACCCTGTCATAGGACATGCCGATCTTGAGCAATGCCGCAGACGATTTGGAGGCCTTGGGGAAACGTCCAGTGACTTCTTTAAATGTCAGGATAGCCTGAGGGTAATTTTTCTGGGAATAATATGTCTCGCCTTTCCAATACAGGGCGTTGGGAACCAGCTTATCTTTCGGATATTTCCTGAGAAACTCGTCAAAGGCCCCACGCGCACCCTCAAAATCTCCAGCAGAATATTTGGCGTAGCCTTTGTCATACATAGCTTTGGATGCCGATGTTTTGGGCTTTTTAACCGGAGCCGATTTCTTGGCTGCAGTGGTTTCACGCTTGATGACTTTGGGTTCGGGAATGGTTGCCGGAGCACCTGGCACTTCGGACCACGGTTTATCTTCACCACTTTGAGCCATGGGCATTTCGCCATTCGGCTTCTGTCCGTCCACCCATTTTTCGTCTTCGGGTTTCAGGTCGGTAACCCAGCCCTTGGGCGGTGCATCGGCCATGGAATCAGGAGTATCCGGGGCATCCATTATGGTCTGCCCGCTTTTTAGCGCTGCGACATCGCCTTCCAAGACAGTCAATTTTTCATTGACCGCTTCGACGTTCTCGGTGTTTGTGTCGGCTTGAAGGCGCTGTTCTTCACGGAAATTCAAAAAGCTCTCTTCGAGACTTTTCAGGCGCCACTCGGTGCTTGCCGCCGTAGTACCCGTGTTCTGCTTGGCGGCGGTACATGCCACCGTCAGCGAACACAGTGCGACGAGCAGAGCGAGCTTCAGATATTTCATTACGGATTTCTCCTAGTTCACACGTTTGATCGTTTTATGAGAAATAGGCGATGATTGGATTTTTTGCAAGGAATCGATGATAATTGACCAAACTCCTTGCTCAAGGACACACCTTGCGTGCGGCTCGTTTTTCAGGCAAATAAGCTCACGCGGCCAACATGTTGGCATCCGCAAAAACGTATTCGGAGAAATCACGATCATGACAATACAAGAGACACTGACAATGGTGGCCATCATGCTGGCCCCGGCATTTTTCAGCCTTCTCGGCATGGCAGCCTTTGGCAGCCCTGTCGTAGCCGTACTTGGCGAAATTGCAGCCAAGACCAAAAGTAAGGTTTTCTACGACAAATACGGACAGCAAACCGCTGCCATGGGGAGTGTCCTCCTGGCACTGCTCATCGTCATCGACATTGCGGCCGTGAGCGTCGCCTACGTCAAGTTCCCGCAGATGTTACAGAAAGTCATCACCCCGGCATCCCCTTTCCTTGGGCCACTCATCGCCATGGGTGTTTTTATCATCATTGGCCTGCCCTATTTCCTTACATGGAAGAAGATGCGCAACGCCAAAGGGTTGCACATGACTCTGGGCATGATCGCGGCGCTAGCTTCCTTGGTCTGCATTGCCCTTGCCATTCCGGCCAAGTTGATGATTGGCCTGCCGCCGGAGATGGCTCAGGCGCAAATGGAGCTCGGCATACTCTCCATGATCCTGCCCATGGCTGTTATGTATACGATCCTTACCGTTGCCGCTGCCGCAGGATTATGCTGCGCTTATCTCGTCATCCGTCGCAACAAGGATGACTTTGGCCGCGACTACTACAATTTCGCTCTCAAACAGGCCGCCCGTTGGGCCACACTGCCCATGATCGGCTTTCTTGGCTGTCAGGGATGGCTGTTCGCCGTGCTGCCTGAACACTTCAAGACCATGACACTCGGTACCCCGCTCGGCCTGGTCTGGGCTGCCGGACTGGCGCTTGGTTCACTGTGCGTCATCGTCTGGATCATCATCGCCCGGAGCGAAACACCGCTGCAACTGAAAGGTCTGACCTTCCTCGCAGTCGCCCTGCTCTGGCTGATGCACGCCATGAACGCGACATTATTTGTCAACTTCATGTCGATGTTCTAGTCCAATATATTCGAACAAAAAAAAGGCCGGTGAACAATTGTTCACCGGCCTTTTACTTTTTACTGTTCAGCTACTAGCTCTCAGGCAGAGCCATTGCCAAGGCCATTGCCTTGGCTTTGGCCTTAGCCTTAGCCTTGGAAGACTCGGGCTTACGACCAAGCTGTGTTGAGATGCTGTAGATCTCATGCGGATCAAGAATCAGGACGACGGAACCGTCACCCATGATAGTCGCTCCTGACAACCCCTTGAGGTCGAAGTTGTTGAGATATTGACCGAGCGGCTTGATAACAATTTCCTGCCGTTCCAACAGTCGGTCAACAACCAAACCAAGACGACGTTCATTGATCTGAATAATGACCAAGGGCAGAACTTCACGTTCATCCATGGTTTGAGTGAGGCCGAGCAGTTCAGACAGTTCGACGATACCGAGGACTTCGCCACGAAGAGTGACAGCCTTACGATTATTGATATCTGACAACTTCTCAACTTCGATCTTGGTCGTCTCAGACACAGCATTCAGTGGGATGGCGAATGTATTACCATCGACCTCAACCATGAGCGCGTCAATAATAGCCAAGGTCAGCGGCAGGGTCAGGGTCAGCTTGGTGCCCTTGCCCACTTCGGACTGGGTATGCACACTGCCCTTGAGGTTTTTGATGTTGGTTTTGACCACATCCATGCCCACACCACGACCGGAGATATCGGTCACCTTCTCCGCTGAGGAGAATCCGGGGGCAAAGATGAGCTCAAGCGCCTCATCATCGTCCATGGCATTGGCTTCTTCCGGGGTAATAACACCCTTGCGAATAGCCACCTGCTTGAGGTTCTCGGGATCGATACCACGACCATCATCCTCGACCTCAATGGCAACAGAGTTACCCTTGTGGTAGGCACGCAGCCAGACATGCCCCTTGGGCTTCTTGCCTGCCGCTATACGGGATTCCTCGTCTTCGAGGCCGTGATCCACGGCATTTCTGACAAGGTGAACCAGCGGATCGCCGATTTCCTCGACAACCGACTTATCAAATTCAGTTTCTTCGCCTTCCATGATCAGCTCCACCTGCTTGCCGGACTTGCGGCTCAAATCGCGCACCAGGCGCGGGAAGCGTGAGAAGACGGTCTGGACGGGCACCATACGAACTTTCATGATGGTGTCCTGAAGATCATCCGAGATTCGCGCCATGGCGTATGTGGTCTCGGTGAGCTGCTGGGCAACCACGTGTACTTCCTCGCTCCCGTCTTCCAGAGCGCGAGCAAGCATGGAATATCTATTACGGTTGATAATCAACTCGCCGATGACGTTCATCAGGTGGTCCAGCTTATGATGGTCCACACGGATGGTGCTAGATGCCTTGGGCTTGGCCGGAGGCTGAGCATTTGCGGCAGCTTTGGTGGGGGCGTTAGACATAGGCTTTGGGGCCGCCGCGGGGGCGGGCTTTGGTGCAGGTTTCGGAGCAGGCGGCACGACTGGCGCTGGAGCCGGTTCCGGAGCGGGTGCAGGAGCCGGGGCCGATGCCGATGCTACAGGAGCAACTGGCGGCGTTGGAGCCGGTGCTGCGACCGCTGCCGGAGCTGGTTCTGCATCCAACACAGTTTCACTGGCTGCGCCTGGTTCGGGGATCACCATGTTTTCGGTGGGATCGGCGACCTCGCTTCCAGTAATCTCTTTTAAGCTATTGAGGAGCTTTTCCTTTAATATGGAAAACTCTTGGCCCAAAATATCCAGCATCAAGGAGAAATCCATATCGCTTGAGCGGCCAGCATCAACAAGATCCACTGTACGTCCAGCGTATTCCTTGATTTCATCAAGGCCCATATAGCCGGCAGAGTTCTGGATGGTCTGGAAAATACGGAATAAACCGTCGATAATATCTTTTTGTTCGGAGTCCTTCTCCAGCATACCCAGAGCAACGGCAGCACCTTGAAGCTGCTGACTGATGGTCTGGACAAAAAGAGCAACGTCTTCTGGGTCGTAATCACCAGAGGGTTCGCCAGCAGGTTCTGCGGGAGCCGCAGGAGCCGGAGCTGCTTCGACTGCGGGAGCCGCAGCCTCGGGTGCTGCACCGTTCTTCCCATTGGAGACAGCACCCTGAATGGCATTGGTGTTGCCATCTTCGGTCACTTTCTGGAGCAGCTGCGCCATGACACTGGTGTCGACAGGGGTCACCCTATTGGACTCGACTTCTACCTTGCCCACCAGTTCTTCGATCAGATCGACAGCGGCCAAAAGCAGGTCGATAACACCCTGACTGCATTCCATTTCCCCTTTGCGAACTCTGTTGAGCAGGGTCTCAGCTTCATGGGTCAAGGCGTTAAGCTCCTTGAAACCGATGATACCACTATTCCCTTTCAGGTTATGGAAATACCGGAAAGTATCATTGATCATCTCGTCACTGCCATCAGGCTCTCCTTCGAGGGCCAGAAGACAACGGTTGAGATTTTCAATGATTTCTTGCGCTTCCTCAAGGAAGTCAGCCAGATGCCCTTCACCAACAGTGGTCAGGACATAGGGATTTTCATCAAAATTTGGATCAGGCTCAGGCTGAAACGATGGCGTCATAGTAAAACTTTCCGTATTCTCCGCAACAGGTGCGGGCTCAGGTTCGGAAATAACAGGTTCTGCAACAATTTCGGGCTCAAGGACCAACTCAGGCTCGGGCGCAGCGACATCGGGGACAGCTTCCGGTTCCGGAGCAGCCGCAGGCGGAGCATCTTCAAGCTCGCCAAGCAAAGCCGCTTCGATTCGAGCTATAATGGGAGCCGTGTCCACATCACCCTCGACACCGCTGGTTTCCAGATTATCGACGATGGTTCGCAAGGCATCCGTTGCAGACAGAATCAGGTCCATAATGGCCCCGGTCACCTGCATGGATCCCTGGCGTAACTCATCAAGAATATTTTCCGCCTTGTGAGCCAGGCCATTGATCTTGTCCAGACCAAGGAACCCGGATGCACCTTTGAGAGAGTGCATGGGGCGAAAGATTTCATTGAGGAGGCCGAGGTTCTCCGGCGACTTCTCAAGCTCAAGCAGATTTGGTTCAATGGTCTCCAAATGCTCTTTCGCTTCCATGAAGAAGTCAGCTAATATTTCCGGATCAAGAAAGTCCTGGCTCATTGAATACCCTCTAGCGTTTCCATTAACGACATTCCCCGTCGTTTTGGAGACACCTGGATTGAGTTGTATCTTCTATTTATCACACCTGGCGTTAACCAAGCAACATTTTGACGTTACGAACCAATTTTTCCGGCTGAGCCGGTTTGACCATGTACAAATTGGCGCCAACGGTAAGACCGGTCTGAATATCCCTATCCTGCCCTTCGGTGGACAAAACAACGATGGGAATATCGCGATATGCTTCCTGCTCACGAACAGTCTTGATAAAGGTCAGACCGTCCATGCGGGGCATGTTGACGTCGGAGACGATGAGATCGACCGCCTCAGCACTGTACAACTTTTCCAGACCATCCAAGCCATCTTCGGCCACTGTAACCTTGAAACCTTCTTTCTTCATAATGAAGGCGACAAGATTTCGTACAGTCTTGGAATCGTCCACAATCAGAATATGTTTACCCATGATTCCCCCAAACATTTAATAACATGGTGATGCTTGATTTATCAAATTCGCCAGAAAACGAGGCTGCTTGCGGTTTTAAGCCACCCAAGACACCTTCTGACAGGCCAATATTTTTTTTAAAATATTTCATTTTCCCCCTACTCTTCCTTTTGATAGATGATCGAGCCGGGAAAATGGATGGGCTTGAACGCACGTGTAATATTGTGCAGCGATTCGGAATGTCCGATGATCAAGTATCCCCCAGGCTCAAGGTTATCGTAATATGCATTGATAACCCGCTTCTTCATCTCGTCATCAAAATAGATGATGACATTACGGCAAAACACTATCTGAGAGCGTTCTACTCGCTTAAGCTGCATCTTGTCCTTTAAATTGATCTGTCCAAAACTGACCAACTTCTTGACTGCAGGCTTGATTTTGTTGGTTCCGTTGTCCATATCAAAATAGCGTTGCGCTACATCCTTGGGCGTAGAGCGCAGAGTATAGTCGTTGTAAACGCCTCTACGGGCGGACTCCAGAACACGTTCAGACAGATCATTGGCCGTGATTTTAATATCCCATCTCGGCACTTCCATCTTGAGCAGCTCATGGACGATCATGGAGATCGTATATGGTTCTTCTCCCGTGGAACAACCAGCAGACCAGATACGCAGCTTCTTGCCTTTGAGCCGACATCCTTTGATGACCTCGGCAAGCACTTGCTCCTGAAAAACTTTCAGCTGGGGCGGGTTGCGATAAAAGCTCGTCTCATTGGTTGTGATAACTTCAAACAGCTTCTTCATTTCTCTCGATTTAGTCGCATCGAAACGAAGGAAGTTGTAATACTCATCAAAATTCTTGAGATTAAGCTTCCTCAACCTGTTCCCAAGTCTATTTTCCAACAGATACTTGCGATTATCAGCAATATGGATACCACATTGGGCGTATATGAAGTCCCGCAGGTTGGTAAACTCCTGATCAGTGATCTTGAGTTCCTTACCCGGGGATATGGTTTTTGAAAAAAGCGAAGACATCTACTAGGCCTACTCCTGAGCTTCCTGAATTTTGGTAATGGCAGTCTCTGCCGCGCTCACAAGTTCGTATTCATCGCTGTTGGTAATATCCAGCAACGCCCTGAATGCCGAAGTGCCGCCAATGGAACCCAACGCTTCGATAACCTTCATGACCACAAAGCGGTTGGAGTTCTCCAACATCTCGATGAGTCTCGGAGAAGCCTGCTCCGTGCCATGCTCACCAAGAGCATCAATGGCGCGAATTTTGACCCAATCATCCTCGTCTTCCAAGGCTTCAATCAGGTACGGCGCAAACCCTTCATCGTAACACTGGCCCATAATCTCGATGACAGTCAGGCGCACGTCCTTACTTTCGTCATTGAGCTTGGACAGCACCAGCGGACGCCAAGTGTCACTGATATCACAGGCCGAAGCCAGAGATTCCACTGCCACCTTGCGAATATCGGGAACTTCGTCCTCAAGGGCTTGCTGGAGGATTTCCATATTGTCCGTGACATCGAGCTTGCCCAGAGCATACACCGCCATCAGGCGATGAACCGGCTCTTCATCGACAAACATCTCTCTGAAACGAGCGCTCACTTCCGAGCCGCCAATAGCGATACACGCATCAAGAGCAGCCTCTTTAACATCATCGTATTCGTGATCAAGCAGCTGGAACAGTTTTTCAGCCACTTCAGGCAACTGCAGCTTTTCGCCGAGCAGGTAGACTGCACTCTTGAGAACCGTCCCGTCCGTATGTTCGTCCAATACTTTAATAAAGAAATCTTTGGCTTCTTCAGTACCTCGATCTGCGGCAACAGTGATGATTTGTCGCTGAATAGGCAGACTTACTTGCCAGAAGGCTTCCATGAGAATCGTACAGACCTCGCAACTTGATCCACACTCTGCTGGTGCAATCTGGGCCAATGTCTGTACAGCCACTCCGGCGACGATCTGGTCTTCACCAAAAACGCCCACCTTGAGAGCTTCTGTCATTCCTATTTGAGCGAGATCACTGATGATAACACCAATCCGTTCCTGATCACGGTCATAGTCCAGAGCGCCTGCGATCTCCAAAATACCTTTTGATGCCTTTTCGCCACCGACATGGGCGAGGCCCTGAATGGCGGCATCCTGAATCTCTTCATCCTCGTCCTTGAGTGCAACAAGCAGGTACTCACGGAACCGCTCGCGCTCATCAGCACTGAGGAGTGTCAACGACTTGCCGCCAAGAATTTTGACCACAGCCATGACAATTTTGTTGCGCAAGGCAGTGGGAGATTCTTCCATGCGCTTAATCAGCATGGTGACGGCCTTGACGTTGCCCATCTCACCCAGGGAGTCGATAATCATCGACGCCACGAGGTCAGAGGCCTTGTCCAACGCCTTGACCATGGCATCCACAGAACTGGCATGCCCGATCTTTGTCAAAGCTTCGATGACCGAATACTGAACCCACTCCTCATCCTCGATAGCCTTGTTCAGGCACGAAGCGGCATCTTCCATGCCGAGCTCACCGAGACTGACAGCCGCTTGATAGCGGACATTAACCTCAGGATCTTTGAGCAGTGCTTCACACAGCGGCTCAACAGCCAACAGATTGTTGGTGGAGCCGAGGATATCAGCAACAAAGATGCGGATATCCACATCTTCATCCTGAATCAGCCTAATGAGTGACCCAAGATCTTGGTTCCCGACTTCACGGAGGATATCCATGGAGAGGTTGCGAACCGGGGCGTCATCGGAACGAAGCAGCGGCAAAACTGCCTGCACCGTCTCCTTGCCACCGATTTTGCGCAGGGAGCTATCAGCAGCTTCCTGGATGCCAAGATGATTCGTCTGCAACAATTCAGCAAGCATTCCAACTGCTTCTACACAATTGTCTTCGCCAGCCCGAAAAGCGCCCTCTCGAACGATTTCTTTGTCGTCATTCTTCAGTAATGTCAGGTATTCAGTACATTCCGCCATGTGGTCAAGCCTCTCCCTTTAGGGGGTTGATGAGCATCCGTTGCCCTGTACTATTTGTACAGATTGGCAATGATGGACTCGGCCAAATCGTCCAAATCAACAATTTCATCCGCCAGTTTTTCATCCACAATCGCCTTGGGCATGCCATAGACGACACAGGTGGCATCGCTTTGCGCCAATGCCCGACCGCCCTTGGCCTTGAGATCACGAACACCTTCGCAACCATCATTGCCCATTCCGGTGAGAATGATACTCAGAGCACGCTTGCCAACAGCCGCGGCCACCGAGCTGATAAGCACGTTGGCAGAAGGCTTGTAGAGGGCCTCGGCAGGTTCGTCAGTCACGACAACATCCACACGGCTGATTTTCTGATCAAGCACAACATGCTTGCCGCCGGGGGCAATAAAGACATGCCCGGGCTTCAGAACATCACCGTTTTCTGCTTCCTTGACCGAAAGCTTGCTCACACCGTCCAAACGCTTGGCAAAAGGACCGGTAAACGCGGCAGGCATATGCTGCGCGATAATAATACTGGCCGGAAAATCAGCAGGAAGCGAGGACAGGATTTTTTGCACCACTGGCGGGCCGCCAGTGGAAACACCAATAGCCACGACATCACGCAGAGGTCGACCAGTAGGACGAGCCGCAGGAGCCCGCCTGGCCGCAGTCGCTGGACGCTTCGCACGAACCGGAGAAAAATGGCGCATCTTGCGCGCTGCAACCGTCTTGACGCGTGCAATCAGATCTTTCTCGATCTTGATGATGTCGAGAGAGACCTTGGAAAGTTGTTTGGGGATAAAATCAACCGCTCCGAGCTCCAACGCTTTGAGTGTGGACTCTGCACCTTCTGTAGTCAGAGAACTCACCATCAGCACAGGCCGGGGCGCTTCCATCATGATGTGCCTCAGGGCGGTCAGACCGTCCATCTTCGGCATCTCGATGTCCATGGTAACGACATCGGGATCGAGCTTGCGAACCATGTCGAGGCCTTCCTGACCATCGCGAGCTGTCCCGATAACCTTAATTTCCGGGTCCTTCTCAAGCATCGTGCTGATGGCTTTCCGCATGAAAGCGGAATCATCCACAACAAGAACATTTATCACAGATTTATCTCCTTAAAATCATCTAATCTAACTATTTGGAATATATTTCTTAAAAGCTGAACTTTTGTCGAACTAGTAATCAGTACTATACCATCGTTCAGTCCAAGGGAATAACTATGTTTAATCATACAATATTGGATGATAGGCGCTATTATAACCTTTGTCTATCACTGAGCATCAAAGATGCACTTTTGCCTTGCCTTTTCAAAACCTGTGAGCTAAACACGCCTCTCACGACATCGGGATGTGGCTCAGTCTGGTAGAGCGCCGCGTTCGGGGCACGGAGACCGGAG
>JAFLJT010000186.1 GCA_022712855.1 Pseudodesulfovibrio sp. | reverse complement strand
GTTGTTTTACCGGAATTCTTGGGGCCGATTATGGAAACTGCTTTCATTGTATCCTCCGAAGGATCATTTGATATCTGTGATTTCGCCATGTTCGAGATGGACGATGTGATCGCTTACTGCACTGAGCCATGCCATATCGTGGCTGGCAATGACAAGGGACGCGCCATATTCTTTGCGGGCCGCCAGCGCTGCCTGACGGATCAAAGTGGCGCTTTGTCCATCAAGGCTGGCCGTAGGTTCATCCATGAGCAACGCCTTGGGTTTGAGTACCAATCGAGCAGCCAGCGCCACACGTTGTGCCTCGCCTCCGGATAGCTCATACCATTGTCGTTGTGAAAATTTATCGGGGTCCAGACCAACCATTTCCAAGGCGTGATTGACCCGATCTGTGACGTTTTCTTCGCCACGGACCTTGAGGCCGTACGAAACATTTGCATGGACACTGCGTTTGAGCAGGTACGGTTCCTGGACGAGGAGAGTCACATGGCGATGAACGCCATTTGGCTTGATGGAAACTGGTTCGCCCATGAATGTCAGAGTGCCGGATGCCGGGGCTTCGAGAAATGCCAGCATGCGGAGCAGGGTGGATTTGCCGGATCCGTTGGGGCCAGCTAGGCCGACGATAGAGCCGGGTTCGATGGAAAGACGATCCACGCAGAGTACTGTGCGCCCGCTGTATCGCTGGCAGACATTAAAAAGCTGGATGAGGGGGGCACTCATTGGACAGCCCTCCTTTTTAAGCCCGAAGCAAAAATGTTGACGGTGAGTGCGACGGCCAGAAGGACCATGCCGAGTGCGATGCCCATGGCGAATTCACCTTTGCCGGTTTCAAGGGCGATGGCTGTGGTGATGGTTCTGGTGTGCCATTTGATGTTGCCGCCAACCAGCATGGAGATGCCGACCTCGGAGACAATGCGACCATAGGCAGCCATGGCGGCGAGCATGATGGAGAAACGCGCTTCGATGACGGTTGCCCACAGGATTTGGCGCGGGTTGGCCCCCAGCGTAATGAGAGTTTGTGGCAGGCGTTTATCCAGCGCTTCAACAGCGGTGGCGGTCATGGCGATGATAATGGGCAGGCCGAGGAGGGTCTGCCCAAGGGCGATGCCGGGAATGGAAAAGAGCAAACCCGTTCCACCCAAAGGGCCGTGGCGGGTCAGAAATGCGTAAACGAGGAGTCCGATGACGACGGTGGGAAAGGAGAGCAAGGTATCAACGCAGGTGCTGACGATCTTTTTTCCGGGAAATGTGTTGTGGCCGAGAAGAAATCCCACCGGGACGCCGATGGATATGCTGCACAGCATGGCCAAGGAGGATGCGCCCACCGTGGCCCAGATAGCCGAATAGGTCTCTGCGTTCCCAGTGAACAGGAGCACAAAACCTTGGAGAAATCCTTGCAGCAAGTAATCCATTAATATCCCTTGTTTTTCGGGGAGATGGTCAAACCATCTCCCCGAAAAATCTACATACTCGGATTATTTGGCGTTGGGAATAAAAAGCTTCTTGCCCAGGAGTTTGAACTCGCTGATAGCTTTTTGTGTCGCCGGGGAGGCCATCCATGCAATGAATTGCTTGGCCAGTTCGTACTGAGCGTCTGCGCAATGCTTGGGAGCAACGGCCAGTGCGGAGTACTGGTTGAACAGTACTTCGTCCCCTTCCACAAGAACCTTCAGCGGCGGGTTGCCACCTTTGGTGTCAGCATACTTGATATAGGTGCCACGGTCGGTCATGGTGTACCCATCTTTCTCATTGGCGATGTTGATGGTGGGGAGCATGCCTTGACCAGTCTGGACGTACCAGTTCTGCTTTTCGGGAACGCCCATGCCTGCGGATTTCCACAGAGAGATTTCTTTTTTGTTGGTACCGGAGTTGTCACCACGGCTGGCAAAGACAGCTTTCTTGGCTTCGATGGTCTTCAGGGCGTCGGTGACGCTCATACCTTTGACACCAGCGGGATCAGATTCGGGGCCGATGATGACAAAGTCATTGTACATGAGTTCTTTGCGATCAGTGAGAACGCCTTTGTCCATGTACGCTTTTTCAGCGCCGGGAGCGTGAACCAGAACGACATCAACGTCGCAGTTTTCGGCCATTTTGAGCGCTTTACCGGTGCCGATGGCAACAAACTTGATCTCAATACCAGTGTCATTTTTGAATTGCGGAACGATAAGATCATCAAGCAAGCCTGTGTTGGCTGTACTGGTGGTGGTCGCCATCATCAGGGTTTTGCCCGCAAGGGCGGGGAGGGAGAAAGTCAGCGCGAGTAGTAAAGTGAGAGCAAGAGTGCAAAACCGTTTCATCAGTATCCTCCTCAGGATTGTTTGTTTGTTCAGACCCCTCAATCTGAAAGAAAGCTAATCAGTGTCGTCTCTGTAAAATTCGCCGGATTTTTCTACGTCCATCTGCAGGACTTCTGCCGCCTTTTTTGTGGCGTATTCCTCGACGTCGAGATAAAATTCCAAAAACTGCTCCATGAGCTCTTTGCCGAATGGGGAGAGATTGAAGCGCTGCCCTTTGCCTCTGGTTTTTTCTACCAGCGGTTGGCCTATGCGTTGTTCCGCATTCTTCAGTTTTCCCCAAGCTCGGCGGTAGGACATGCCAAGTTCTTCGGCGGCTTTTCGCAAAGATCCCAGTTTTTCTATGTGTTGCAAAAGCAGCGTGCTGCCTATGCCTATATAGGTTTCATTTTCTTGTTCGATCCAGACGCGTAAGCGAAGTGTGGCTTTGCTGTTCTTTGCCATGATTGATTCCAATATGTTTTTGTTATCAATTGTTAAGTGGCTCGACACAGCCGTGACGAGTTGTTCTGGAATATATGCAGGAAGGGGAGTATTAAGTCAATGCCGACATAATACAAAAAGGTCTGACACTAATTTTAGATGCTTACAGGGAAACTCTTTCAAAAGTGAGTGTCTGTAAATCGATGATTAGCATGGCTCCGGAAAGATTTGATGGAGCACCAGAAAGGAGTTTGACGGCTTCAACAGCCATGAGGGAAGCGACTAAGGTGACCGCAGGCGCGGGGCAACCGAGTTTTTCTTCGGCAGCGTTGTCGCGCCCCATGAGGTTCGCAGGTCCGGGTTGACCTGGCTCCACTACACCAACATATCCGGTCCATCCGGCGAGTGCGCCTGTGACGAGCGGGATATTGGCTTCGGCTGCAGCTTGTTGCAGTGCAAGGCGTAATTTCAAGCCACCAAGAGCATCAATTGCTACGTCGGCACTGCTGAGAAATTCGGGGAGTGTGGAAGGATTGAGATATTCGTCCCATGTTTCAATCTTGATGGACGGATTGATCTGGTGTGCCCTGCCTATGGCGACGTCTGCTTTGGGAATGCCAAAGGTATTGATCGAAGACAGGAGCTGACGGTTAAGATTACTATCTTCAAAGGCATCGCCGTCTGCGGCTCGAATATTTCCAACACCTGTCCGCATGAACATTTCCAGCAAATTACCGCCGAGTCCTCCAAGGCCGACCATGGCGATGGATGATTCAAGGAGCGTGAGCTGGTCAGTTGTAGAGATGCTTTCCCTGTTGCGCAAATATCGGGCTGGAAACACATCCATACGGATGGCTTCCGCCTCGACTTCAACGCCGGAAATCTTCAAAGAATGTGCGATCTCAGCGACAGACGTGATGCCGATGGTATCGCCTTCTTCTCCACAGGGAAGGTGTATGCGTTCGGCGTGTGCGCGTATAGATTCTGGTAATTCGTCGGACACGGTCTAGCCTCCGCCAACGGGCGGGAAGATGCCAACGCGGTCGCCATCTTTCAGTTCGCTGTCCAGTTCGGCACGGCAGGAGTTGATGAACATCAGCGTAACTTCATCCACCGGGATGCCGAGTTTTTCGACAAGGGATTGGATGGTTTCGCCCCGTACTGCAGGATAGTCTTCCGAATTGTCCGGCAGGAACTTAGTCAGTGTTGCAAAGCATTTAATTTCTATACCCATGGGAATAATCTAGGCACTCGAGAGCCTCCGGTCAACGGTTAGACGAAAAAAAGGCCGGGGAAAAAATCCCCGGCCTTTACAATTACTGTGGTGGTTGGCCTTAGACCTTAGCACCCTGGAGTTCGTCTTCGTCGTAATCCCAAACGACGCCGTGGGGCGGAAGGGGATCGGTTTCGAAGAAGCGGGGCAGCTTGTCATCCATCTTGGTGAAGCCAGCACGCTTATTGAATTCCTGCTCGTCCTTCATTGTGCCGACGCCCAGATTGACCAGGTCGTCTACGGAGAAGGAGTTGCCGGTGTATGACTGAACCAGATCGGCCATGACTTGCACGCCGTTGTCACAATCCAGAACTGCGAAGGCTACGAACAGGCAGAAACCCATGGAGTCAATGGCTGCGGTTGCGATCTGCAGGTTCTTGGACAACTCGACGTTGCCTTCTTTCTTGTGTCCATCGATGTCGCCACCGACTTTCAAAACGTTGGCGGTGACGCCATAACCAGCGGTGTGGTCAGCGCCCATGGCGGTGGTTGCGTAGGTAACGCCAACACCCTTGACTGCACGAGGATCGTACGCAGGCATGGACTGGTTTTTAACGACAGGCAGGCGTTCTACGCCGAATGCGCCGCCAGCGAAGACAACGCCGTTACCCATGATCATTCCCATGGGATCGTCGGTGCCGACTTTGCGGAGCAGTTCGAATGCAGCTTTGCCGTCACCCCAGGGGATGATGCCGCCGTCCATTGCGATGGCAACGGTGTTACCCATTTCAATGGTGTCCATGCCGATTTCGTCACAGAGACGGTCAAGGGCAGCGATATCATCGATGTCCTTGATCATGGCGTTGGCACCAAATGCCCAGACAGTTTCGTATTCGAAACCGGAGGAAACGTAGTTTCCATCTTTATCGTTGTACTGCTGGGAGCACTGGATAACGCAACCGGGGTGGCAACCTTCGGTGGTCTTGCCGCCGCGAGATTCGATGATCTCAGCGATTTTCTCGCCAGAGATTTCGGCTACGTGGTCAACCTGACCCTGGCGGAAGTTCTTACCTGGCAGTGCGCCAGCTTCGTTGATGACGTTGACCAGAACGGAAGTACCGAAAGCGGGCAGACCCTGGCTGGTGACCGGATGGCCCTGAAGGATGTCAACCCAGGTTTTGCGGGAGACCTTGAAGGCGTCTGCATCAACAGGACCGACTCTTTCGCCGAATTCGGGATCAAGGACAATGGCCTTGATCTTTTTGGAACCCATGACAGCACCGGTGCCACCGCGACCAGCGGAACGAGCAGGGCGCTTGTAGGGATCAGTGAACTGGATGGTGGCGGTCTTGCGGACGGTTTCGCCAGCAGGTCCGATCACACATGCACACAGCTTGTCGCCGTATTCAGCAAGCAGCTTGTCGTGTGCGGGGTATGTGTACATACCTGCGATGTCGGTAGCATCCTTGAAGATGACTTTGCCATCGGTGATGAAAATTGTGGAGAAGGGAGCCTGCTCAGCGGGCTTGTCTTCGAGGATAATGGCAAGCAGGTCCATCTTGGGCAACTTCTGTGCGAACAGACCGCCGGAGTTGGATTCCTTGATGCCGCCGGTGAGCGGAGACTTGGTACCAACAGAAAGACGACCGGAGTTGGCTGCGGTGGAACCGCCCAACAGGCCAGTTGCGAAGACCAGCTTGTTCTCAGAGGACAGCGGGTGGCAGTCCGCGGGAACTTCTTTGTTGATAACGCGGGATGTCAGAGCACGGCCACCGAGGTTAGCGTAAGGGCCTACTTCCTCGAAGGCGTATTCTTTAGTGCGGGTGTTGATTCTCAGAATCTTCAGCATACGAACCTCGATTTTTAAAAGTTACAGTGCTTAATTTAATATGATCTTTTACATTCTTTTTAGAAAGCTTTCGATACACAATTCGGCCAAAAGCATACACGATTCTGCGAAAAAATGTCAAAGAAAACAGCTTATTGTGCCACAGAAAGCATAATGCATAAGTGCCTGATATTTGGTATACTTTTCCTACAGGAGATACTTTTATGAATAATAATGCAGGCCTGAACTTAAAAATGAAGTCTGAATCCCGCACAGCATGGAATACCTTGCTGCAAAAAGGATTTTATCTCATCGGACAATCCGGGATGACTGTTCGTCAATTCATGATCGAAATTGTTGGTTACACCGACTCTCAGATTGAAGAGGAAGTCCGTACGGTTTTTCTGAATTTCAGCCCGGTTGATGACATCGACACGGCATATGTAAAAAATGATGATCGTTTAGCCATGGGAAGTCCCATATACCACACATATTAACAGGTGCATCCCTAGTTACATCAGACCCTTTTTCACCTGACCAATCGTCCCTTTTAGATTCAACATACCAGAACTGCCCTGTCTGGCTGTGAAGGATTAAATGGACAGCTACAAACGTTGGTATATCTGTGAACTTGATGAGGTAGAGTTGTGTCCTCATAATAGAGTGTTCTTGTAGGTACAAGATCTCCTCTGTCAGATTACTCTTACTCAACCTAGGTGTGACATGTTCAATAAGCTCTTTTGTTAGTCCTATATTTGTTAACCTTTTCACTTGTATGTACATAATATATTATCTAACCCCCCCTCTTCACTGTTTTCAACTTGTTCAATTAGAAA
>JAFLJT010000092.1 GCA_022712855.1 Pseudodesulfovibrio sp. | reverse complement strand
GTTGGTGAACAAGGTCTACCTTATTCATCGTCGTGACGATTTCCGTGGCCTGATTTGTTATCAGGACAAATGCTTCAATCATGATAAAATCGAAGTCATTCGCAATACTCTTGTTGATGAAGTCGAGGGTGCTGACGGTGTCGAATCTCTGGCTCTCAGGGATGCAACGACGGATGAAGTCTCTCATCTCAAGATTGATGGAGCGTTCATTTTCGTTGGTTTCGAGCCAATCATGGAATATGTCTCCGATGACGTTGAGAAAGAGAGTAACGGTGTCATCACTGATGTAGAGATGCGCACCAATGTCCCCGGTGTCTTTGCTGCGGGTGATATCCGCGCTAAGATGTGCCGTCAGGTTGCATCGGCAGTTGGCGACGGCGCTACTGCCGCCAATGCCTGTTTCACTTATCTCGAACAGCTCGGTATTTAGGAGTTCGCATGCGTTTTCCGTGCGTTCTTGCATCCATCCTCGCTCTTTGGCTCGTTTCCGGCTGTGTCTGGATCGACAGCTACTTCCTTGCGCCCCCTGAGGATACCGCACAGGAACTCTATGAGGCGGGCATGGATGCCATGGGTGAGAAGGGGTATAACGACGCCCAGGAGTATTTTTCCAAGCTCAAGGATCGTTTCCCGTTCAGCCCGTATTCTCTCAAGGCGGAACTCGCTTTGGGCGATGCGTATTTCCTTGATGAAGATTACTTGCTGGCACTCGATGCCTACAAGGAATTTGAGGCTCTGCATCCCAGTAATGAGGATATTCCCTACGTTCTCTATCAGATTGGCAATGCCAACTACCACCTGTTCAAATCCATTGATCGCAGGCAGGAGAACATCAAGGAAGGGCTGGAATACTTCTATCGCCTTGAAGAAACGTATCCCAACTCAGAATATGCGGCACCAGCCCGTGACCTGATCGTCAAAAGCCGGAGAATTCTGGCCGAGCACGAGGTGTATGTGGCAGATTTTTTCTGGCGCACAGATCAGTTTGGTCCGGCGTGGCACCGCTATCAATATGTAGTGGAGAACTTCTCCGATATTCCCGACCTGCGCGACTATGCTCGCAAACGGGCGGAATATTCCTACTTTGAATACCATAAGACCGTGTCCGAAGAAGAGCGCATGCGCATTCAGGGCAGTTGGAAGCTGTGGCTCAAGAAATGGTTATAATCTAAACGGGCGGCTTTCGGGCCGCTTTTTTGTGTATGAAACAGCCATCATTTTCATTTCCCACCTGGATTAACGACCTCGTCCCCGATGACGAGTTGTTTGCCCGTGCCTATGCAGATATTTCTGATGAAAATCGAGCATGGATGAAAACGAGCATTGCCCGTCAGTATGACTGGTACGGTCCGCGCAGGGATATTTCCGGTGCGGATATCCGGCATTGGAGAGCAGGGTTTGATACCAAATTAACGTATGATGCCGTTGATTTTGCAGTTGTTCTCTTTGACGGCAGCCTGTTGTCGCCGTCACGGTTACTGGCCGCGCTGATTCCGGCTTTGGCTGGTGGTGTGAAGCATGTGCTGGCCGCTCGTGTGAGCAATGGCGAACCATGGCGCAAGGCTGTCTTGACAGGGCTCGAACTGGCTGGTCAGGAACTGGTGATCGACATAACCGATGTGCAGGCCCGTCAGCTTTTTACTGAGCTTCGCGAGACTAATCGTCCCGGAGCCGTCACGGTTCTTGGCCCCAAGGCGGCTGTGATCAAGACCAGCGAAATTCAATCTGCATCCCGTATATCTTTCTGGCGGCCCCGGTTCAGCCGTTCCGCAGCGGTCTGGATGGAAGACAAGGACACCTTTGATCTCGAAGTGCTGGCTTTTACCCATCCGGATATTGTTTTCAGCGTTTTTGGAGCTGAACCACCATTGCCCGCAGATAATTTTTCTTATGAAGGCGAGAACTTTGACGAGTTCCTCAACGCCATCATGGATGTGGCATACCTTCCCGCCGAGCGCACGGACCTCGCCTTGAGAAAGGCGAAACTTGTCCTTGGCCCCGGTCAGGAAGGATGTTGGATCTGGCCTAACCTGCACCCCGAGCACTTCCAATTCCACTCCACCGCCTGGACAATCGGAGACTAACGTGAGCAAGACAAATGCCCCATCGGCGAAGGTTCTCGGTAACCTTCGTAATATCGGTATTATCGCGCATATTGATGCAGGAAAGACCACACTATCCGAAAGAATTCTCTATTATTCCGGTAAGATTCATCGCATAGGCGAAGTCCATGAAGGCACGGCCACCATGGACTATATGCCCGAGGAGCAGGAGCGCGGCATCACCATTACGTCCGCTGTGACTTCCTGTCAGTGGGACCCGTGCATGATCAATCTCATTGATACGCCGGGCCACGTTGATTTTACCATCGAAGTGGAGCGCTCGCTGCGTGTTTTGGACGGTGCCGTGGGCGTCTTCTGTGGCGTGAGCGGTGTTGAGCCGCAATCCGAAACAGTGTGGCGGCAGTCTGAATCGTATCACGTGCCCAAGCTGGCATTCGTGAACAAAATGGATAGGCTCGGTGCCGATTTTGAATCGGTGGTGGAGTCCATTCGAAAGACCCTTGGTGCAAATCCGCTGCCTATCCAATACCCCGATGGTGAAGGGGATGAATTCGAAGGGGTTTTCGACCTCATTGAAATGAAACGGATGGAGTTCGATCAGGATACCAAGGGCGAAAAAATTTCACTCTTTGATTTAACGGATGAAGAAGCTGACAAGCTTGAGCCGTGGCGCGAAAAGCTCATTGAAGCCGCATCCGATGAAGATGACGAGATTCTGGACTTGTATCTGGGCGGTGAACTTGTGCCGCCGACTCGGATCCGGGCAGCTCTCCGAAAAGCCACGCTGAAACAGACCCTTGTTCCCGTTCTCGTGGGATCGGCCTTGAAAAATATCGGCGTGCAGCCGGTCATGAGCGCTGTCTGTGATTTCTTGCCCAGCCCTCTGGAAGTGCCCGCAGCCACAGGCATCGTTCCTGAAACTCAGGAAAAAATTTCCTTTGAAGTCTCGCATAAGGAGCCGTTGTCGGCGTTGGTCTTCAAGGTCGCCATGGACTCTGGCCGCAAAATCGCCATGATGCGCATCTACTCCGGGCAGCTGAGCAGCGGCGATACGGTGTTCAATATCACCCAAGATACGGATGAGCGTGTGGCTCGGTTGTTCCGCCTCCATGCCGGGCGCAGGGAAAAGATCGACACCGCCTATGCTGGTGACATGGTTGCCGCAGCGGGTATGAAGTTCGCTCGTACTGGCGACACGTTGTGCAACAAAGATTCACCTATTCTTCTGGAACAGATTGCAGATTACAAGCCCGTGATATCACTGGCTATCGAGCCGAGAAATTCCGATGAGGCGGAGAAGCTTGATGAGGTGCTTGAAAAGTACCTGATGGAAGATCCCACCTTGAACCTCAAGCATGATGAAGATACCGGGCAGGTCATACTTTCCGGCATGGGCGAGTTGCATCTGGACGTTATTCTTGAGCGCCTCAAACGCGAGTACAAGTTGGAGCCGCGAGCAGGTCGCCCACAAGTTGTTTACGTTGAAACCATTAGCTCTAAGGCGAAAGGGACCGGCGAATTTAATCGTGAGCTTGGCGAAGAAATGCATTTTGGTGGCGTCAGGTTGTCGGTTGAACCCATGGACCGTGATAGCGGACGCAAAATTTCCTTTGAAGTTAATTCTGATGAATGGCCCGCTCTATGGCTTGAGGCTGTGGGAGACGGCATTGCTGATAGTTTGCAAAGTGGCGTAATCAGAGGGTATCCTGTTCAGGATCTCCATGTGCGTGTCCTTGGCCTTGAGCGCAAGGACGGCGAATCGAGCCCGGTGGGTTACCGCATGGCTGCGGCAATAGCGCTCAAAGAGGCATTGAATGGTGCCGGAGCTAAATTGATGGAGCCCATTATGTGGGTGGAAGTCAATGTGCCCGAAAATTTTGTTGGCGAAGTGGTCGGATTGCTTGGTTCCAAGGGAGCCAAGATCGAGAATATGATCGACCGCTCTGGCCAGAAGGTTGTGCAGGGGCTTGCGCCGCTGGCGAGCCTGTTTGGCTTTTCCACGGAACTTCGTTCCGCCACACAGGGCCGAGCTGGTTTTGTTATGACATTTTCACGTTTTGACGTGCTGGATTAATACATGACTGATTTGAGGCGACACGCGCCGCCCGCTGAACCGACTAAAGCAAAAAAAAATGGTTGGTGGGCAGGCTCTAAGCGGTGGGTCAAGTACTGGTATCTGCGGGTAATGCGGCAGAATTCCTCACCCAAACAATTGGCTTCGGCCTTGGCGCTTGGCATGTTCATTGGTGCCTTGCCTATTATCCCGCTCCAGTCTGTCATTGTTGTCGCGCTCGCCTTCTTCTTCAAGCTGAATAAGCTTGCGGCATGGATGGCTACCAACTATTCCAACGTCATCACCATGGGACCGTTTTATTATTTTCTGTTCCATGTAGGGAAAGTGGTCGTACCTTTCGAAGGGGTGACTCTTGATTTGAATAAGCTGGAAATGATGCAGCTTATTGAATCTGGATGGGACCTTTATATCGTGATGTTTACCGGCGGCCTTGTGTTCGGTATCCCCGCAACAATTCTTACCTATTTCATCTCACTTTTCTCCATCCGTGTGTATCGCAAACGCCGGGCTATCCGCATGTTGCGCAAAAATACTGGTGCCTAAAATCAACCAGCAGCCTTTTTTCGCCTCTTAGTCTCATTATTATTTCTCCCTTTTTCTTCTCCCAGAATTGCATTTCACAGGGATACCGCGTACTCATTCCGTGGTAATCTCTCTGTTTTTTTGAAGAATGCAGCTCCTGTGCTGCCATGCTATCTGGAGTGTGACGAATGATGACCGACTCTCGTGGTTTAATCGGTATATTGGGGTTAGTTCTTTGCGGTATTTTTGCCGGATCAGCATATATTGGCGGCTGGCTTGCCTATGGCATAGCTGCCGGATGTGCGGTGGTTTGTGTCTTGGTCGTGGCGATGCTCCAGCATCGTGTGACGGTCAAGCTGCGCACTGCCATGGAAGCACTGGTTGAGCAGGGTGAGACTGAATCTGTCATCGCCGATTTGGGCAAGAATACATTGAGTGAATCTTTTCGTTCAGTGGCGGAAAGCATGTCCAGTAACCAGCAAGACAAATATTTTTTTGAAGGTGCACTCAATGGCCTCGGCAACCCTGCTTTTGTAGCCAATCTGGGTGGGCATATTGTCGTGGCAACCGAAGCGTTGCTTGCTCTCTTGAAGAAGCCTGCCAAAAATGTTGTCGGATTGACCGTTAGCCAGGCCCTCTACAACAAAGAGGGTGTTTCCATTACCGAAAAGGTGCTTGCATCCAAGAAGGAAGTGGATACTACCGTTGATTTGAAACTGTGGGATGGGCGTGTTGTTCCCGTGAAGCTTTTCGCCAATCTTGTCCATGGTGGAGACGGCGAGATTGTCGGCGTTATCAGTTCTTTCATTGAGCTTACCGAGATGGTTGAGCAACAGAAGAAGATTGAAGAGCAGGGCGAAAACATGACTAAAGCTGGCGAGCATCTGAGCGGGTTGGCTGAGCATATGGCTGCCGCTACCGAGTTGTTGTCTGCGGCAGCAGATGATCAGGCGGATGGGGCGCAAAAACAGCGTAATCAGTCAACATCTGTTGCTACTGCCATGGAAGAGATGACAGCCACCGTTATCGAGGTTGCACAGAACGCTACGGCCACCAGCGAAGTTGCCGATCAGGCACACGATTCTGCCGCCGAGGGTGTTTCCATGGTTTCCAAGGCCGTGGCTGCCATTAACGAAGTGGCAGAATCAGCGGAACAGCTTGGTGAGCAGATTGGCGAACTCGATTCACAAGCTGATCAAATCGGCCAGATTATTGGTGTTATCAACGATATTGCCGATCAAACAAATTTGTTGGCTCTTAATGCCGCCATTGAGGCCGCCCGTGCTGGCGACGCAGGGCGTGGTTTTGCCGTTGTTGCTGATGAAGTCCGCAAGCTCGCGGAAAAGACCATGGCCGCCACTAAGGAAGTGGAAGGGGCTATTGGCACTATTCAGCAGCGGTCCAGTCAGGCCACCGAGTCCATGCGCCAGACCTCGAAGCAGGTTGGTGTCAGTACAGAATTATCCAATCATGCAGGTGAAGCGCTTCAGCATATCATGGAATCCATCAAGGACATGGTCGGTCGTGTGGCGCAGATTGCCACGGCCGCAGAGCAGCAATCTGCCGCAGCCGAAGAGATTAATCATAGTATCGACGAAATCGCAGCCATTGCTGGCGATGCTGACGAGGGGGCTGGTCAGGCGGCCAGTGCAACCCGTGAGTTGGCTGGATTGGCTCAGGAATTACTCGATGTTTCCAAGGACTTCCGTGATGGCGGCGGGACCCATCTGCGCGAATCCGCAGGCGAGATGAAGGGCATATTTCCGAAATTGACCCAGGAATTTGTTCGGCAGACGTATAGCGCTGATGTTTATGAAGGGATGCAGGAGGAGATGGGACGTCCCGTTTTCCTGCCGACTGACAGTTACCCGGATCAGGTATTGGCTCAAATGGCCGAACTTGTTTCTGCGCAAACCGGTGTTTCCACACGCGATTTTTTCCTCACGCTGGGTAAGTATACTGTCGTGAAATTCCACGAAATGTACCCGGTCCACTTCAAGGATGAGTCTCTCAAGACATTCTACATGCGCATGAACGATATACACGCACAGTTGACCAAGGACTTGCCGGGTATCAAGCCGCCAAACTTCACCTATGAAGACAAGGGTGATGATTTATTCATGAACTATCGTTCCGCCCGTGGTCTGTTTGATTACTTTGAGGGAATCCTGCTTGGCGCTGCTGATTTCAAGGGCGAACGCGTGAGCATTCAGATCAAGCCATTTGACGAAACGACCGCCAGGGCGGAGATCGTCTTTCATGGCAAAGTGTAATGTTGTAAAAAAATTAATTTATAATGGGCTACAGGTCTCTTTTTCTGTGATACTGTTTGAAGAAGGGGTAATTTTGCGTTAGTTTCCCGTTTTGTTAGCGATTATTTAATATACGAGGCCTTAGGAGCACTACGGATGTCCGACGATATTAATAAGCAAATATTCAAGGAAGAAGCATACGACCTTTTGGGGGAACTCGAAGTCGCGTTGCTTGACCTTGAGGATGCTCCCAATGACATGGATGTGGTGAACCAGATTTTCCGGGCACTACATACCATTAAAGGGTCCGGCTCCATGTTCGGATTCGAAGACATTGCGGAGTTTACTCACGAAGTGGAATCTGTTTTCGACATGGTTCGAAACGGTGACCTTGGAGTGTCGCAGACCTTGTGCAGCCTTGCTTTGAAGTCACGGGATTATATCAAGTTGATGCTTGATAATGACGATGCAGAGGGTGATGTCGATCCTGAAGCTCGTAAGGAAATTCTTGACGG
>JAFLJT010000329.1 GCA_022712855.1 Pseudodesulfovibrio sp. | reverse complement strand
GCCATGGCCCAGTGCAGGTGCAGGTTCTTGCCGACCGGAGTCTTATACAAGAACGAGAGACTTATCATAAACAGAGTCAGCGCTACCCAGATGGGTGCCCAGAACTTAGCCTGTCGTATGAACTGCCGCTTAAATAGGATGTATTTTCGGATATGCGAAAAGATGAAATACGCGATGCCCGCCGCCAGAAATGGCGAAATGATCCAAGACATGACGATACCGCCCATCTTGAGCCAGTTGACCACGCTGGGACCGCCCGCAACCAACCCAAACCCCATTATGGCCCCGACAATAGAATGCGTCGAGGACACGGGTAGCGACGTTAGTGTGGCAATCAGAACCCACACGGCAGCCGCCATCAGCGCCGCGAACATGCCGATCATCATGATCTTCGGGTCCGTAATCGCCGCTGGGTTGATGATGCCTTTACTAATAGTCGCCGTCACGTGTGACCCCAAAACGACAGCACCCACAAAATTGAGGATACTGGCGATGAACACGGCCTGACGCACGGTAATTGCCCGCGCGCCGACTGCCGATGCCATGGAGTTGGCGACGTCGTTTGCCCCCAGGTTGAAGGCCATAAGGAAGCCCGCACCCAGTGACATGTAGAAAAACAGATCGTAAATGTCCATTTTGTTACCCCTCTTCCGAGGGAGTTGGTTAGTCGTTCATTGCAATAAGATCAAGAAGACTTGTTCAAACGGAAGCAAAAACGTGCCCCGCGAGTGTCTTCACCATACCCATCATGCCAGATATCACCATCAAAATTCTTGACGATACGCCGGCAGATGGCGAGGCCCAGCCCCGAACTGCCGGAACCGTCGATCGTATTTTCATCCACGCGGTAGAACCGCTCGAAAACTTTTATACTGTGCTCGCGAGAAATGCCCGGCCCCTGATCCTCGATGCAAAAGACAATGGATTCACCATCGTCCTCGGCACTGACCGTGATAATTCCGCCATCAGGGCTATATTTCACCGCGTTATTGAGCAGGTTGTGAAAGACATGCAGCAAACCATCGGATTCAGCCATGACCAGCATCTCATGATCCGGCGTCCGTGCACAGATCGTTATATTCCGTTCCTCGGCCCACAATGTCACGTCACCCACGGCCCGGTTCAGATGCTCGCGGCCCGATACGGGAGCCAAATCCAGCGCTTTACCCATCTGCTCAGACTTGGCAAGGGCGAGCATGCTGGAAATAACCTTGTCCATATGGTCGGCATTTTTGAGCACGGTTTCGAGGAAAGCCCGACCGTCTTCCGGCTTGGCCGGAGGATTATCGATGAGCGTTTCGGTATAGCCCTTGATGGACGTGAGCGGCGTGCGAAGCTGGTGGGATGCGTTGGCGACAAAATCCTTGAAGCCCTTTTCAGACTGCTTCATCTCGGTGATGTCATGAAAGACGAGAACAACCTTACGCACACCGTTATGATCAATAAACGGCACACCGCTGATTTCCACAGTCCGCGAGTCCATGAGGTCTATCTGTACTGATATTTCATCCAGTTCAGCGTCGCTCCTGAGAGTGTCCACGAGATCTTGAATCTCGAACCGGCGCGTCACTTCGATGGGCGTGCGCCCAAGGGTGGTCTCGGCCAGATTGAACATCTCATCCAGCGCAGCATTGTAGGATTGGATACGCCCTTCTGCATCCACAGTCATGACGCCTTCGCGCATGCCTTCGAAGACGGCCTGGAGCTGACCTTTCTGATCTTCAATAATTCGAACATTGCGCTCGATGGACTTGGCCATGGCATTCACAGACTGGGCCAGCGGTTTGAATTCACCACCGGGCAATGCGCGCAACCGGGTGCCATAATCACCCTCGCCAATGGAACGGGCCAGCTTGGAAAATGTTGTGATATCGCGGCTCATGTTGCGGCTCATGAGCACACTGACAATGGCGGCACACGCCAGAGTGATGAGGAATATCCAGATAAAATTGGTGCGCAGAGAGCCAAGGCGGGAGCTGACTTTGGAAAAAGGCACGGCCAACCGAAGCACGCCTGCCGGGATGCCGGAGGCGGGGGCTGTCGAAGAAGCTACGTACAGCATATCCTTACGCAAGGTGTCGGAGTAACGGACGTTTGACCCACGGCCATCTACGAGGGCGGCGACGACTTCCGGACGCTGACTATGATCATCCAGCGTTTTGAGATCGGAGAAGGGAACATCGGAGTCCGCGATGACGCGACCCTCTACTATATATGTAATGCGTGAACCAAGTTTGAACCCCAGACCGTCCATCCACTCGGCAAAATATTTCTCAGAAGCAAACGGCGCATGATCCTCGATAAGCCACTTGATGGAATCAACTTCGTTCATGGAGCGACGTTCCGTCTCCTCCACAAGCTCATTCCCCACCACAGAGGTCGAGTAATAGAATACCACACCCAGAGCCACGAGCAGGAGCGCCCAGGTCCAGAGCAATATTCGCATTTGAAATGAGCCGAATTTCATCAAAAACCCTTTTTCCTGAATGTCGTCGATTGCGGTTCATCTCCCACGGAAACTCACCACTCGTCAAACGCGAAGGCTCTGTAACATGATCGCTGCACACTTGTAACGAAGTATAGTGTTACGGTTCTGTGACAAT
>JAFLJT010000045.1 GCA_022712855.1 Pseudodesulfovibrio sp. | reverse complement strand
GGGAAGAGGGAAACCCTTTGGAAAGGGTTCTCCCTCTTCACTTCCCCCCAGACCCCCCATCCCATCTCCCTTCCTAAACTTTTTGGAGGCGCATTCGCGCGTGTGGTGGGTTGCGAAAAGCTGTGCTGTGAATCGACTTGTCTTCGTTTAAGATAGGGACGGAATTGGAGTGAACGAACTTCACTTGATTAGAGTGGGGGTGGCGGTGTATTGAGGGCACCAAATAGAGAGATTGTATGAGTAAACGATATGACGTCATAATATGTGGTTGTGGACCGACGGGTGCGACAGCAGGAACCGTGCTGGCGCAGCGCGGTTATTCTGTGGCTATGCTCGATCGGGCGCAGTTTCCTCGGAAGAAATTGTGCGGTGGGTTGTTGACGTGGAAATCGGTGAAGCTGCTTGAGACAGTGTTCGGGGAGGACGTGGACAGCCTTGTGCAGTCCGGGGTCATCAACCATGTTTCGAACCATTATGCCATTCGCAGCTACGTTAATACGTTGGCTGAGGGTGAGCTACCCTTCCCTTTCCATTTTGTGGATCGAACGGTTTTTGATGACCATCTTCTCAGCCATGCGAAACGGGCTGGAGCCGAGGTTTTCGAAGGTGCGAAAATCGTTTCCTGCGATCCCATAGAGGGACTTGTCACCTTGGAAAATGGTGATGTTTTTGAAGGCGAATATATCATTGGCGCGGACGGTGCGAACTCCGTAATTCGTAATTCATTTCCCAATTATGACCGGAAACGGTTCAAAGAATTTATGGCTCCGGCCATTGAAATTTCGCTGTCGCCATCGGACTTCCCACGACCAGTTGAATTCCCTGAACTTATTGTTGGCTTCATGGATGCGGGCTATGGCTGGGTATTTCCCAACCGCGACCGCGTAGTTGTAGGTATTTGTGGGCTTCGCCGAAATAACGTCAACTTTTCCAAGCTATTCAGCGATTATCTAGACTTTCTCAAGATTGATAAAGCCGTTGTTTCCGGCCTCCATGGGCACCCATTACCGTACGGAAATTTTCTGGAAAATCCAGTCTATGGCAAAACACTTCTGGCTGGCGATGCCGCAGGATATGTAGAGCCGCTCTTCGGCGAAGGACTCTTTTTCGCCATGGCCACAGGTCTGTATTCCAGCGAAGCTATCGCAGAGGGACTTGCAAAGAAAATTTCACCCGGCCCAGCCTATTCTCAACGGGTGCATCAACAGATCATTCCAGAGCTGAAAGCATCCAACCGACTTCGCTGGTTGTTGTTCAAGGGGATGAAATTAGCTGGCCCAAGATCTCTCGGTCTTTTCGTCAACGCCGGAGCATGGAAACTCGCCGAAATGGTCCATGGAATACGATCCTATTCCTGGCTCCGAAAGAAAAGATGGGACTTCCTGTAAGATACAAATCTGGCTATCAAATGCCTTCTCCAAAAACTTCACTCACGATTTGAGCCGAAAAAGCGGCGTATACTGTCTCGATAAGAGCAACAAAATACAAACCGCTTTTTCGGCTCAAATCGTTAACCGGCACGGCGGTAAGGCGTATCCCTTACCGCGCTCGCACTGTCTCGCCCAAAGGGCGCTATAAAAAGTTTAGGAGAGTCCAGAGAACCCTTTTCTCACAAATCCGCAGGACAGCGGATTTGGACGTCAGTTCCTACCGACGCCCCGAAGGGGTGAGTCCCAGGACGGGGCGAATCAAAGGGTTCTTTGGTCCCGCTGAAAGCGACCCCCGGTAGGGACGCCGGAGGCTACTCCAAACCACGCACCAATAGAGCCCTAACACCTGCCACACAAAGCACGCATCAAAGTCAGACAATCAGCCTGGACTACCCTGCTACTGGAATCGTAAAGATGAATGATGATCCTTGGTTAGGGGCACTTTCTGCTGTGATTGTTCCATTATAGTGTTCGATAATTATTTTTGAAATTGCGAGTCCCATGCCGCTGCCGCGCGAGATGTCGGTATCGGTGGTGGACTGGGCAATTTGATAGAACTTGTCGAAGATATGATCGAGTTCTTCCTGAGGAATACCAACACCAGTATCGGAGACGACGACCTTGAGCCAGCCGCCTTCGGTGGTGGTGGCAGTGAGAGTCACTTCTCCGTGATAGGTGAACTTGGCGGCGTTGCCGATGAGGTTGTTGAGCACCTGGAGCAAACGGTCGGGATCAGCCACGATATTTGGCAGGTTATCGTCCGTCTTGACCGTGAGCTTGACGCCTGTGTCGGAGAAGTAGCCTTCGAGTACGGGCGCGGCCTGTTCAAGGAGTTTGCCCGGGCTGACCGAAACGTCGTTCCACGCAATATCACCTGATTCGATCTTGGACAGATCAAGGAAGTCGTTGATGAGACGAGTAAGACGTCCGCCTTCTTTTTCGATGATGGAAAGGTTATCCTGGATGCGTCCGCCCCGCTTTTCAAGATCGCTCACTTCATGGCAGAGAGGCACGAAAAATTTGTTGAAATCACGGTCAATGATCTTACAGAATCCGAGGACTGATGTGAGCGGCGTGCGAAGATCATGGGACACGGTGTTGAGAACCGCGGTCTTGAGCTTGTCGAGCTTCTTCAACTCGTAGTTGGCCATCTCCAATTCACGGGAGCGCTGGGTCAACTCTTCGGTGCGTTGTTCTACGAGAGTTTCCTGATAGCGATTGACCTCTTCAAGGTCCTTTTCAGCCTTCCTTCTTGTGCTATTAGTAATGATGAGCAGGACGATAATAAAAGACAGCAAGATAAATGCACCGCACACACTCCAGATTTCGTAGGTGTACTTTTCATACATTGATTCTGGAATATTGATGACGATGCTGTCATGAGGCAAGGAGTCCAATGAAAAGCCAAAGCGAGCCATCTCAGTATAATCGAACATGTAGCGGTTGGCTTTTTGGTGCACAACCGGAATGGATTCAGCCTTTTTCCCTTCGACCACCTGCATGGCTAAATCGGCGGCAATCTCTCCCTGATATTGACCAGAGGTAATCATACCGCCGACGATTCCATCGCCCATATAAAAATCAAATAAACCGTAAATTGGGCGTTCGCACACCGAATACATATGCGCGAGCGCTTCGGCAAAGGTAAAGGAATTACCGAGCCTGTCCCGAGTGAAAGTGACGAGCATCACAGCCGTATGTTGCGGCAATGTTGACAACGTTTCCTTAAGCTCGGTCATGGACAAGCCTTGCAGCCAGATCAAGTTGACCTGCCCAGCGAAGGGGGCAAGCGATTCTTCCAAATTAAGCCGCATACTCTTGCCGGACGTCGATTCATCAATGATAATATACAACGATTTGAGCTGCGGATCGTTCAGCAAAGCCGCTTTAAGCGTGCTGGCCCCATCGGTCGACTCAAGCACACCGGTTATGTTCTTGAATTCAGGGCTGTCAGGAAGAGTATGATTGTTCACACCACAGAAGATGATCGGCGCGTTGTTGAACAGCTCATCACGATATTTTAGCGCAAAATTAGCAGCATTATCATCGGAAGTGATGATGGCATCAAAGTACACTGAGCTATATTTGAAGCGGTACTGTTCCACGAGCATGGAGAGGTAATCGGAACTGAAATAGTTTTTGGTATCCATGAATTCCACGGATAATTTTACGGAGTCACCGTGCGCGGCAATGGCTTCTTCAACACCCTTCGTGATGCTGGCAGTCCAAGCGAGATCATAACTATATGCGTTGAGCAACAAAACCCGTTTGGATGGTTGGGCATACGCAGGTGTTGCACCGAACAATCCCCACGAAAACACAAATAACAGCAACACAAGTGTGCCAATTTTGTACTTCTGGAGTATCTTTAGCGGAGCGCTCGACAAAAATTCCATATCTTCCTAGCTGAACAATATTCTTAATTATGTATAAACTATACCTATCATATAACTATAGCAACGTTATTTCATTCTTCTTGTCACCCGCAAGTGACCAAAAAAAAACCCGGCATAACCGGGTTTCAAAATTTTACTTCTTGCTCTTTGGCGGAACCGGAGTATCCGGCGCAGGTGGGATATACGGTAAACTCGACAGGCGGGATTCAATAACCTTCGGATTAGGATACGTCGTCATAATAGATTCAAGCAGTTCCTTCGTCTTCGCATAATTCCGCTCATTATCATAAATATCTGCCAGCAAAAAGACCGACAAAACATGTGTATCTTCGCTCACGTCATCAAGCGACAACAACGTTTCCAGCGCCCTTTTCGACTGTTTCCAATTGGAAATAAAGCTATAGCTCTGCGCCAATTGATATAAACATTTTGCCTTAGATTCATTATCAATGGCCGAGTCCGCACAGTTCTCCAACGTCGCAGCCACCAATTCATAATTGCCCATGGACCGATACAACTTCGCCATCCGCAACTGCGTCGTATACGTATTCTGCGGCGAATCAATCGCATGCATCAAACATTTATCAAACGACTCAATAGCCTTCGCCCGATTCCCCAACTGCGCATACACATCACCCAACTGATCCATAATCCGCCAAGCATCATCAGGATCCGTACCCAGTTCGAGATACATCGCCTCAAGCAACACAACCGCCCTGTCATAATCGCCCTTAATCTCCACCGCGATGACACTCAGCTTATCCCACGCCTCACGACGAAATTCGCCCTGCGGCTCCACCTGCAAATACCGCTCATAGTCCTTCTCCGACTCCAAATAGAGCCCCTGAGAATACGACTCCCGAGCACGTTCAATATCCTCATGACCAGGCGAGTCATTCGGTGTGCAAGCCGCCCCTATGAGCAGCGATGCGAATAATACTATTATGATCAGTGTGCGGTACATTTGGTCTCTTATTTGGTTCCGTTTTGGGATGCCTTCGGCGACGCTTTCAGCGGGACCAGAGAGCCCTTGGATTCGCCCCGTCCTGGGGCTCACCCCTTCGGGGCGTCGGCAGGAACCGACGTCCAAATCCGCTGTCCTGCGGATTTGTGAGAAAAGGGTTCTCTGGACTCTCCTAAACTTTTTATCGCGCCTTCGGCGAGGCTCTACGGGTGCGGAAAGACGTGCCTTTCCGCCGTGCCGGTTGGCGGTTTGAGCCGGAAAAAGCGGGTGGGAAAAAGTCCTTCTTATCTGGACAGTACACGCCGCTTTTTCCGGCTCAAACCGCGGAGGTTTTATGGAATTACCGTCCGCCTCGTTGCATCCCTTTTAGCAAAAAAACGCAAGGATAAGAAGACGTATTTACGCCAAACTTAAACCTCGCGAAGCGCTATAAAAAGTTTAGGAAAGGGGATGGGTTGGGGGTC
>JAFLJT010000044.1 GCA_022712855.1 Pseudodesulfovibrio sp. | reverse complement strand
CGTGCTCAGTCCCATTGATGGTGTTAAACCGGCCGATGTGCTCCAGCGTGCGAATATCGCCATGCACCGTGCCAAGGAGGCCGGGCGTAACCGCTTTAAGGTCTTTACTGGACGTATGCTTGAAAATGCAGTCGACCAATTGACCCTTGAAAATGACATGCGGCGTGGTCTGGAAACGGGCGAATTCCATATCGAGTTCCAGCCCATCATGGATCTTGAAGGTTCTGATCTCGTAGGATTTGAGGCTCTGGCCCGTTGGGAGCATCCCGATCGTGGTGCGATCTCACCCACGGAATTCATCCCATTAGCGGAAGAGTCCGGCATCATCCTGGCCCTTGGTGAGTGGGTTTTAAGGAAGGCTCTTAAAACGCTGGCCGAGTGGCGTCAGCTCACTCCCGGTGCCGATGGCATTTACATGTCTGTCAATCTGTCCACCAAACAATTCGGCCGCATGGAGTTGGACAAGGTTGTGTTGCTCGCTCTCGAAGACGCTGGCCTGCCGCCAGAAGCGCTCAAGCTCGAAATTACCGAGTCCGCTATCATGGATCATCCAGAGGCAACCGTGCGTGTTCTCAAGAGGCTTCGCAACAAGGGTGTCCATTTCTCCATCGATGATTTCGGAACAGGCTACTCATCTCTCACGCAGCTCCAACAGCTCCCAGTCGATACCCTCAAGGTCGACAGGTCCTTCATCTCACGCATGAAAACCGACCCGGAAAACATGGAGATCGTCAAAGCCGTCATCGCTCTCGCCCATTCCCTCGATCTCACCGTCGTGGCCGAAGGCGTAGAAAATCCAGAACAGCTTTGCTCGCTCATCGATCTCAACTGCCAATGCGTACAGGGTTTCTATTTCCACCGACCACTCAGCAATGAAAAATCTATAGAACTCCTAGAACGCCGAGCCACAGGTGACAAAACCTCCCCCAACCACGTAATGACCGAAGCCAAAGCCGACTGCGATTAGGTAGAGGCGTGAAAGATGCCTCCGGGCCACTAAAGCCGCTTCGCGTCTTCCTGCTCTTACGAGCAGGTGCACTTCGTGCGACGTTGCATTCCCTTCGGTCACGGCCCACTACCCCCAACCCCATCTCCCTTCCT
Source organism: Pseudodesulfovibrio sp. (assembly GCA_022712855.1). Classification (GTDB taxonomy): domain Bacteria; phylum Desulfobacterota; class Desulfovibrionia; order Desulfovibrionales; family Desulfovibrionaceae; genus Pseudodesulfovibrio. Next base: position 40,343 of record JAFLJT010000044.1, on the reverse strand, counting down.
AAACTTTTTGTATGCGCAGTCGCGCGTGCGGTGGGTGGCAGTAGATTGTGCGACTTATCCTCTTGTCTTCGTTTAAGACAAAAACGGAACTGAGATTTTCGTATGCCCCTCTCCTAAAAATTTACCCGCGATTTGAGTCGAAAAAATGCGGCGTGCACCGTTCCGATAAGAAGAACAATATACGAACCGCTTTTTTCGACTCAAATCGCCAACCGGCACGGCAGGAACAAAGCCCCTGAGTCCCTGCATCCTCGCCTGAAAGGCGGACAAAAAGTTTAGGAGAGTCCAGAGAACCCTTTTCTCAAAGGGTTCTCTGGTCCCGCTGAAGGCGGCCGTCGGCAGACACCCCGAAGGGGCCCCGCTGGCAAGCGCCGCCGAAGGCCTCCCCACCACCACGCCACACATCTCAAACAATACCAAACAAAAAACGGCCAGCACCTTGTAAGGTACTGGCCGTTGCTATTCAGCAAATCGCGTTGGGGGTTAGTCCCAGGTGCGTTTGTCTTCGATGGGTCGGATCTGCGGGGGCAGTGTTCCGGGTGCGAGGACCTTGAGGATCGGGCGAAGCTTGATCTTTTCGCGGAAAAGATGGAGCAGCTCGTCTTCTTGACCGAACTGTCCGGCTTCGATGGAAAGGATCATCTCATCGATGCCACCGGGGTTGGTGACTTCGATCTGCCAACGCTTGACCTCTTCGAAACGTGCCATGACCTGCTCGACCTGATGCGGGTAGACGAACATGCCCTTGATGCGGGCGGTGGTGTCTACGCGACCGACAATACCACCGAGACGGGGGCTGGTACGCCCACAGCCGCATGGGGCGCGGTTGAGGTAACCGAGATCGCCAGTGGCGAGTCGGATGAGCGGGTAGGTCTTGTTGAAGGCCGTGACGACGATTTCGCCGACTTCGCCATCCTTGAGCTGGATACCGGTGTCGGGATGGCAGATTTCGACGAAGGCGCGGTTGGAGAGATGTAATCCATTCTTGTGGAAACATTCGTAACCGATGCAACCGACGTCGGCAGTGCCGTAACCCTGGCGCATGATACAGTCGAATTTCTTTTCGAGGGTGGAACGCATCTTCTCGGAGAACTTTTCGCCAGTGACGAATGCGACTTCGAGGAAGAGGTCCTTACGCAGAGAGAGGCCCATTTCTTCGGCCTTCTGAGCGAGATGCATGAGATAGCTGGGAGTACCGACATAGCCGGTGACGCGCAGCTTCTGCATGATTTCGATCTGAGAGGTGGTGTTACCGGGTCCGGCGGGGACAACGGCACAGGCAAGGTTACGAAGGGGTTCTTCGAACATGAGGCCTGCGGGCGCGAGATGGTAGTTGAAGGTAATCTGCGCGAGGTCACCGGAACGGAAACCAGCGGAGTAGAAACCTTCGGTCCATCCCCAGTAGTCATCGGAGCGGTCTTCGGGATCGAAGATCGGGCCGGGAGACAGGAAGACGCGCTGCAGCTCGCCGAGATCCTTGGTGAGCAATCCGCCGAGACGGGGTCCCATGGACTGAAGGAAGATAAGTTCTTTCTTCTTAATGATAGGGATGTGCTTGATGTCGTTCAGTGTGCGGAACTTGTCCACATTAAACTGAGCACGGTCAAAACGCTTTTTGACATCTTCGGAATAACGGTAGGCGTAGGAGAGCAGCTCTTTGAGTTGCAGCTGGCAATACTGCCTGCGTTCCGATTCATCGAGAACCTCACGGCGGGAATAGATTCCCTCAGTACGATCTTTTCTAGTCATATGTATGCTCCTAAAAGGATTTGTGTCGTTTTTCGACAGGGCGGGACTATAGCACGTAGGAATTTTTTTGCAAGAAAAATGTTAGATCGACCGTGATTTCAAGTGCTTAGAGCTAAGGATTTAATCCCAGGCAAAGTAATTATTTATTTATGCTTGACACCGAAAAGCCAAATGGATAGACATACTCTCCTTGAACGGAGGGTCGTTAACTCAGTTGGTAGAGTATCTGACTTTTAATCAGAGAGTCACTGGTTCGAGCCCAGTACGACCCACCATTTAAGTCCCCATCGTCTAGCCTGGCCTAGGACGTCGGCCTCTCACGCCGGTAACAGGGGTTCAAATCCCCTTGGGGACACCAAGAATTCTCATAGGTTATGTTACTTGTAGCTGACCTACACACGACCCGGATATACCGGGTGGATATAATCCCTCAGAATGTTAGTTCTGAGGGATTATCTTTTTGTGCCACTATCAAAGTTAGCAGCTTTACTATGTGATGAGGCTTCCGCCACTTCCAACAAATCGTCGAGATCAAGGCCAAAGCTCTTGAGATATATCTCGGTTGTTGAAGGAGTATCATGGCGAAGCCATTTCTGAATTGAGCTGAGTCTTGCACCATCTGTGTACAGACGAATAGCCCTTAAGTGGCGAATCCCATGCATCCCGAAAGATGCAACCTCAGCTGCTTCGCACAGCTTGCTCATCCACTTCTGCCGATATCTGAACCTATTCCCTTTGTGCTGGTTCTCAGCCTGAGACCAAAACACATAATCATGGGCTATGGTTCTGACATTTTCCCATTGCCAAAGCAGGGCTTTGTACAATTCATCCACCATGGGAAGCCATGTATACTTGGCTTTGACGCCCGCCGTCTTGTTTGTCTTCAGACGAACACGCTTATCCTTTAAGTCAACATCATCTTTCCAAGTCAGCCCCCAAAGCTCTCCTCGCCGCGCTGCCAAATAATAGGCAGCCATGAGGATCACTCTATCCTGGCCCTCTGAGACTCCATAAACCGCCCAGAAGCCTTCTTCGGAGGGCACTACCCTGTCACTTCGCTCCTCTTTACGTCTGGGAACAACAGTGAACGGATTCGGGTGAGCTGTATCCAGGGGCCATCCTTCGATGAACTCCTTGCTCCAGTTCCATCCAGCAGACAGGTTCTTGCGGTCTTTATTGGCCGCGTTGCCTGAACGCTCGGCTTCCTGGGTTTGTAGGTATTCGAGCACCATGGAAGGCCTTATGGCGTCTACCCGAAGATCTTCGCCATAATTTTCTACAAAGCGATGAAAAGCTCCAAGCTTCTCGTCATAGGTCTTCGCACTTTGACCCTGCTTGACCTCATCTAGATAAACGTCGTTAAACTGAGCAAGGGTGACGCCTTGTATTAAGGCGTTCACCCTTTGTTTTTCAATTTCCCTTTTTGTGGCGTCTTCCCATATTATCGCCTTGTGTTGGTCCTCTTTCGTCGGTCCGAACCATTTGGTCTTCACGATCTTTCCGCCTATTATCACTACACCGCGCCAGCGTTTCCTGCCGCGTCTCATCGAATGAGTTGGCATCTTTAAACTTACTCCGTATTCTTTTTTCAGAGAACATGAGGCATCCTGACACGAACTCTACGCCTCCTAGCATTATAGCATGTTTTCTGACTGTGCGTGGGTCTTTTCTGAGCCAGCTTGCCATTTCGTCCACTGTTAGCAAGCGGCCAAGATCTTCAACCAAATCTTCCAATGCTCCGTTTGATTCTTTGGGCATAAATATCTCCTAAAAATATTTCAGTTTCTACTTCTAGGGCGCGGGAAGGTATGTTTTTAAAGAGAGACACCTAAAAAAGACGAAAAAAACTGCCTGAGGTTAAAAAAAGCGAGCACTCAGTTTTGAAAAAACTGAGTGCTGCTACAGACGCAAATGAGTATTTACGGAGCCATTCACGTTGGACAAGCTTGCAGACAATACAAATCGCAATTGGAGACATCAACTAAGCGTCAGCATAACAACCTAATAACAAATGAGAATGCAAAAACTCGTTTTTCTCCGCCACTGAAAACCGTGCATTATTATTGCTCCTTTGATGTGTAGGGGGTGTCCAAATTAACCCCAACTTGAAGGAGGCTCATATGAGCAAAACCAAAACTTCGATGTCACCCAAGGCCGCAGCCCGCATTCAAAGCTCAACAGCAAAATCCAGTGGGGGCAAAGTATCCAAAGGTAGCTTCGCAGCTCGGGCGCAGTCCACTGCAGCAGGCAATGCTAAGTCTGGCAAGTAGATCAAAAATTAGGGCGGGCTTTCCCTCCTTACGTGTATTGGGGGCTTTATTGATAATAATTACGAAGCCCAAAAGGCCAATTCCTATCTAAATAAATACTTGAAATGAATTGAAAGACGCTGGCAGCATATTGTGATGGGTGCTCCGGCGGCAACAGGAAAAAAGCAAAAGCACATAACTATAGATGAACTCGTTAGATTGACCAACCAATCACTCTATTTCATATAGACTTGCATCTTTTTAGTTCGTATGACATATACTGCGAACTCATATGGAACACACTTCAGGGGTGGAGCTGCAACCATTTGAAACTATTCATAAAGCCAAATTCGTCGTGAGGCGGAGACGGAAAGCCACGGATCTCTGAAGAGATAGCCGGGTTACCGATTGAAGTATCGTCATACTTCAACTCTCCTCTTATATACTTGAAAATTGGTTGAACACTGGCGGAAAGCAATGGCGTGTGTGCGCTATTGTGTTGAGCAATTGCCTTGAGGGGGTTCAAGTGGGTGATGAAAAGGGGAAACTGTCCCCGGCTGTGGTTCTTGCAGTCGGGGGAGCGCTTGGTTGTATTCGAAAATTTGCATATTTTATTGGGTTGATCTTCCTGCTGCTCGTGCCTGCTTTGGGACACGGTGCGCCGGTTGATGATGCCATTAGGCAACAGCAACAGATTCAGCAGCAGCAAGAGCAGCGGCGTTTGGATTTGGAGCGTCAGCACAGGGAGGAGATGGACAAACCGCCTTCCAGTGAGGACTTGCGTTTGCCCGAAGTGCCGGAAGCTGCGCCGGATGCACCATGCGTTGAGGTCAAATCCATAGAGCTTTCTGGGGTAACGCTTCTCAGTCAGAAAGAAATAGCCGCTCTTACATCTCCTTATATCGGACGCTGTCTCACTCTGAGTGATGCTAATAATCTCGTTCGCGATGTGACCAATGCTTACATTGACAAGGGCTACGCCACCACCAGAGCCGCCATCCCTGAGCAGGACCTTTCCACTGGCAATCTGACCATCAAGGTTGTGGAAGGTACCATCGAAGCCATTGAGTTCAAGAACAACGACGGGCGCAATCGGGAGTTGAAAGGGGCCTTTCCCGGCTTGGCTGGCGAGTTGCTGAACCTCCGCGACATTGAGCAGGGGTTGGATCAGATGAATCGGTTGCCGTCCAACAATGCCAAGATGGAATTTCTCCCCGGTAGCGAAGCTGGCGCGACTAAAGTTGTCATTGAGAATGACCGCGCAAAAACATGGCGGGCTTCTGTGGGTTTGGACAACTCCGGACAAGACTCTACTGGGCGCAATCAATACCTACTGTCATTCGGTAAGGACAATCTATTCGACATCAATGATCTCTTGAACGTGTACATGAATGCGGATTCCGAAGCTCTTTTCAATGATGAACATCAGAAGAGTGCAACGTTCAACGGGTTCTATTCCGTACCGCTTGGCTATTGGACCTTCTCCGGGGCGCTGAGCTACTATGATTACCGTACGACAGTCGCCAGTGGTGGAGCAGAATACAGCTCTTACGGCGACACGATGACCACCACCCTTTCGGTTGATCGAGTCCTTCGGCGCGATCAGGACAGTAAAACATCATTCGGCCTCTCTCTCATTCATCGCGACACCCAGAACTATTTCAACGGTGCGCGCCTCGACACCACCAGCCAGGTACTTTCGGTGCTGGGCGCATCGTTGAATCACAGCCATCGACTTTTCGGGAGCATGATTTCAGGCCGTGTCGGGTATAGCCACGGTGTTCCCATACTTGGTGCCGAGCGTGACAAAAATCCAGAGTTAGACACGCCGCGCAATCAATTCAGCAAAATCAATTATTCAGGCAGTTTTTACCGCCCGTTTCTGCTCGACAAGGCCAATTTTTCTTGGAGCACGACGCTCACTGGCCAATGGTCTCCACACACCCTTTATAGCGCTGAACGCATCAGCATCGGCAGCCTGTACACGGTGCGCGGATTTCATGACGACAGTTTGAGCGGCGATATCGGGGCGTATGTGCGTAACGAGCTGGCTCTGACCATGCCGAACATCTCTGAAAAATCCCCGGCTACTGCGAAAATTCTCGGCAATGTCCAGTTCTATGCCGGTTATGACGCGGGCGTCATTCGGTACGACAAAAAGGAAGCCGAAGAGCAGGGATCACTTCAGGGCGCGGTCATTGGCTTTCGCACATCCGGTGGCAACCTGATCATGAATTTTTCAGTAGCACGCGGTCTTGATGCGCCGTCCTTCATAGATAAAGAGGAAGTGGAATTCTACACTTCCATCAAATATTCTTTCTAGTTACGGGAGTTGGTAATGCTTGATTCTTTGAAACATCTGCTGGTTGCCTTTATGATTGGGCTGATTTTATGCCCGCCTTCCATGGTTTACGCTGCTGGCATTACGCCTGACGGTGCTGCGCCTGCCGCGAATCAGGCTACTATGGACGCCGCCCAGAATGGTGTGCCTGTGGTCAACATCGCGGCCCCCAATGGCAGTGGCATGTCACACAACATGTTCACTGACTTTAATGTCGGTGCTCAAGGCGTTATCATCAACAACGGTATTGCTCCGGGCATCTCTCAGCTTGGCGGCGCACTGGCTCCCAATGCGAACCTCGGCGGTAACGCGGCCTCCACCATCCTTAATGAAGTGACTGGTAACGGGCGCTCTAGCCTGTTGGGATATACCGAAATTTTTGGCGTCTCAGCCAACTACATTCTCGCAAATCCCAACGGCATTTCCATCAATGGCGGCGGGTTTATCAATACTCCCAAGGCCACGCTTTCCACTGGCACACCGCAGTTCACAGGTAATACATTCAATGGCTTGGATGTCACCAAAGGTGATATCCTCATCGAGGGTGCGGGCATTAACACCAACAACATCGACGCCTTTGAATTGGTGACTCGTGTTGCCAAAATCAACGCCGATATTTACGCGAAACAGCTCAATATTATTACTGGTCAGAACAGGTACGTCCCATCCACTGGCGCGACCACTCCCCTGACGCCTGACGGCTCGCCTGTTCCCACAATTTCCATCGATTCCACTGCCCTTGGTGGCATGTATGCGGGACATATCAAGCTCGTCGGCACCGAGGCGGGCGTGGGTGTTAATACGTTGGGTATTGTCCAGTCCACCGAGCATCTGGAGATGACGGCTGATGGCAAAATACAGATCAGGAACACAGTTTCGTCTGCCCAAACCCTTGCCCTGACTTCCACCAGCGACGCTGTGGAGATTTCCGCCACGGTCAAGGCTGTTGATACCGCCACTATAACAGGCCAGACAGTGACTGTTGCCAAGGTCGACGCCGCCGATTCGCCTGTGATCAATGCAGACAAAATCGTCATCAACGCAGGCACCCTCACCAACGAAGAGCTTATCGCGGCGGATAGTGAAGCGACTATCTCCGCCACCAACCTCACCAATACTGGAACCATTTACACCGGCGGCACTGGAACCTTCCGTATCGGCGACACCCTGTACAACAACCGGGGTACCATCCTTGCCAGAGGCGACATGGTTCTGGAAGGCGCGGTTGCGGGCCAGAAGATGGGCACTCTGCAAAACGACTCAGCTGAGATCGAGTCCATTAACGGCAGCCTGACCTTCCGCGCCAGCACGTTCAATAACAACAACTCGCTTTTTGTCCTGACAGAAGGCGTGACAGAGCTTGCCTACTCAGAAGGCGGCTATTGGTATCACGGTGATGAAGGTGACGAGGCTGCCAGCCTTTTTCGGATGTATATCGGCACTCCACGCAACGGAGTACGAAATAATGCGCATCATTTGACGAAAGCTCGATTGGCTGCAGCCGGTTTGGACACATCACGCAATGTGTTTACCCACGATGAGTTGGTAGCGGCCATCGCTGAAACCGACCAAAAGCTTGCCGAAGATCCGAGTTACTTGACTGCCGCTCAAAAGAACGATCTGGCTCGGGCAAAAACCGTCGCCAATAGCGGCAGAGCGTATATAATTACGCAGGGCGGCAGCGGTGTTGTTTACTCTGCCACTACTACCGAGGACACTGCTTCAGGGCATGAACTCGGCTCCACTATCATGGCGAAGACAGACATCCTCATTGAGTCCGTAGATGCCAAAAATTCCGTCAGCAAGATAACCACTGCAACCGGCGACATCACGATCAATGCGAACACATTTGAAAACGTTGGTAAGGAAATTTATCGGCGCGTTACATACAAATGGGGAAGTGGCGTTTTCCAGAATCATTCGTCTCCATCGGTAATTAGAAAGGGCGGCGGCACGGAAGTCCAACTCACCCCCATCGACTACGCATACGGCACCATCGATGCGGGCAACAAAGTCACTATCAGCTCCGGGGCCGTGGCGAATGGCGTCACCGAGCGCAACGGCATTCATAACCCACCGGACCCGGCCACGCAGCAGCAGAAGCTGACGAATATCACCAACATTACCGATGCCTTCCCGACCAATGGATTGTACATTCTCATTCTCGACCCGGCCCACGCCTTTCTTATTGATACTCAGTACGCCGACCTCGCAGACTTCCTTGGTTCGGATTATCTTATACAGCGTATGGGCTTCAATCCCTTGGATATAGGCAAACGTATGGGTAATGCTCTGGTGGAAACCAAGATTGTCCGCCAACAGATAATGGACCTTTCCGGTCGCCGATTCCTCGATGAAGGAATAACCTCCGACACCGATCAGATGATGGCGCTCATGGACAATGCTGCTCAGGCACATTCTGATCTTAACTTGAGCATAGGCATCTCCCTGTCGAGCGAGCAGGTGGCGGCGTTGACTGGCGATATCATCTGGATGGAAACCCAGATGGTGCAGGGCCAGGAAGTGCTCGTGCCCGTGGTTTATCTCGGCTCTGCCAGCCTTACGAAGATCGCTCAGGGCGGTTCTGTCATCGTGGGTAAGGATGTAACCATCAACACCACTGGCGATATCACCAATGCCGGGTTGATCCAGGCGCAGAGTCAGGTTGTTATCACTGCCGACAATTTCTTCAACAACAAGGGGACCGTGTCTGGTCAGACCGTGACCGCCACCGCCGTGGATTCCATCCGCAATACTGGCGGCACTATTCAGGGCACTGATGTCGCGCTCAAGGCGGGCAACGACGTGGTTACCTCCGCCGCGACTGTGCAGAATTCAGGCTTGGGAACCTCGTACACTACCATCGCCAAAGCTGGTGAGATCAAGGCGACTGGCAATCTGTCCGTGGAAGCCGGGCGCGATATAGGCATCCTCGGCTCTAAGGTGACTGTAGATGGCGACACCACGCTCAAAGCGGGTGAAAACGTGGCTGTTTCCACGTTGGAAACGGCATACAAGGCCCGCACGAGCGGTTCCGGCTTCAGTTCTCGCACTGATGCCACGAGCAACAAGCGAAGCACCCTCACAACTGGCGGCGCATTCAATGTTGAAGCAGGCAAAGACGTGGCGGTTCACGGCAGCCAAGTCGAAGCTGGCGGCGACGTATCCCTCAAGGCTGGCGGTAATGTGTCGGTTACGGCGGCCACGGACAAGCTGGATTCCTATATGCATGCCGAGGGCAGCAGTGGCGGCTTCTTTGGTGGATCAAAGTCCAGGACCGATGCTGTCAAGCAAGAGACAATCAAAAAATCATCAATCAAGACTGGCGGCTCACTGACCGCCGAGGCGGGGTCATCCGGCGTGGGTGATATCGCCATCGTCGGCAGTAAAATCGAGGCCGCAGCGGATGTTAGCCTGAAAGCACAGGATGGCATTCTTGTCTCCTCAGCGCAGGAAAAACGATACAATTATGGGGACTCAAAAAGCTCCAGCCTTGTCAGTTCCAAGCAACAGACAAGCATGGCCGCGTCCACCACACAGGTGGGCAGCGAAGTCACTGCTGGCAACGACCTGACGGCAGAAGCAAAGAACATCGCGGTTTCCGCAAGTAATGTTCATGCGGACAATAACGTCAGCATCAAGAGTACCGAGAGTGATGTCATTGTGACTGGTGCTCAGGATACTTCGTCGGGCTATCGCTACGAGAAAAAAAGCAAAATCAACCTGCTTCCTGCATTTGAAATGGCTACGACCGGAGTCTCTTCCCAAGCTCCCTTTGGTGTGGAGTTTGCCAGTTCGAAGATGGAGAAATCCACAAACACTTCCTCGCTCAATTCCGGCTCTCAGATTTCCGCAGGAAATAATGTTTCAATCGATTCAGCACAAGATGCCGCAGTCATCGGCTCCACCGTTGCGGCGGGTAATGATGTAATAATCAATGCTGCCAGAGATACCAACCTTATCCCCGGCCTGAATGCGCAAACCAGTGAACAACAATCCAAATCAACAAGCCTTGGCATTTCGGCAGTTTCTTTCTCAGAGACTAATATTGGCAACTTTGCAGGTCTGACCATCAAGGAAACAGGCAGCAAATTTACGGGCGACTATAATGCCAAGTCCCTGATCAGCGCCGGGAATGACGTTGAAATCAATGCCGGAAACAACATCAATCAGTCCTCTTCGGATATCGAAGCTGGGCGCGACGTGAAGCTCAAGGCGGGCAATGATATCAATGTCAATGCCAATAAAGATATCGAGCATTCGGAACAGTATGCCAGACAGGTCCAGATAGGCGTTACCGCAGCTCTTAAGCAAAGTGTTTCCACGGCGGCACGTACCCTTGCTGATATGCCCAAAAACATGGGCTCAGGCGAAGGAGGCGGCGCAGCCAAAGGGCTTACCGCTGCCAGCGAATTCTTGCGCGGCGTATCGGCTGGATTGCAGGTGAGCAATCCGGGCGCATCTGCCTCCATCACGGGTGGCGTATCCATGGAGCAATCCAGCTCCACCATGGATGCATCCGATGCTGTCACTTCCACCATCAGGGCGGGCCGTAACGCAGAACTCGATGCAGATCGCGATGCCGTCCTCGAAGGGGCGCAGGTTGTTGCTGAAAACGACGTAACCATCAAAGCAGGCCGCGATGTTGTCATCAAGTCGGCCACTAATAAATATAGCACTGACGCGGACTCTGGCTCAGCTTCGGCAGGAGGCGGTATCGGCGCAAGCTTCGGTACCGGAGGCATGTCCTTTGGCATCCGGGTCGAGGGGGCGGCGGCTGGTTCTGAGGATAAATCCGAGGCACTCACGCACACCAATGCGGTTGTTGTTGCCAAGGAAACCCTGACCATTGAATCCGGGCAGGACACCACAGTTGCGGGTGCGAACCTTGAGGGCAAGAAAGTTGCCATGAACGTGGGGCGTGACCTGACCGTCAAGAGCGAGCAGGACAAACGCAAAGCCGCCGGTTCCAACTGGAACGTCGGCGGCGCGGTCACCATCGGTTACGGCGCTTCTGTCGAAGCCAGTGGCAGCCTTGGCATCGGCAAGAGCGAAGCCGATTCCGCTTGGGTAAACCAGCAGACCTCGATCATCGGTAAGGAAGAAGTTGATATCCGGGTCGAGAAAAACACCCATGTCGAGGGTGCGGTCATTGCCGCCGAAAACGGCAATCTCAAGCTCGATACGGACACTCTCACTTATAAAGACATCCTCGACCACGATAAGGCGGAGAATTTCCAGGTCAGCCTGTCCGCCACTTATGCCAAGGCTGGAACAACAACGAAAACCACCCCATGGGGAGAAGATACCCAAAAAACGAACACTGAAGATCCCAAAACCACCACTGACGGCACACCCGTCTCCAACACCATCGACGGCAGCTACTCCTCCAAAGACCGCGAACAAATCAACCGCGCCACCATCGGCGAGGGCGAGATCATCATCCGCTCCGACCCCGACGCCGGGCTTGAGGGCCTGAACCGCGACCTTGAGCGGGCGCAGGAGATCACCAAGGACGAAAAGACCTCGGTGACGGTGTATATTGATAAGGCTGCGATTAAGGAAGTGCTGAGTGGGTTTGAGGGGATTCAGGAGAATGTTGAGATAACCGTTGAAAAAATTGAGAGCAGCTTTGAAAAGTTCGCTGACGTAATAAAGAAGGCATTGCCAGAAGATGCTAAGCGGCAAAAGCGGCAACTGAATAATCAGCAGGAAATGGTAGCTCGATTAGTAGATGAAGGTATGAGCGAGCAAAAAGCCATCGAAAAGACAGCTAAAAATGCTGCCTTGATAAATACGTATTTGGATATGGAAAGACTGATCGCTGAAAAAGGCATGGATAATTTAAGCGATACTGACATTAATACTTTCATGGCCCTGGCTGGGTCAACTAACCAATTTGCAAGTGTAACTACCAAAGATGATACTGGGGTTTATACTGATAAGGTTATGCCCAGTATGGTTGGCCTCTACATGGGGGCCATGACCGGCTTAGCAGAGAGTTCTGAACAAACTTTTGGATTCTTTTATGACCTCGTGGGCGCTATTGCATATGAGCAACTTGGATATGAAGGAGCTAAGGCCGAGGCTAAAAGAACACGGGAAAGCATCCATGAGATTGAAAAGGCCGTCATTTTTGCTGCCAACAACCTTAACCTTCTACAAGAGGTTGTACCTGCCGTTGCTGCTTCAGTTAAAGAGAAATGGGAGATGTACAACCAGTACAAAGAGGCAGGAGACTACGCTACCGCTTATTATGTTTTAGGTGGAATAGTTCCTGACGTAGTGGAAGTTGGAGTTGCTGCTTACACTATGGGGGCTGGGATATTCAAAACTGGCACCAAGATGGCTTCCTTTACCAAGAATGTGGTTGCTAACCGACAAGCTCTGAAAGCCATTATGGTTGACTCTTCCCATCTTTCCGAAATGGCTCAATTGGGAGTAAAGCACAGTCCAGCGAATGTTTTATTTACTCATAAGATGCCGGATGGTAAGCTTGTATTCTTGGAGAAAGGTAGTTCGAATGGAGGCCTTGCTCATATAGTTGAAGAGCATGTAAATGACTTTGCCAGGAAAGGGATACCTGAGGTCGAGTTACCAGATTTTATTTATGAAACGGTTAGTAACGGCAAGATTGTTGGTTATCAGGGGCAAGGGACGGGAAGACCCATCTACGAAGTAGTGTACAAAGGGAAAAAACATAGCGTAGGTATTACTATCGGAAGCAATGGCTTCGTTGTTGGGGCTAATCCAAGATAAGTAGGAGAAGGTGGATCGTGGAAGAAATAAGATTGGCTCTAGAATATATGTGTTCTTCTGTTTGGTTGGTAAAAGCCGACGGAGGGCTTGAGGATATCGGACCAGGAAATATCCAAATTAGTCAATTATTAAAGAGTGATATAGAAAAATGGGATAGGGTTTATCAGTCGACACTTGATCAAAGTTATCCACCTGATTCGGGTTTTTCATCAGAGTCAGCAAATAAAATGTTATGGCAAGCTTTTCATGAGGAAGGCAGAAGCCTTTTCCATAGGCTTGAGAGCGAACTCAGCGGATTATACCATGTGACATCAAGTAAATATAAATCTGTATGAATCAAGGAGGTGTCTCCCAAATTCCAGGGAAAAAGATAGGTGGACGAAAAAGATAGGGGGACAGCTACCTAACTATTTCTTTGCACAGGAATTAGAGAGAATAGTAGAGAGAATGGGGTCAGGTCTTTCATTTTAGCATTTCTTGAAAAAGGCTAAGAGAAAAGACCTGACCCCTTTTCTTACTCTGCGCGGTGTCTCCGCAGCCCAACAACTCAGTAATGTGGGCGCATCTGTCTCCATCACCGGTGGCGTATCCGTTGCGCAATCCAGCTCGACAACTGACGCTGCTGATGCGGTTACTTCTTCCATCAAAGCTGGCCGTGATGTTGAACTCGATGCAGACAATGACATCAACATAGAGGGCGCAAAGGTTGCCGCCGAAAACGACGTAACCCTCAAAGCGGGCAATGATGTCAACATCAAGTCCGCTACCAATAAATATAGCAGCGACTCCAAGTCCATTTCCGCTTCGGCGGGCGCAGGAATTGGGGCTGCCTACAACGTAGGGGGAGGCGGCTCCATTGGTTTCCGCGTCCAAGCGGAAGCTGCGGGGGCTAAGGACAAGTCCAGAGCCGAAACGCATACTAACGCAGAAGTCACCGCCGGGGAGACTCTGACCGTTGAATCCGGGCGTGACGCCACTGTGGCCGGGGCCAAGCTTAAGGCGAAAAAGATCGCCATGAACGTTGGCCGCGATTTGACCGTCAGGAGCGAGCAAGATAAACGCGCGGCGGCTGGTTCCAACTGGAACATCGGCGGCTCTGCCACCATTGGCTACGGCGTTTCCGTAGAGGCCCATGGTGGCATGGGTAAAAGCGAGGCCGACTCCGCCTGGGTGAACCAGCAGACCTCGATCATCGGCAAGGAAGAGGTCAACATACGGGTCGAGAAGAATACCCACATAGAAGGCGCAGTTATCGCTGCCGAAAACGGGAATCTCAAGCTCGATACCGACACCCTCACTTACAAAGATATCTTGGATCACGACAAGGCCGAGAACTGGCAGGCCAGTTTGTCGGTGTCGTATTCCAACGAAGCAGAAGAGAAGACAAAAGCAGATGCGGATAAATTAAGACAAGCCGGTTATATTAAAGAAGCAGACAAACTGCTTAACGATCTAGAAGAACAAAAGAAAACCAACCCTGACGGCACGCCCACTTCCAAAACCCTCGACGCCAGCTACGACTCCAAGGACCGCGAACAAATCAACCGCGCCACCATCGGCGAGGGCGAGATCATCATCCGCTCCGACCCCGACGCCGGGCTTGAGGGTTTGAATCGCGATCTTGCCAAGGCGCAGGAGATCACCAAGGACGAAAAGACCTCGGTTACGGTGTATGTTGATAAAGCGGCGGTTAAGGAGGTGCTGAGTGGGTTCAAGGGGGTTCAGGCAAATGCAAAAAAAACGGCTACAAAAGTATCTGACATTGTTGCCGATTTGAAAGGCAAAACAGATTTGAATGCAGACGAGTTCGCTGATTTTAAAGGAGATATTACCGGCCTATTGCACGATATAATGGCAGCACAAGAAGTAAATCCTGAGCAAGCTGAAAAAACAGTTCAGTCTGTTTCCGAACTGGTCGCTAAGCTATATCATGACCTTCGAGATCAAGGTGTGTCAAATTCCGAAGCATTATCGGCAGTTGAAGAAAGCATAAAAGGCTATACTAAGTCGGTGGAGACTATCGGCAAAAATGATATCAAGCTGACCTATACTAGCAATGGTATTGACGCGAAAATACCGGGCATTGTGACTGTTGCTCTTGTCGTAGACGATGCCGCACTTATTACTAGTATTCTTAGCATCGCTGCAATGATGAGCATGGTGGACACTAATACCCAGCTAGGCGCAGATTTAGTAGAAGGAATTAAGAATCACATTCCATCTGAGCTGAACCTGTTAGCTATTGAGATAGTACCAGGCTATGCTGATAAGACCGATCAAGTAGCAGTTCATGTTGCGGACATGGGGAAAACAGTTGCCATGGATGTCGTGAACAGAGATAGTTTTGGCAATCCAACATTGGCAAAGGGTGAACTGATCATTGGTGATAAGAGTTACGTTGTGTACTATGATGTAACAATTGACCCCGCGACCAATGAACCAATCGTGTCCGGTGATGCGAGGGTCAAACAGTCAGGCGGCGGATATGCTTCGTTTGCTGTAGACACGATTCCTGATGAGATCAAGGAAAAGTTGTTCGGTACGCCTGGATATGAATTGCCAGAGGACATTGACCTTGGCCCTGATGGAATTCCTGGCGATACAGTAGTTGACAATAGCGACAGTACAACGCCGGATAATACAGGTGCAGTTGATTCTGGGACAGTGAGCGAAGATCAGAGCGGACTGGTTGATGACAGTGGCATTATTACCTCATCTTCATATACTCCCGAACAGCTTGCTACTGCAGTAAAGCTAGGGATTGATCCCAAATGGGTTAAGCCTACCGGAGCAGTAGATTGGCCTAAACGTAATGGGTTTGAGAATGGAGAATATATAGAGACTACCTTGCAGCCAGGTGCAGTGATTGACAGATATGGCGCTACAACTGGAAACTTTCTGTCTCCAGCAGGAACTCCGTTCGAAGAAAGAGCGTTGCCAGCAAGCAGGAAGAATGAGACTCCAACAGTATACCGGGTGCTTAAACCGCTTCCAGTAAAAGAGGGAAAAGTTGAACCTTGGTTTGATCAGGTAGGGAGAGGCACTCAGTTTGAAACGGAAATGACTGTCCAAGAGTTGTTGGATGATGAGTATATCGAAGAGGTGAAGTAATGGAGTCAGTAGAAGAATTGCAAAAAGATATATTACGACTTGGTGAATTGGTGGGTGTTAAAACAAGCTACCTATTAATTGGGGATGAGACATCCGATGTGGTAACTAATGTAGAAATCCATGGAGAAGAGTACCTTTGTGTAGTTGTAGAGCGTGGTATAGAACGAAAGAGGGTAGTAACCAAATCGTCTTCATATCTTAAGTATTTATTTCTTCAAAGCGCAACTCATGCGGCAGCATCAAGTTTTGCAGCAAACAACAAGATGCCAGGACAGAATTTTAGAAGGTTACTATTCAAACACCAATTGAAATTGTTACGGAAGTTGAAACCAGAATGGGCTGACAGACGCCAAAAAGAGATTGATGAGATACTAAAAGAGCATCCCTACGCGAATTAGGGGGACACCTCCCTAATTTCGGGGACACCTTACTAATTAGCAGTCCATGAAAAGTGGATATTATACAAGAAGGCTCGGTCTAACCGGGTCTTCTTCTTGTTCATTGGCATAGCAACCGATTCCAACAACTCAGTATTGAGGGCGCAAAGGTTGCCGCCGAAAACGACGCAACCCTCAAAGCGGGCAATGATGTCAACATCAAGTCCGCTACCAATAAATATGGAAATCTGGGGACACAATACTATTTTGGCAATTAGTTAGTATTGTGTCCCCAGATTTCAGATTTACCCTATATTTCCATGCCCAAATTCCCAGATTTCGGCATGGCTGTGTTTTCTTGCTTAATGGGAAAAGTTCTCATCTGAGACCTGTAGTTGGTAGTTTAAATAGTGAATGGACTTTATTTGACCTTAATGGCTAGATTGTGCATAGGAGTAAATAAATATCGTACTTACGTTTACTTTAGTGGGAGGTTGCTATGAGAAAGTTAGTCGTTCTTTGCGATGGTACTTGGAATTCTGCCGATTCAGAACACACTACCAATGTGATTAAGGTGCGAGATGCCCTGAGTGATAAAAACGGCAAGGAGGTTCAGAAGTATATTTATGATGCGGGTGTAGGGGCCTCCGGCAACTGGTTAAGGCGGTGCTATGAAGGCGCCACAGGCGCTGGACTGTCCAAGAATATCCGTGATGTCTATGCCGGTCTCATGGATGAATTCAACAAAGGGGACCAGATATATCTGTTCGGATTCAGCCGTGGCGCGTACACGGTCCGCAGCCTGGCTGGAATGATCCGTAATTGTGGCATACTCAAGAAGACATCCGACCCGGATGAGACTAGCGCACTCGTGAAGAAAGCTTTCAAGCTGTATCGCTCATCAGATGCGGCCGATCACCCCAAGGGGAAGAACGCCAAGGCCTTTCGTGAGCAATATGCGGTGGAGGATGTTTCACCAATCCACTTCATAGGTGTGTGGGATACTGTCGGTGCACTCGGCAACCCGATATGGAGTAACAGTCCCTTGAGCCGGATAAATAAATTCCATGACACAGGACTCAGTTCCATAGTCGCAAACGCATATCAGGCCTTATCGGTTGATGAGAAACGGTTGAATTTCAAGGCGTGTCTCTGGGACCAACCCAAATCTGTTCAGGATGAAGGGAAGCAGGTGCTTAAGCAGGTATGGTTCGCCGGTGTTCATGCTGACGTCGGCGGTGGATACGCGGATACGACATATTCGGATATCCCCCTCAAGTGGATGATGGAAAACGCCACTGCCTGTGGCCTTGTTTTCAAGACTCCTGTGCCCAAAACGAAGTCAATCATCAACAAGCAGCACCATGAATCCTGGAATACGTTCTACAAGTTGATCCCGCCACATATCCGGCCTATCCGCATAGGTATGACGACCAATGACTCCATCCATGAGTCTGCCGAAGAAAAGTTCGACAAGAACAAAACATACAGGCCAAACAATTTGCTGGCACCGTTGGGATAAACAAAAGAAAGGCCGTCCATTGGACGGCCTTTTTATTGTCCTTTGACATAGTCGGATCATCACCCCAAACCAAGAGCCTGAGATTCACGCCAATATCAGGCATAAATGCCTCTCAAAACTCCATACGCCCAGATTTACAAACTCCAGTATATGCCCATATCTATGTGACTTTTATGCTGATTTAGATCATGCCCTTCCCTCAAACACCTAGAAGGAGGAGATGGGCATGAACCTGCGAGAAACTACCGACCTATTCATTCACCACTGCCGTATTGAGCGAAATCTATCCAAGCTGACCATCGCCGCGTACAAGAACGACCTCAAACAGTTTCGCCTGGCTATCGAGTCAAAAGAAACACCGCTGCTGGTAGCGGACATCAGCAAGGATCATCTCAGAATCTACCTGAGCCAGCTTGCCGCCAAATACAAGCCCAAAAGCATCAAGCGAAAAATAGCCACTCTCAAGACCTTTTTCACATTCCTCGAACAAGAAGATCACATCTCAGGCTCCCCATTCAGGAAGCTGAGGCTCAGGCTCTCCCACGAAAGGAGCCTGCCGCGAAACATCCCGTTGCCCTCTTTGAAAAAGATTCTGCAATGCGCTCACAAGCTGAGAGAAGAGTCAGCCTACAAGTCCCGCCAGTACTGTGAAACAACACGCGACATAGCTGTCCTGGAGCTGCTGTTTTCAACCGGAGTCCGAGTCTCGGAACTCTGCTCGCTCACATCAGAACAAGTCGACCTAACAAATGAAATGATCCAAGTGGTTGGAAAAGGAAAACGGGAACGAGCAATACCCATATGCAGCACCCACGCATTGTCGGCCCTGATACGATATCGCGATTGCTATGCCCAACATTTGTCCTTCAAGGACGCATTCTTCCTCAACCGCGACAAACGCCCACTCTCCGACCAGTCCGTCCGCTTCCTGGTCAACAAATACAAAAACCTGGCAAGCGTCCCCGGCAAAGTCACCCCACACATGTTCCGCCACACCATCGCAACCCTCCTACTAGAAAACGGTGCCGATATCCGAAACATACAGACATTACTGGGTCACAGTTCTCTAGCCGTCACAGAAATATACACCCACGTCAGCTTAGCCGCCCAGCGCGAGGCGCTAAGTAGGAGCCATCCGAGGGATGGGTTCGGGGTGGATGGGAGTTATCGATAACTAGAAATTATGCATCAAAAGAATACGTCTCTAACTACTGAGCTTTTACCTTTATCGAAAAGCTACGCTCGTAAATATGGAGCTGACTTGGCGATTCCTAATTGTGCGGGGAGTGGCTTGGGTAATGTCTTGGTGTATACGCGATTGATTGATGATTATGCACAAAGTCTTGGCCGTCCAATTACCATCATCACCGCACCAATCTCTCCCAAAGTTGGAGTTGTTGCAGGCGAATCTCCTTATCCTTTTTTTGAAAACAACCCCTTTATAGAGACCATTCTTAATGCTGAGGAAATAGATATAGAGGGGTTCTCCGGCGTAAATGACGAAGAGCTTTCGCTCGTTCAGCTGAGTCATGTCATCGAAAACATCTGCTTTGCCTACGGCCTTCGCCCTCGAGAATTGCGACCGTCACTACACCTTTCTGCCGATGAAAAACGATGGGCTATCAATGAGTTAAGGCACCTTCCTCGACCGCTCGTGTGTTTACACCCTGGGGGAACAAGCAGCAGTCCAATGGGATGCCCGTGGAATGTATCCAATTGGCTTGAACTTGTTGACAGGATGCGAGGACAGGTTTCCTTTTTCCAGATAGGGCGGCCTGAATCCGTCGATCAAGACTTGGGGCTGGACAACCCAGGTACAACGTTGAGGCAAGCAATGGCTCTCATTTGGGCTTCTGATTTTTATATTGGCTTTGATAGTTGCCCCATGCACATGGCCACAGCTTTACGTACGCCGCTCATTTCGGTTTTCCACATGGAAAACAAGTACCACTTCGAGAAACAGTACGGTGAAATATACATTCCGGCTGTCATGTTGCGATGGGCGTACCCTTTCAATACTAATCTCGCCATCATGCCCGATGATCCGAATGGGGAAAAACTGTTGCTACGCATTATCGATACAGTGAAAAGAGCAATGCAAAAGCTAAGCTATGTTATTTGAGCAACCAATTCGTATCAAATAATGTCCAACCTTCATCCGATTTCCTCCGCCAATAATATCCCTGTATTCTTTACTTGTGATGACTCTTACGCAGGCTATCTCGCGACTGCTCTGGTGTCATTGTTCGACAACGCCTCTGATACCAATGTGTATGACATCGTCATACTGGAAGATGGCATGGACGATCAGACCAAGTTCCTCCTCGCCAGCTTATCTCATGGCATAGACAACTGTTATATTCGTTTTTTTCCCGTGTCTGAACTCGTACGCAAGTACAATGCAACAGACTGGGAGGTACCACATTTTTTATCTCTGGCAGCGTACTACAGGCTGTTCATACCTTTAGTTGCGTGCCACTATCCTAAAGTCATTTATCTTGATTGTGATGTCTTGCTGCAATCTGATATCGCCTCATTGCTCGCGGTAGAGCTAGGAGAATGCAGCCTTGCTGGTGTGATCGATCCCAATTGTGAGATTCAGGACGATGTACAATTGAGGGAACACCTTTGCGGTGATCTTGGTTTGAGGGATATTTCCAATTACATTAATAGCGGTGTTCTGCTTTTTAATATTGAGGTTCTGCTAGTAAAGGATATGCCCCAAACTTTCTTTGATATTGCCAGCAAGAGTAAAGGCTTTTTCGGCGATCAGGATGTATTGAACGTTGCCTGTGAAGACTCAATTCTTTTTCTCGACTCACGTTGGAATGTGTTTTGGGGACTGACATTTGAACGGCATAAAATGCGCAATCATACCGACGACATGATTGATCAATTGTTACACGAAGCCTTTCTCGTGCATTATGCGGGAGAGAAACCCGTTCAACGTCCGAATGCTCCACTAGGAGCAGAATGGTGGGCTTCTGCCCGAAAGACCCCGTTTTATGAGTCTCTCCTCAAGCCTTTACCCGCCAGACCAGAATAACCTTCCACTCATTCAATGGCACTACCTGGCTGTGGGAATGGTCAGAAAAGAGCCGGACAAAATCACAGACATAAGCTTAGATCCAAAGCCCCTTCTCCTCCAGCCTTGCAGGACAGCCCAGATACTTTAGCCAGCCTTAGTGGCGCATTCTCATCTCTCTCCCAGAGCTGTTTCGCCTCGTCGGTAAGAATGAAATGCTCCGGGTATGCAGTGGACAATGCCGAGGAATTGCTCAGAACAGCGTAAAATACATTTGCGCTATATTGATGATCTGGGGGGTAGTTGATCCCATATTCTCGGGCTTTTTGTTCCATGCGGTTTTCGATTGAGTCTTGATGCAGATGAGGAGAGTTAGCTGTTAAAAGCTCAGTACTTCTTTGCAACATGTCCTCGAGAAGATTTTCAGCTGCGAGGAAATCGGGATCGGAAAATCCGTCAACACATTGCTTCAGTAAAATCGGGAACAACACCCTTCCCTCATCAAATTTCTGTTCCTTCACATAGGCAATCAATAAATTCTGTCCAGCCTTCAGAGCCTCAAGGCGTTGTCCAAGCCAGGATGCCTTGGACAACGAGTTACTGAAAGCCTCTTGAGCCATTGTCCATTGGGATTTGGCCGCATACCAAAGGCCCAGGCTTTGGTAGTAGCTTATTCCCAGGCTTTCCATGGATTTTTTGTCCATGACATCTTTGGCGTAAGCAATAGCTTCAGAAGAGTCCTGCAGCTTGCCACAAACGGTCAATGTGTTCGCCAAAGCGAGTTTGGTGTGAGCTAATTCTCGCCTTGTTGCATGTGGATTCGCACATGATTCCTCAAGAAAACGAAGTCTTCCTTTTATTCCGGCTTCCGACTCCGTCACAAGTGGAGCAGACATCGAATAGTTAACCGAGCGAAGGTCTTTATCCTTCTCAAAGGGAACCTCTTCACACAGGACGATGGAAGCAAGAACTCCCTTTATACCTGATGAATATATCCCCCAGTGACGGCATAAGAGAATATACCTGTTGAGCATCATGGCTATCTCATGAATGTCAGTCGTCGACGCCAATGCCGCCCTTGAAGATGAAAAATATCGCTTCTGGTCAAGATCTTGAATGTGAAGCCATGCGTTGATTCTATGGAGCTTGGACAGTGTCTGTGAGTTCTGAGGCTCAGGGTAGTCAAGCATGCTCAATCGGCCATGAAATGATATTGCTTCATCATTCAGAGCAATCTGCTCTTCAACTGGCAAGGTGTAGTGTCCATACCAGCCGATGGCTGCACAGTTTTCGAAAAACTCACGATATCTCTCATGTCTTTTGTCTGTAACCAGGAGTTTATGCATCTCCATATGACATTGAATTCGCTGTAAGAAGTTATCTGCAACTAATCCAATGGCTGAGTTGAGAGCATGAAAAGCCTGGTCTGGCCTATTCAGAAATTGCCATAACCTTCCTCTGGCCAGTCCCTCTTTGAATCGAGTGGGAACACAAGGGCAAACTGCGTGTTGCCTGACCCAGGTATTTATTAAGGGAAGAGCGTTAAACCACGATGTTGCAGCCTCTATAAGAGATTCGTGCTTAAATGCATATTTGCCATTACGTTCGGTGACAAACTCCTCATCAACAAGAATCTCCATCGCCTCTTCCACATCTTGATGAGATAATCCTGTCAAACCGGCAAGCAATTCTACATCTGGGGACACTTTAATAATAGCGAGCAGTCCCAGCCATTTGCAACCGAAGGAGTAGCCTTGATGCTCGAGTTTTTCGTTAGCCAGTTCTATGAGCTCAATAGTAGCGTTCAAGCGAGCATCAGGTTGTTCGCGAAGACACTGCTCCATCTTGGTGAGGCTGGGGATAGTGTATTGATATGTAACCTTGTCATTTCCTTTTATCCCTTCAACCTTGAGGATTTTTTTGAGCAGAAGGGTCTCCAGAACAACACTCATATGTTGAAGATCATGCCCGCTTTTCTTTACGATCTTCTTCGCGGCAGCTCTATTGTCATGGCACGCGAGCACGCTCGCCAACGTATCGGTTATCTGCCCCTCTGGCAGTGGTTTGACTAAGTCGCAATTCCACAAAACCTTTTTAAAGCCTAGTTGAAGATTGTCCCATAGGGTTTGATTTTGTTTTGTCGAAGTATCCCTTCGTTCAAAAATGACTTTAACTTGACCCCATCCGGCGTCAGAAAAACCTTTGACCAATTTCCACAGATAGTCTGAAACAACAGGGGGAGCCTTATGCAGATCGTGGGCATAAAAAATTATTGGAATCCCTCTGTTCACTATCATTCTGGCTATCGTTTCAAGGAGTGCCTCAGAAGCCACGTCTTTAAGCGTCCCCACTGACATCAATGTTTGAAGGGCGCGGGTCTCATGCTCCATGGCCTTGCCGGAGGTACTTGCAAGACACCATGACTCGATGAAATCGTCCAGAGATTCTCCATTGGACACAATACTCTGCATATCTGGATCAATGACCGACCATGCGAGGTTTGCAATGAAGGCCGTACCAGTGTCGTCGAGCATGCTTGTTTGAACTGCTGTAAATCCCTTCATGGTGGCACGCCGACAGATCTGTTCGCAGAAGAAGGATTTGCCAATGCCACTTTCTCCGCTCACAAGAGTGATAGGTACCCCCGATTGTTCCCAATACTCATAGGCAGAATTGGTCTCTTTCTCCCTGAGATCAGGCAGAGACAGGCGGAATTTGTTTACTGTAAGAGGTGGGAAAGAATCAATAAACAACCTTTCAACATACTGCTTCCCAGATCGCAGATGGAGACTCCAGCTAGTGTAATCTATACCAGGGCGCAGCCTTTCTCCTTCCACCTTTGCTTCGACGCTGAGGTCTTTGGATGCCTCAATTTGTTTGATCTGCAACGGCCAGGAAATTTCATGTTTTTCAGGGGCCGTAATAACAAGAAAAGCCTCGTCCAGCTTTTTATTTGGTTTCCCTGATGGAGGCGAGACTGTTGCGCGGAATCGCAGTGCTTGAGGACGCTTATTAGTGTGTTGGTGGCCAGCCTCAGCATCAACATGTACCTTGGAAAAGAGATATTCAATTTGGAGGGATGTATATTTTATATTGAAAGTGTCACGAAGCCCCTCGGTCGATGGAACGGGCTCAACCATTTTAGACAAACGAGTGCAAGCAGAGTCCTTTAAAGGCTCCCATATGCAAAAGGGGCCCGCCCCGAGATAGTCGCCTTGGAGAAAAAAACTTATATACTGCTCAGCTTGTGGAGTCAGAGGAGTACGCGTCGCCAAAGTCGTACTCATCGGTTTATACCTAATGGAGGCAAGTACCGTCTTTGCTACAGTGTCCAGATCAATCGATCTTGAATAAAACTTGCATTCTATGAAATGGGTGTTTTTAAACTCGTTTGTCTTCTGGAAGATTGTTACATTTCCCTCCACATTATCCATAAAATTCAGCGAAGAGCCTCCTTCCACTAGAACAATATCCACAGGCGAAGGAGTGGCGTTTTTCATGGAAAACTTTTTGCCAGGCGCATACTTTGCGACCCAATCTGCGATGACATCGAAACAGTACGTTTCAAAGTCTCTGTAGTTACCAGGAAGGTTGACTGGCTGTGTTTCTTCTAATTCTCGGGGGCCCTCCACATTCTCTGGAGTCTTTTTTTTACTATCACTCATAATTTCTAGTTATCGATAGGTTCGTAAATTTATTATCAAAATCAGCAGTGGGCTGAGGATTAAGGCTATAGCATTTCGCATATGCAATGAGCAACCACAAAAAGATGATGAGACATGAGGCTGTACTCACGCCTCTTATTTTGTCGGATGCCGCTGAATAACCTGGAGCATTTCAAGCACCATCGCTTGCTCTTTTTTTGACAATTCGGAGAGGATGAACTTCGCCTTGGTTAGTGTGGCATCACTTTTCAGGGAAGCTGTCAGGATTTCACCCGCCTCGACGTTAAGGGCTTGAAATTAGGGGGACACCATACCCATTTCCCCTCTTCCCCATCTAGACCCACCTTAAAACCTGCCAACCACAAGTAGAAACTACTGTAGAGAAAGATCAAGTTGTTCAAGATTGGTTACAATTTCACGAACAGTATTCCGATCAAATTCTGCACGATCTGCTTCTTCATGAGTCCCCTTATTCAAATATCGCCACTCACGAGAATCCCCACTTATGCCGAGGAGTGCATTGATGGGATTCAAAATATTCTCTTTTGGGGGACCAGTAAAATCCGCTTTATTGATTTTTGATCTAAGCTGTTCTGTCAGATTGCGAAGTTCGATCGGGGCCTTTGCATAACGCATTTTTACAGAGAGGTTGCCATCACCATACCGACGCAGATACTGCCAAATCTTACCCATTGTAAGCGACTCCAGTGCTTGTCGAGATTTCCCCAACGCATCACGTATTTCACCTTTATCTAGGTGAGTTCTCGCGACAACTATATAGTTTCGGGGTGCGCAGTTGAAATCGACGAGGATATGCTGCTCATCTAATCTCGGCAAGAAAGAGAACGTCTTCGATTGCGAAACTTGCTCAACCGAAAGAAGATTTTGAATATCCTTGAAGAATTCTTCACCGTGACAAGTAAGAATGATCTGCCGTCCCTCGAAGTACTGATCTTCAAACAATGTACGCCGAATCGATTCACGATGATCGTCATCAATAGCGTTTACCGGATCATCAAATATCAATATTGGACAATTCTCTTTAATGTTTTTCGCTATCAGTATCGCCAAACCGAGACAACGAATATGCCCTTCACTCAACACATGTAAGGCATCGAAAAAAAGCTCCGGGTTGTTTGCAAATGATATTTCCAGCCTTTCATGTTGAACCAATGGCAAACGAGCTACAGACAGTTGGTCATTAATAGAGTCATTACGATTAAATGCATTATACAACGTAACGACCATTTCCCCCATGTCTGCAACCAACTGGCTAGGCAATGCGTTTTTGTAAGAGTTCAATATTTCTACAAAGGTTGCGTAGGCTCTTGCAATTGCCTTATTTTGGGCAACAGAGACTTTTTCAGCTTCTACATCAGCAATAAGTTGTGCATTCTCCACGGTAAAGCTGGCAACAACCCCCATTGCTTTAGCAACAGACACACTGATTGCATCTCTACGAGCACTTAGCGCGATGATTTGATTGGCTATGATGCGCAACCTGTTCACCTCTGCTTGTTTGGTATTTCGGTCATGAATAGCCAAATCTATTGCTTTATCATTGGCTTCGAGTTGTTGCACCTGAGATTCTAAGCACTGCCAGGGTGTATACCCGTCTTGAAGGGATTGGTGTAACAAATTCCACCATTCAATAGATGGTTGAGTACCCTGTCCCAATCGAATGCTTTGAAGATTACTTGCGGGAAAATACTCGCAACATTTGTCTGCCACCTGAGACACACCTACTAACCACTGGCTAACAACCTGCCCCAAATCATGAACAGAGCTTTGTAATCCAGCTAGATGCTTTAAATTCTCAAGTTCGCTATGTGCATGAGTGTAGGGATTAACAGCAGTCTGACTAAGAGGAGTTTTACAAGCAGGACAACTATCAACACTAACTGCCTGAACTTCCAGCAGAGCCTCGTACAACTGCTTAAACGATACATCCTGGCTTGCTTTTAAGAGGTCAGTTTGTTTCGACGTTAGCTCTGTCAGACTACTCCCGATTGATTGCCCCAGTGCTTGGAGAGCAGCAGTAGACAGATTACTCTTAGCTATTATTGGACTTTGCAGTTCAGCATCAAGCTTCCCAATAATTCCTGGGTCTTCTGCGTTCCCATTTATCTCCACCAGCATTTGGGCAAAAGTCACTCCATCACGGTATTGTCGCGCCAAAGCCAGTTCTTCAACTTCCAGTTTTTTCAGTTCATCTTCGCTGGTTGCTATCTGTTCCTGGTACACGGCGAGAGACTTAATCTTTTCATTCAGTAGCTTCGCTTTATTACCTTCTAAATCGATATACTTACTGTTAATCTCTGTTGTAAAATTGCGGGCAAATTCATTGAATAGATCTAAGCCAAACAAGGTGGAAATGAGTTCTACTTGCTTGGCAGGGGCTTGGGCCGCAATGCGTGAAAAACTATCAATTCGATTCTTTTCTACAAAGCAAAAGCGATACGCGGACTCATTGGGGACGATACGCACACCATCAGCCCCGAGAATTTCAGGCCCTTCAAAGGTATTAGTGTGGGCATTTTTGAAATATCCACGTTGGTCCAAGAATCGCTTACTCACAGCTTCTGCAACACTCCCCAGCAGTCCATACTCAAGAGCTTCACAAAAACTAGATTTCCCAGTGCCATTTGGACCGTAGAGCAACACAATATCGCTAGAGAGGTCGAAGACTTCTTTTTTTGCAAACCCCCGAAAAGGGCCAACAGAAAGAGTTTTTAACTTAGAAAATGGCATGGGGTGATTTGACACTTGATCCGGCACAGGTTGAATATTCGCACGGGCTATGCCCCAGTTAGCTTGAGCCAAGTGTGCAACTCTTTTGACACGCTGACCTTGTGCAGTTGTGAGCGGAATCAACTCTTCCAAGTGCTGTAAAACTATATTTGCAATCTTTCGTACATCATCAGGCACAGCCTCAGCGGTGAGCGTCTGCGTGAAGCGGAGATATTCTGTGTGTATCACTGGCGGCTACCCTTTAGCTTGTCCACATAACTAGGGAGTCTCGATCAGAGCTTAGCATATTCGCCTCTAATAATTGGGAACAAGCATTCCTTTTCGAAATCGTGACTCATAGCATCTCCTTCGAATTTACTTTGCTTGTATTGAGTTTGTACTATTTGTGCATAGTTCTCATTTCCAAGAGGGATAATGGTTTCGAACAGTTCTGTCTTGGAGCCAACGCCGTTATACTGTGGCAATCGGCTAAGAAACTTTGAGAAATTCTGAGAAGCTTCCTCGAATGAATTATACATCAACATACTGACTTCATCTTTTAAGATTTCAGTTTTTGACGATATTGCCAGTAAAGAATACGTATTTGATGAGAAATAACTTCCAAGTATCTTAAGGTCTACTATTGGCACATCGGCTATAGATCGACTCGTCCCATAGTTGTTGCTGACAATAACAACTGGTTGAACAGTGTATTCTAACGAGTCGGAATATTCCCACCCAAGAGAACTAAACAGATCGCGCAAGTTGCTTTTAAAAAAGCTCCCCTTTCTTTTTGCCTGATCTGCCCCTTTTGATAGTTTTGTCATCAGTTGACCATATGCTCTCGCATTGTCGGAGGTCACAATGCATTTAGCTTCTCCAATTATTACCAAATCATTGAAAAGTATCGCAATATCTATCTCTTCACTTTCCCCATTTGCTTTAAGTGTTTCGGACTTAGCAATCTTTACATCTCCTATAAGTGGATTCTCATCAAAAAACTCACTCATGCAGGAAGCAACAGTATCTTCATATAAATATCCTTTGTCGGCTGCATCGGTAGCTGAGAAGTCAAGCCAATGCTCAGCCAGCCTCAAAACTCTAGGAGACCATAACGGTGACACCAAGAGATAAACGCTCGCCTCACTTTCTTTAACCAGTGGGTGACACCAAATATCTTTGTTGAAATCCCCTTCGAAAGTAAGAAATCTGACTATTCCGTTTACAGTTTTCAACTTAATGCCAGTGATCTTTGACAGAGCTTTACCCAAGCTGCTTCTTTTAATTTTTGTCGAAAATGCATTAACGCCCTGAATGGTAAACAGATCAGTATTCTGGGGCAATCTCTCAGTGTAATCCATCGCAAGACACATCAAATGTTCAAACACTTGGAGGACTTCTAACACTGAAAACTCATACCCATTGAGGTTTTCAGAGATAAGTTGTTTAGGAAGGGTGTCAAAAAGCAAATCTGATTGATATTTATATGACAACCTTGCTCTTGTGAATATATGATCTTTGTTCGTAGACTCAATCACTCGTCTCGACTTCCCCGTTCCAGAAAATTGAAGACGCTTGAATCCACCAACACGATCAATTAATGGGAAAGAAGCTATTTGATGCAATACCGACTGGTTTAATCGATCATTTCGCATCTTTTCTATAGTAAAGTTATACCCGTGCTCACTGCCCTTCTCAGATATGTATATCTTCTTGTTTTCAGCATCATATCTAAATGAATACACACCATAGAGAATTGATTCCCACATTCCTTCAAAAGCATAATAAATATTCGACAGCCTAGCTTCATGTAAAAGATAATCCATAGTAAGCTTTTCTTTCCTAGAGCCAACGTCCTCAGACTTTAACGCACCCACGAGTGCTTTTTGCACCCCATCTACATTCATATTGGCAACCTGATCATAGAGGAATTGCTGTTTATTTGGGTTGTTTGTGTTCGTAGTTGCACGAATATTACTCATCAAAATGATCTTATCATCAGCCTTTTTACGTATGTCGTTCATGTCGTTTTTGAGATCAGTCCTTAAACAGCAAAAGCCCCTATTTGAAAGCCCACACAACGCTTTCACTTTATTTCGGCTACTGGCTGGAGGGGAGTGTTTTATGACTTGTGCCAAATCAGAACGAATCAGTTCGAATAGTTCATAAAAGATAACACCAGCATCGAATATCATCTGATCGTATGATGACGGTCGTGAGATTTTCCTAAATTTTTTATCCCAAGATTTAAGAGAGAATCCCCTTTGATGAGGTTGTTTGATCTTGCCTTTTTGAATTTTATCAAAGAATAAACCCTTCATCTGTCCCTCATCTTGTTATTTGAAACTCAACAACCTGCTCTGAATAATGGTTGAAAACATTCGTGCAATCTAACCATAGAATCATTGCTATTTTGAAATCCATACCAGAGACTGCTTTCGTTAGTCTATATAGAAACAAGACAAGGCCGCCGGAGTCATAACTCCGGCGGCCTTTTTCCCGTCTATGGGAACATAGCTTATTGACTACGTATTGTTATTCTTGCGGCCACGTATACAACTGCCCCTCTTCTATCTGAGGCTTTATAGTATCAAGATACCACTGCTCACATTCGGCCAACTGGTCATCACAACCAAAGTACTGCCAAACCTTTTTCTTGAGCTTAGCAATATCGGTAACATCCTTGATTGAGATTCCCATTTGATCAGTACCACCATCATGGCAAGCCAAACCGATGGTGTCTACGTTCAGGCCTTCAACATCTTCTTTCTTAAAGCTTGCCTCCGGGATAAGGACATACCCCTTCCTGGCCCAAGAGTGAAAGTTGTGCCACCACTGCTCGTCCTTATCCATGTTTTCAAATTCCGATCCCGGAAGAGCCTGGAGCCTTTGGTAGCAAAGGTCCACCCACTCGCGATTCAGCTCCGCCTCAAGTTGTTCGATGATTTCTTCTGTGCTTGTGCTCATAAAGCACCTCCTTTTTGGTGTGATTGATTCACTGTAAAGGCTTAAATGCAGCCTCGACATTTTCAACAGACATAACGTCTATTATACACCAAAAAAGAGTTCTAACTTAGCAATTTTTTTCCTGTTTTTTCAAAACAGAGAAAGAGAGAAGGGAGTTTTTTACAAACCAGAAACTAGCTCTTTCATCTCAACGGAAAGAGCTTGAGAGAGCTTTTTCATAGTGAGGAGGGAAATGTTCTGCCGACCACGCTCAATACCGCTTATGTATGTTCTGTGAACGTCTGTATGCTCAGCTAACTTCTCTTGCGACAGACCTTCTGCCTCACGCAGTTGGCGAACTTTGATTCCAAACTCCGCCATCGTCTTCTGTTCCGATTTTGAATACTTGTCCAAGCTTTTTGTAGGCACGAAAGACTCCTTTTTCGTACCCAACACATTGCTCAACTTGACGAGTATATTTCTACAGAGTATACTTTACATTCAAAGCGTGCCTTACACGTTAAGCAACGCCTGCCCCTACAATTTAACGCCAATTATGCCCTTACTTCACAGGAAAGTTCTTTCCGTGAAATATCCAAACTATTTTGAAAAGCATCAGATAAGGAGAAAGATATGAGAACAATAACAGTATTTTGTTGGGCTATTATTGCAATAGCAATAATGGCACCCACCTCGTTCGCAGACAAAGGGGCCGACAGTGCAAAGTACAAGGCAGCCCTGGACCAGTGGGCGGGCGAAGTAAAGGGAGCAAGAGAAGAAGCTCTGAAAACGTATGTGAACCTCAACTTCTCCAACCTAAAAACGGGAGTAAGTACGAGGGAAGAAGACCTTGAGGGGAAAGTAACAACATCAACCGTCCACATACGGGGTAATCTTACCAACAATTCCGATTTCCCTATTAAATACTCATCCATTTCAATAGCTACAAAAGACTCCAAAGGCCGTACAGTCCACCACTTCAGACTCAGAAGCTCGGGTGAAATATTTCCTGGAGAAAAGAAAGACCTGAACATGACGGTAGCATTAAGAGGGTTAACATCAAGCCCTAAAACAGCTGCTTTAGCTTCTGGAGAGTGTGTAGGTCAGATTAATTTGTACGAACTGAAAGCTCAAAAAGGGGAACTGTGGGGAGCTATCACAAGTTCAGGCAAACCCTTCGCTCCAACTCCGCCTAGAGCTCCATACTGGTACACAGACCAACAGATTAAGGAAGCTAAAGGCGAAGCCGAAACTCGACACGGCATCTATGACACCCCAGAGCCCCTACCCCAAAGACCTTGGTTCGCCATTTATGGTGAGTCTGGGCAGTTCACAGGTACCATCCCTGAAAAAAGCCCCTCTCAGGCTACCAACACATACGGAGAGGATGAAACTGCTGTGTCAAAGGCTGAAATCAGACCGATCACTGAAAATGGACAGGAAGTAGAAAGCGAAGAAGCAGGAACGATGGGAACAGTTTCTGATGGAGCAAAAGCCACAATGAAGACAGTCGATGCGGTGACAGATCTTGTCAAATCTCTCAATGATCTCTTCAATTAAAAACGGTCATCCCCTCTTCAAATTGTGTTTACTTCTTCCCCAAATATATCCAGGAGGCAAACAATGAACCTTGAAAGTTGGACTGGTGTCTTTCTCAATATTTGCATTGCTACAATCGGCATGCTGATGTTCCACTTTCCAATTGCGCTTATTTCTTATCCAGTGTCTATCCTTTTAGGATTGCCGCCGAATTTATTTACATCTTTGGAATTACTTATTTATGCAACAATTGTTTTTATGAGCATATATGCGAAGATAAAACATGATAAAGCAGAGGGAATTGATTTAACTAGCCATAGAATCGCAAAAAACAGTTTAAATCCCAACCTAAGCATTAAAAAGACGGCCCACTGAGGAGCCGTCTGAAGTATGATTCATGAAGAGGATGCGTCCCATAAATGAGGACGCATAGCAATCAGGCCCCTAGAAGGCATCAGGCCTATTTACGTCTTGAAAGTAGTTACCCAAGATGGCGGCCCTGGATTGAAACAATCCACGATAATCCTAGTTCTTTTACAGCTGTCGCAATAGAGTTCTATACAATACACATCATCTAAGGATTTCCTCTCTCCATAGATGTGGCGTAGCCTATCGCCACAAGTAGGACAGTGGGTGCAATTGTCGACATCTTGCTTGTTGGCTCTTTTCTTTGGGGACATTGTGATTCTCCTTCTGTAAAAAATTATGTTCTACCTTTAGTTCTTGGGGAGGCAAGTTTTTAAAGGGGTCATAATGATTCCTTCTCATTATTTCACATAGTGGCTAACTACATCTTCTCGGCCATGGCCAAGTTCTGCGGAAACATCTAACTTCGAGGCTCCTTGGGCTGCACGATCTTGTGCATACTTATGCCTAGAAGCATGAGCATGGGCACTGACTGCTTTTGTTGCTCCCAAGCGATGCAGTGCATTGGCCTGGGCCTTATATCCCTGTTTCAAAGACATCCCTTGTGGGATGAGAGAAGTCTGTCCTCGCTCCTGAATATGCACCTGCACCTGTTCAACCAAGGCTGCCTGCTCAGACGTTCTAATCTCGATGCTACGCGGCCTTCCGCCCTTAGCACCACGAATAACCAAACAGCCTTCACGCACTTCGTTAGACATAAGGCTTTCTTTTGCCCTCAGACCAAATTGAGAGCGCAATTCTGCGGCCAAACCGAGCCATTCTCCTTTTTGATGGAGGGCCTGTGTAATTTCGACAATTTTCGCGGTATCAGCAGCAACAGGCTTGAGCCTCTCGCCAGCCCGGCTTATGCCAAGCTCTGCATTTGTTTTTGGGACGATGTTCTGTTTACCGATCGCTGATGCAATCTGCCGTGCAGCAGTGGCATAACTGGCAATTGTGGTCGCACTTCTTCCGGACGCTTTCATGTCAAACAGCACCCCAAAGATGTGCTTTGTTTTAAGATGACGAATGTTACAAAGCCCATATTTCTCTTCCACGGATCTACAAAAACGCTGAATCTGCCCTCGGTTCTTGTAGCTCGTCAGAGACGCACTGCGTCTATCCTTGCCCATTATTTGCTGCACTTGGTGTTCTAAATCCATTACAACCTCCTTACTATGATCCTTCTAGTTCTTAAGAAACTCGGTATGTTGAGTGTTGATACCTATCGCTCTACATATCGAAGCACGCATGCTCCGGTTGTTCTGAGCTGCACCCTGTTTATCGCTTGCTCTTGAGCAAGCGGCCGCTATGCGGCCAGAGGTGAGGCGTTTCGCCTATTGGACTCATCCAATAGCTGATGTCTGACTGGCGCGTTCTGCAGTCAGTTTTTGCTCCGTAGTTTTTTCTCATCGCCGAGTAGTTTTCTCATCGACATGAAAATATCCGGAGGCCGCGCTTTTGCGCGTCCTGTCTCTTTCTCGCTTGCTTCGCTTCGCAAAAAAGAGACAGGACGAATCAGGCCCTTGCTCGTCATCGTTGAGCAAGGGCCTGAGGCCTAAGGCCGCACCACGTTGTTCCGCTTAGCAGAACCCAAAGCCATGAGCCCACCCAGTGCGTGATAGTCTGCAGACCATCTCACCAGGCGTCGCTTATTCTTTAGGCAATGCGCCGCAACAACATGCTATCCGCTGCACGCGGATATGCGATGTGTGGGAAACCGCCTGTTACATCCCTGAAAGGAATGCCCTAGACACGCTACAGGATAAAGCGCGTTTCACCTTCAATTAAAGGCTTGTCTAGGTTGTCCACTGGTTCACGCCGGTTCTGTTTATTACATAGACCCAAAAGGGACTCCGACTTGCGCGAGGCGCTAATAATTGAATATTTTGAAATTAAAGACAGGGTATCATAGCCTGAAAGCGTGTCAACAATTTACTTGATTTATTTCAGGTACATACGGATACATTTTGATACAATAAAAGCATCTAGATACATTTTGATACATCCTTATACAATGGATATACCGATGGATATGATCCATCATGTATTCTAGTGCATTTGGTGTATCCCAATGCATCTATAACTAACTGAAATTAAAGGAAGGCGTAGAGTCGCGTCCGGCCTCTCACGCCGGTAACAGGGGTTCAAATCCCCTTGGGGACACCAGGTTTTTCAAACGGTTACAGTTAACGCTGTGACCGTTTTTTCGTTGCGTGTAGATTTACGTGTCGATAGGTGTGAAAAAGCCCCGAAAACATGTACTTTCGAGGCTTTTCTAGTTATTCGTTTCGCTGGATATACTTGTGATTCCACATCAGTCATTGGTGGCGATATATAGTATATTCATCAAATATTTGCACTTATAAAAAAAACCATGTTAGTGCATTTTCCGATTAGATTAACCCAAAGCAATCTGAATCTGTATTATGCTTTGTGCTCTGATCCAAATTTTATTTTCAAGCTAACGCCTAGTATTTATCACGGCATCACCTCATAGATAGGAACAAAGAGATGAAAAAACTGCTCATCAGTCTACTTACTGCAGCCATCACAATGGCCTTGTATTCCTCCGCTCTGGCTTCCCCCCCCCTTAAAATCACAGTTAACAACTATGTTCGCGCAGAAACAGACCTGCAGATGCAAACATATATTAATGATTTCGACTGCTTCGGCAAGTTGTTCCATGTACGACAGGCTTACGATGTGACCAGCAAAGCTACTATTCGACCTAACCGAGACACACTATACTCGTGGGGCGTTTTCGATCTAACTGCACCATTGTCGATTAATATGCCGGACCAGAAAGATCGTTATCAATCACTCATGATCGTCAGTCAGGATCACTCAATATGGGCAGAGTATGGTCCAAAAAACGTTACTCTCAGCACAGAAAACGTAGGGACTCGATACGTGCTTCTTCTTGTTCGAACATTTCTCGACCCTGACGATGAGGGAGACGTGAAAGCGGCACACAACCTTCAGGATGCAATTACCATCAAGCAAGATGACCAAGGTGAATTCCTTGTGCCGAGCTGGAAACTGGAAGACGTCGAATCAATGAGAAATGCAATCAACGTTCTCGCCCCATTCGCTTCTGACAGCAGCAAGATTTTTGGCAAAAAAGAAGACCTCGACCCAATCTATTGGCTCCTCGGAGCCGCAGTCGGGTGGGGCGGACTGCCTGCGAAGGATTCCACCTACGCTGGCGGTTTTCCAGAGAAGAACGACGGAAAGACACCCTACGCACTCACCGTCAAAGACGTGCCTGTGGACGCCTTCTGGTCGGTGACCGTCTACAACGATCTGGGGATGTTTGCGATCAATGAATACAACGCCTATTCCTTCAATAGCGTCACCTCTAAGCGGAATAAAGACGAGAGCATCACAATTCACTTTGGAGGCGATCCCAAGCAGAACAACTTCCTTCCCATCGTGCCGGGTTGGAACTATGTTGTCCGGATGTACCTGCCACGGGAAGAGATTCTTGATGGTAAATGGGAGTTTCCAGTGCCTTTGGAAACGCAATAGCCTTAAAACATAGCAACTACCTGAAGAATATAGATAAAGGATTCAAAAACTCATGACTAAACTCATACAATCTCTCGTTGTGAAAACTCTATTTGGCTTTTCTCTTATCCTATTTCCTATCGTTTCGGCGGCATCTGCAGCCGAAACGCCCAAGCCTGTGAATGTTAATGTCGACAACTTTGTCAGGGCCGAAACGGCCGCGCAGTTCGACCGCACGCTTCAATTGACAGGTGGTGTTAACCAGTTCGTTCATCTGCGCGAACCGACACCGCTCGATCAACAGAATGTCATCCGCATGAATCGTGACACGCTTTATAGCGCAGTTATCGTAGATATAAGTAGAGGTGCCACCCTCACTCTGCCTGACGCGGGAGAACGATACATGTCAGTCATGGTGGTCAACGAGGATCATTACATCAACCGAGTCATCCATGAACCAGGCGAACACGAGTTGACAGTAGGCGAGTACGGGACACCCTATGTGAGCCTGAGCGTGCGCACTTTAACTGATGCCTCCAATCCTTCGGACATAAAGAAAGCGAATGCCCTGCAGGACCAGCTGAAAATTGAAGCCATGTCCGCGAAACCATACACCCACCCATACTACGCCAAGGAAAGCTATAAAGTCACATACGAGGCTTTACTCGTCCTAGGTCGCGGAATGGCGGACGCCCGTACCACCTTTGGAAGAAAAGAGAATGTCGATCCGGTTCGCCACCTGCTCGGGACGGCATGGGGCTGGGGAGGATTGCCAGAAAAAGAGGCATACTCTCTCAACGTGGAGCCTAATCTTCCGATCGGTGCATATCAAATCACCGTCAAAGATGTCCCGGTCGATGCATTTTGGTCGGTGAGCGTTTACAACAAGGACGGCTACTTTGAAGCCAACGAGCAGAATGCCTACAGTGTTAACAACCTGACTGGAACTCCCAACGAAGACGGTTCGATCTCCATCCACTTTGGTGGCAACCCCAAAAGCACAAATTATCTGCCGATTACCGATGGTTGGAACTATACGGTTCGCTTTTACATGCCCGGCAAGGGTATCCTTGATGGCAAATGGGAATTTCCCGATGTGAAACCAATAGAAGCGAAGTAGATCAGTGGTTCGATCAGGAGCGGCACTTCTCTAAACATTATGTGTCGTTTCCAGTAGTCCCTTCTGACAAAACTTTCGTGGCTCGCATGTGGCTCCATCCGTGTCAAACGTATTATTCGTGGCAATTGTGTCAAACTTAAACCATTGAAATGACGTAGGTAAGCGCCCTTCCGTCATTTGTTACATGGCCTCTCACGCCGGTAACAGGGGTTCAAATCCCCTTGGGGACACCAGGTTTTTCAAACGGTTACAGTTAACGCTGTGACCGTTTTTTCGTTTGGCGTGTAAAAAACATGCCAAGGGTATGGGATGCCTTCAAAAGAGAAAGGAAATCGAGGGCCTGCCCTGACTGGTGGGGGCGCTGGTGCCCTAAATCGTCGTACTGAAATCCCGTATGGATTTGGCCAGCTCTGGATGCTGCTCATCGAATATCTCGACTTTTCGATTCGCGCCCCACTGCAGGTAGAGAAAGCGGGCTTCAAGGAAATACCTCTCGGCAACCTGTTCCCGCCCCTTGGCATGATGAAACAATCCGGCACGCTCATTGGCCACGGCTTCATGGTGGAAAAATCGGTTTTCCCGCGCCGCAGCAATGGCCTGGTCATAGTGAGACATGGCCGAAAGTTCGTCCCCGGCCAGCCGTTCCTTTTCAGCTCGCATCAACAAATACCGATGCTGGTAGTTCTCTGGACAATGTCTCTGCCAGATGTCCATTTGTTCGATATTACGATCAATGAGCTCAGCATATCCAGCCTGCTCTTCCATGGTGAAAACGTCCCAATTGTCCGCAAAAACCAAGGTACTGAAAAAGAAGTGATCCGGGAACTGCATCAGGCCGGGGTCATGAATGCGATACTTCTCGGCGTTAAGACTTGCCTCCATCGCAAGCTCCTTTTCGCCGTAGAGGAAAAACACGAATGTCTTGGATACATTGTGCCAGAATAGCCCCATACCAAACGGCATGGCAGCCAGAGTTTCTTCGGTTTCCCTGTCACTATAGGTAGGCGTATCCAGTGATGTCCTCGTGCCTGTCTCACCCATCAGGTTGGTTATTTTCGCCATCTGGGCATTCATGATTTGCACCAGCGGCTCAAACTCCGCTTCCCGGATATAGTCGGCATACTTCTCACCGACAGCACGGACTTCTTCCAACGGATCACCCTTGATGAACTGGGCATTGCGAATGAATGATGCGGCCCAGGCTCCCCACCAGATTTCACCGGACTGGACGCAATACTTGTGCGACTGCTCATAGAGCGCGACATTAGTATCGATATGGTGCTTATAATGATTGACGAAATTGCAGTAGGTATTGAGCACTTTGGGGGCCATCAGAGGACCAGTGTGCTTATCCTTCAATGCCATGGCCAGCCGACCGAAGGTGTAGGCCGCGTCATAGTCTTTCTGCATGGTCTGGATCAGGGCGTAAAAGATATACCCGACAGCCGTCACCGACGATTGGCCATCGGTGATGGAGAGCTGAATCAGCTTGATGGCGGGGAAAAGCATCTGCGGATTCTCAGCCATGAAAAGGCAGACCCACAACTCGTGAAGGATACCACAACAGACGAGGCTGTCCTTATCGGTCATGGCCGGACCGTCTACAAGTTTCTGAAAGGCTTCTTCGGTGCCCGTATGCTGTGCAATCTCTGCCTGGATAACCGCGCACGACTCACCGTAGGCATCCGGATCTTCCGGTATACTGATGTCGAACAATTCCAGAGCCCGCTTGCCCAACTCAATGCCCTTATCATACGCGTAATCGTTTTGGTAAACTCGTATCATCAACTCGTACAATTCGCCCTTGTACCGTCTGCCGGGAGCCCGTTCCACCGCATGATTAAACATGCTTTCGGCCTTCTCCGGGTTGCTGTTGAGAAATTCACATTCGATGCCATTGCGATACAGCAGGAACAGGGAATCAAGATGAGTCTTCCACCCTTCCTCACCAAGCAACTCGATACCCTGCGAATAATACTCACGTGCGGCATTGTAGGCTGTCGACCTCTTGGCGTTATTGCCTGCCCGGAGATTCAGCAACGCAAGCTCGATACGTTCATCCCGCTCTTCTACCAGTTCGACACTGTAATTCATGTGATTGACTATCTCGAACAGGATATCGTTTGTAAGGCCCCCCTTGGCATTGGCAAGGAGAAGCCGACCTGTTTCCAGGTGTATGCGAGACCGCTTCTCGTTGGAGAGCAGCGAGTATGCCGCCTCCTGCACACGGTCGTGGGAAAAGATATACCGCCCAACTTCCGGCATCACTCCATCGGCATCGTCGGAAGACCAGCGATAGTAACTGCACGCAACATCCTGCGGAACGATCAATTCCTCAAGCACAGCGCTCCACAAACCGGTGGCTATTTCGGACTTGGAATAGGAGCTAATGGTGGACAGCGTCACCAAGTCAAATTGGGTCCCCATACAACTGGCCAATCCCAACAATTCCAGAGTCTCCTCCGGGAGCATTTTGATCTTTTTGGCCAGCAGGTCCGCCACGTTGTTACTGATCTCGATATCATTGACCGCTGCATCCCATACCCATCGATTCTGCTCATGGGAAAATTCCAGCATCCCGGTTTCGTACAGAGTGGTCAGCAACTGGATAATGAAGAAAGGATTGCCCGCGGTCTTCTGCTGCACCAACACGGCAAGCGGCGCGGCATATTCCTCGTCACCCTCCACGGTATCGGCAACCAGTGAATCGGTGTCCTGGAGTGACAGAGGGCCCAGCGTCATCGTCTTGATCTCCGCGTCCGTTGCCCCGCGCTGACGAATCTCATCAAGAGTCAACCTCAGGGGGTGGGAAGGGGAAACCTCATTGTCCCTGTATGCACCAAGCAACAACAGATATCCGACGTCTGCGGCATGACTCATAACCGTTTCCAACAATCCCAAAGAGGCCGGATCGACCCACTGCAGATCGTCTAGGAAAAGTGTCAACGGGTGCTCTTTCGTGCAGAACGCGTTCAAAAATTGCAAGAACACCTTACGGAAACGCTTTTGCATCTCCACGCCATGGAGCTTCAGAACCGACGGTTGCGGCCCGATTATCAGTTCCAAATCGGGAATGATGTCCACAAGAATCTGTCCTTCATCGCCCAGGGCGTTCAACAGCTTGATTCGCCACATCGCCAATTGCTCATCACTTTCCGTGAGCAGGTATTGAATGAGCTTGGTGAAGGCCTCAATAATGGGCGCATAGGGGACGTCATGCTGATACTGATCGAACTTTCCGGAAATGAAGAACCCTCTTTCCCGGACGATAGGCTTGTAGATTTCCTTGACAGAA
>JAFLJT010000301.1 GCA_022712855.1 Pseudodesulfovibrio sp. | reverse complement strand
AGCATTGGTTCGTTGAGCAGGGTTTGCAGCACTTTTGGTTTTGGGGAGTGCATGCGGGTGCCTTTTCCTGCGGCGAGGATGAGGGCGGTTATGGATGTTTTTGACATATAAACTCCGAGTGAGCGGGTTGGTGATGGATTTTGTATTGGTCAACTGGGGTAAATTACCTGCTTGGGGGGGAAAGGACAACAGGGAAATGTATGTGCGTGTGTTGAGGAGGATGAGGATGAAGAAGGGAGTCGCCTTTGGCGAGATGGGGAAGTGGGTGAAAGCTCCGGACGGAGCAACGCCAGTTGGGAGGCTGAGCCTCCAAAAGCTTCCATGTCCTGCGCGGACGGCGGTCCATTTTTTGGCTGAGCCGCCACAAAAAATAGACGAAAAAATGTCGGCTTTTAAGAACTAATTTGGCCGCCCGGTTTTAGCAGATCAAGAATCTGATCAAAGCAGCGGAGGCTCCATCGTCGGAGTGTGGGACGTCCTGCAAATCATAAAAATCGAGGGCCGTCCACAATTGTGCGTATCCCAGAGATGGAGCCGCCTCCACCCCTTTGTCAGCTTCTAAGCCTTACTAAAAAGGGCTGGTGTAGGTCGTTCTTTGGTTGGAAGCGTTGTTGGAGCGATGCATTGGATTTCTTTTCTTTAAAACTACCCGCCCGTTAAAGCGAAAAGGTTGATGTTCTTTACATCAACCTTTTCGCTTTAACGGGCACCCTTCGCCGACAGGCGAGATGGGATTCCAAAGGGGCTCGCCCTTTGGCAGGTCCACGGACGGAGTCCTGGTCCCCCGGAAGGGGACTGCCGGTAGGCCCGCCGGAGGCATTCCAAAAAATGTCTATTTGAAAGAGAAGGTCCAGACGCCAGTGGTGGATGTGAGATCTATGTTGAAGGAACCGACGAATTCTTCGAGCATGGTTTTTTCTTCGATGGGGCCTTCGAGGAGAACGGCTTTGCCTTCGATGAGGCAGATTTCTTTGAGCTTTTCGAAAGCCTGCTGTTGGCTGCCGAGCATGTCGACGAGTCCGAGGGCGAGGGCTTGGCGACCTGTGACGGCTCGGCCGTCGGCTATGGCGGCGACGCGCTCGCGCTTCATGCCTCGTGCTCTGGCGACGTCGTCCACGAACTGGGCGTGGAGATCTTGCATCATACCGAGGAGCTGTTCGCGCTGGTCGTAAGTGAGTTCGCGCATGGGCGTTCCAGCGGCTTTGTATTTGCCGGTGGTGAGAACTTCGGGCTTGATGCCGAGCTTCTGGAGGGCGTCGGTGACAGTGACGAACTCGGCCATGACGCCTATTGAGGCGGTGATGGAACCGGGATTCGCCATGATGATCTGTGCCGGGGCCGAGGCGTAGTAACCACCGCTGGCAGCGACCGTGCCGTAGGATGCGACGACGGGCTTTGCATCGGAGAGCTCGGTGACGGCCTGAAAAATTTCTTGGGACGGGGCGATGGAGCCGCCGGGGGAATTGACGCGCAGGAGCACGCCTTTGACGTCATCGTCTTCCTTGAGGGTACGAATCCAGTTCACGATTTTTGTGGAATCGAGGATCATGCCTTCGATGTGGACAACGCCGATCTTATCCTTGCCCAGGGAGAAACCACCGTTGGTCCAGCCTATAGCGCGGATAAAGGCCGCAGCCCCCATAATGAGGGCTACGGCCAGTATTATCATCATCACCCCAAACAGAAGGGGGTGGCGTTGGGAGAAACGAGTGTTGGTTTCTTCCATACGCATCGTCGTTCTCTACTTGGCTTCTTCTTCTGCAGGAGCTTCCTCAGCGGGAGCTTCTTCAGCAGCAGGAGCTTCTTCA
Organism: Pseudodesulfovibrio sp.; assembly: GCA_022712855.1. Lineage (GTDB taxonomy): Bacteria > Desulfobacterota > Desulfovibrionia > Desulfovibrionales > Desulfovibrionaceae > Pseudodesulfovibrio. The sequence goes on along the minus strand of JAFLJT010000301.1, from coordinate 1,899 downwards.
ACTTCGGGAGCAGCTTCGACTTCGGGAGCAGCCTCAACAGCAACTTCCTCAACCGGAGCTTCTTCGACTACTACTTCAGGAGCAGCTTCAACTACAGGAGCGTCATCGGTGGGGATTTCGCCAGCAGCTTCTTGCAGCTTCTCGCGGAGCAGGTCGCCGAGGGTGGAGCCAGCGATGTCGCCGCCACCGGAACCGCCGCCGAAGCTCTTGCCCTTACGTGGGCCACCAGCAGCTTCTTCAGTCGTCTGCTTGATGGACAGGCCGAGGCGACGCTCGTCTGCGGATACGTGGATGACTTTCGCTTCGATGGAGTCGCCTTCCTTGAACAGTTCGGAGGGGGACTTGATCTTTTTGCGGCTGATCTCAGAAACGTGAACGAGACCTTCGATGCCTTCCTCGACCTCAACAAACAGACCGAAGTCGGTGATGTTGGTGACGGTACCGTTGATCTTCTGACCCACGGGGTACTTGGAAGGAACGGTGGTCCAGGGGTCTTCGGTGAGCTGCTTGACGCCCAAGGTGAACTTCTCGTTCTCCTTGTCGACAGTCAGAACCTTGGCCTGTACTGGATCGCCGGACTTGTAGACTTCCGAAGGGTGACGGATTTTCTTGGTCCAGGAGATGTCGGAAACGTGAATGAGTCCGTCGATGCCTTCTTCGATACCGATGAAGACGCCGAATTCGGTGATGTTTTTGATAGCGCCCTCGAGAACAGTGCCCTCGGGGTATTTCTCAGCAACCACATCCCACGGGTTCGGGGAGATCTGCTTCATGCCGAGAGAGATACGCTTCTTTTCCTGATCTACGCCGAGTACGATGACTTCGACTTCGTCGCCAACTTTAACCATCTGGGAGGGGTGACGGAGCTTGCGAGTCCAGGACATCTCAGAGATGTGAACCAGACCTTCAACGCCGTTCTCCAGCTCAACAAACGCACCGTAGTCGGCGAGGTTGGTGATGGTACCGTTGAAACGGGAATCTTCGGGGTACTTCTCAGCAATGTTTTCCCAAGGATCGGGAACGAGCTGCTTGAGGCCCAAGGAAACTTTCTGCGCTTCGCGGTCGAAAGAAAGGATCTTCAATTCCAGGTCGTCGCCCAGGTTGACCATTTCTTTGGGGTGCTTGATGCGCTTCCAAGACATATCAGTAATATGCAGAAGTCCGTCCAGGCCACCGAGGTCGATGAACACACCATATTCGGTGACGTTCTTGACTTTACCGGTGACGGTCTGGCCGTCTTCCAAGGTGCCGAGGAGCTGGTCACGCTGTTCGCTGCGCATTTCTTCGAGAAGAACACGGCGGGAAACGATGACGTTGCTACGACGACGATTGATTTTCAGGATCTTGAAATCGAATTCCTGGTTGACCAGGGCGTCCATGTCGGGGACAGGGCGCAGATCAACGTGAGAACCGGGCAGGAAGGCTTCAACGCCACCGAGATCAACGGTGTAACCACCCTTGATGCGGCGGATGATGCGGCCGACAACTTCGGCATCTTTTTCCTGCACTTCTTCCAGCTTGTCGAAAAGCTGCATCCGCTTGGCCTTATCACGGGACAAGTAGATGGTGCCTTCGGCTTCATTCTTGCGAGCGACGAAAACGTCGACTTTTTCGCCGATCTGGACGGTGACAGTACCGTCGACTTCGGTGAATTCAGAAACAGGAATTTGGCCTTCAGACTTGAAATTTACATCAACGAGGACGTAGTCCTTGTCAACTTTGACGACTTCACCGAGAACGATGGTGCCTTCATCCAGGTCGCCGAAATCTGAATTCAGATACTCATCAAGAGCATCAGCAAAATTCATTTCCATGTCCATTTCTTGTTCTTGGACTTCGACAGATTCAGTAGTTTTTTCCATGGGTTACCTCCACAACGGACCTCGGGCAATTTGTATT
>JAFLJT010000106.1 GCA_022712855.1 Pseudodesulfovibrio sp. | reverse complement strand
CGAGTGGTGTATCCCATCTCGGTCGTGACCTCTTCCAGAACATCAACGACACGGTTCACACCGTCTGGATTTGCCGAGTAGCTGTTGATATTGACCAGCCGCTCAAGGAGGTCGAACATCGCCGATTCCTGTTCAACAAGGTATGCTTTTATGGTATCAATCATGTTCCACCTTTTATTTGGGTTTTCGGCATGTGTCGAAAGTATCAAAAAACAGCGAATTGGCAAAATTTAATTCAAAGAAATCACATTCAGGAGCTTGAATTGTATAAATCTTGCGTCAAAATTGAATGTATGACATTTTTTTGAGTCATTTTTTGGAAAACAACAAGGAGATATTAATGAGAAAGAATTTTTTGATCAGTTTCGTCGTTATGGCGAGTCTGATGTTCGGCGCATCCTTTGCGATGGCCCAGGATTTGACCCTCGGCCTGAAAGGTGAGCCTACCTCTCTGGACCCGCATTTCCACAATGTCACCAGTAACAACCAGATGGCTCTGTACATTTTTGACAAGCTCGTCCGTCAGGATGCCCGTCAGAAATTGCAGCCCGGACTGGCCGAATCATGGAAGCCTGTTAATGATACTACCTGGGAATTCAATCTCCGCAAAGGTGTGACTTTCCATGATGGTTCTCCGTTCACCGCTGAAGATGTGAAGTTCACCCTTGAGCGTATCCCCAATGTGCCGAACAGCCCGTCTTCCTTTACTTTTGCCGTAGCATCCATCAAGGAAGTGGAAATAGTTGATCCCCACACCATCCGTATTCATACTGAGCTGCCTTCCCCGTTGATGCCGCGTAACTTTGCTGCTTTCAACATCGTCTCCAAGAAGGCTGCCGAAGGCATGACCACTGCAGATTTCAACTCCGGCAAAGCCGCCATCGGCACCGGTCCCTACAAGCTGGTCGAATGGGCTCGTGGCGACAAGATCGTCTATGAGCGCAACGACAACTACTGGGGCGAGAAGCTGGCTTGGGAAAAGATCATCGTTCGTCCCATCTCCAATGATGGTACTCGCGTAGCCGCCCTCAAATCCGGCGACGTCGACCTGATCAACTTTGTTCCCCCGGCAGATGTGAAGCACCTGGGAGAGACCAAGGGGTTGAACCTGTCCAAGTCTTCTTCCACCCGTCTCATTTACCTGCACCTTGACTCCGATCGTGATGAAACTCCCATGATCACCGACAATGCAGGCAACAAGATCAAGAACCCCATGAAGGACGTTCGCGTTCGCAAAGCTATCTCCAAGGCGATCAACCGTCCTGCTATCGCCGCTCGTATCATGGAAGGTCTCGCCATCCCCGCAGCACAGATGTTGCCCGATGGTTATGAAGGCACCTCCCCGAACCTGAAGCCCGAAGCATACGATCCCAAGGGAGCCAAGGCTCTTCTGGCTGAAGCTGGTTACCCCGAAGGTTTCAAGATCACCATCCACGGTCCCAATGACCGTTACGTCAATGACGGCGACATCGCCCAGGCCATCGCCCAGATGCTGACCAAGGTCGGTATCAAGACTGAAGTCAACACCATGCCCAAGGCCGTCTACTTTGGTAAGGCTTCTGCTCTGGAATTCAGCCTGATGCTCGTTGGTTGGGCAACTGACACCGGTGAGCACTCCAACTGCATCGGCTCCCTGTTGCACACCTACGACAAGGAGAAGGGCTTCGGCGCTTCTAACCGTGGTCGTTACTCCAACGCCATAGTTGACCAGAAAATGGAAGAAGCATTGGTCACCGTTGACCCGGCCAAGCACAATCAGCTGCTCATCGAAGCCGTTGAAATCGGCATGGGTGAAGTCGGCATTGTCCCCATTCATTACCAAGTGAACGTCTGGGGCACCAAGAAGGGCTTGTCCTACAACGGTCGTACTGACGGTTACACTTTGCCTCACGAAATCAAGGCTCAGTAGCTCGGTATAAACACTCAATAATGAGGGAGCGCATTCGTTGCGCTCCCTCATTTTCCTCTTAAGACAAGGGTAGTAATGCTCGCATTTTTGATTCGCAGAATTTCGCAAAGCGCGGTTGTGCTTCTGGTTATGTCGTTGCTGGTTTTTGTCGGTGTGTTCTACATCGGCAATCCCATCGATATCCTGATCGCGCCCGACGCTTCTCCGGCAGAGTATGCTCGTGCCGTCAGGGAACTGGGCCTCGATCTACCGCTATGGGAACAATATTTAATCTTCCTCAAGGGAGCCCTGCAAGGCAATTTCGGCAACTCGTTCGTGTACAACGAACCCGCCCTCAAAATCATCCTTGATCGTCTCCCGGCCACGCTGGAACTCGCCTTCACCGCCATGTTCATGGCCGTGTTTATCGGCATTCCGCTTGGCATGGTCGCAGGCATCCAGCACGACAACTGGATCGGCCGCAACATTATGCGCTTTTCCATTCTCGGTTTCTCACTGCCCACATTCTGGGTGGGCCTCATGATGATCATCGTTTTTTCTGTGCAACTCGGCTGGCTGCCATCGGGTGGGCGTGGTCCAACCACGGAATTCCTCGGCATGCATCTCAGCTTCCTGTCATGGGAAGGGCTGACCTACCTGATCCTTCCAGCCACGAACCTTGCTCTGTTCAAGACGTCGCTGGCTATTCGGTTGACCCGTGCCGGGGTGCAGGAAAATCTCCAGATGGACTATGTGAAGTTCGCCCGCGCCAAGGGGCTGTCCAATACCCGCATCATCGGGGTGCATGTCATGAAGAACATCATGATCCCGGTCATCACGGTGCTTGGTATGGAGTTGGGTAATCTTATCGCTTTTGCCGTTGTTACCGAGACCATCTTTGCGTGGCCGGGCATGGGCAAGTTGGTTATTGATTCCATCGGCGTGCTCGACAGGCCGATTATCGTTGCCTACCTGCTGATTACCGTGACCATGTTCATCTTCATTAACCTGATCGTGGACATCATGTACTCGATCCTTGATCCCCGGGTTCGCCTGGGCGACGAGCGCTAGGAGGGATCATGGCAGTTCAAAAAGAATCCCTGTTCTGGCAGGCCATCAAAGAATACTTCGAAAGCCGTATGGCTGGCATCGGTCTGGTGGCGCTTGCCATCATCGTTGCTGTGGCCCTGTTGGCTCCGTATATCTCGCCGCAGAATCCTTATGATCTGATGGCCATCGACATCATGGATTCCAAGCTCGCTCCGGGCGAGCAGACCATGGATGGTTCCATGACATTCCTGCTCGGCACCGACAGTCAGGGGCGCGACATGTTCAGCTCCATTCTGTATGGGTTGCGCATCAGTCTTGGCGTCGGCGTTGTCTCAACTGTCATCGCGCTCATCATCGGTTCGATCATCGGCCTCTGGGCCGCGTATAAAGGGGGCAAGACCGAGGCCTTCATCATGCGAACGGTCGATTTGCAGTTGAGTTTTCCGGCCATTCTTGTGGCCCTCATACTGCTGGCGATTCTCGGGAAGGGCATTGATAAGATCGTCCTTGCCTTGGTTATCGTCCAGTGGGCGTATTACGCGCGCGCCATTCGTAGTAACGTGCTGGTGGAGCGAAACAAGGAATACGTTGAGGCGGCCAGGTGTTTGGCCCTGCCGCAGCATCGCATCATGTTCTGGCATGTTCTGCCCAACTGTATGCCGGAACTGATTGTTATCTCCACCGTCAAGGTGGCGGGTGCCATCGCTCTGGAAGCAACACTTTCCTTCCTTGGTCTGGGTATGCCTATCACCAAACCTTCATTAGGTTTGCTTATAGCTAACGGCTTTAAATATTTGCAATCTGGTTATTATTGGATCAGTGTTTACCCTGGTGTGGCCCTGCTCATTTTGATTGTCTGCATCAACTTGGTCGGTGACCGGTTACGCGACGTACTGAATCCGAGGTTGAAGCGATGACTACACCACTTCTTGAGATACAGAATCTCCAGACCAACTTCTATACCCGCGCGGGTGTGGTCAAGGCGGTCAACGGCATATCTCTCACTATTAATAAAGGCGAGGTCGTCGGTATTGTGGGTGAGTCCGGCTCGGGCAAATCCGTCACTGGTTTTTCCATCATGGGGCTTGTGGACCCGCCCGGCAGAGTGGCGGGCGGCTCCATCAAATTCAAGGGGAGGGAGTTGGTCGGCCAATCCGAGGCCGAGTGGCGCTCTTTCCGCGGTAATGAAGTTGCCATGATCTTTCAGGACCCCATGATGACCCTCAACCCGGTCCTGCGCATCGACACCCAGATGATCGAAGCGATTCGGGCGCACGAAAAGGTGAGCAAAAGTGAGGCGCGTCGGCGCTGTGTCGAAACGCTCGCCATGGTTGGCATTCCTTCACCGGAAGAGCGTATCAAGGCATATCCACATCAATTCTCAGGCGGTATGCGCCAGCGTGTCGCCATTGCCACCGGATTGCTCAATAGCCCGGATTTGATCATCGCCGACGAACCGACCACGGCCCTTGATGTCACCATTCAGGCGCAGATTCTTTCGGAGATGCAGAAGCTTTGCAAAAAAACTAACATGGCGCTTATGTGGATTACCCATGACCTGACTGTCATCGCTGGTTTAGCTCATCGCGTGGCGGTTATGTATGCGGGCTCCATCATTGAGGAAGGGCCTGTGCGGGACGTGCTCGACGCGCCGCTGCATCCGTATACCGAAGGACTCATCGGTTCGGTTCCCAGTCGCAACAAGCGCGGCGAACTGCTCTATCAGATTCCTGGCATGACGCCGTCCATGATTGACCTGCCGGAAGGTTGCTCATTCAGGATGCGTTGTCCGCGTAGTTCGGATGAGTGTCTTGAAGTTCCACCGGTGACTATTATGGATGATGGCCGCAAGGTCTGCTGTTTTCATCCCGGCAAACAGTCTTAAATAAGCGACGGATATATATGAGTGATACACAAACGCCGTTCATCCGCTGTGAGAACATCAGCCGGATTTTTGAAAAGAAGCTGGACTTTGCTTCCAAGGCGGCTCGCGCCTTGGGCGCGAACATTAACGAAGAGCGTGTTCAGGCCGTGGATAGCGTTGACTTGCATGTCATGCCCGGCGAAGTCGTCGGCCTCGTGGGCGAATCCGGTTGTGGTAAATCCACACTGGGGCGTATGATCTGCGGCATTCTTCCGCAATCGGAAGGGAATATCTTTTACAAGGGCCAGAACGTGGCCGAGATGAATGCCAAGGAAAAGCTCGACTACGCCATCAACGTGCAGATGATTTTCCAAGACCCTTACGCCTCTCTAAACCCGCGTAAGCGCGTTAAGGATATTATTGGCGAGGCACCGCTTTATCATGGGTTGACCACGAAGAAAGAATCCGATTCGTACCTGACCGAAGTCATGGAGATGTGCGGTCTTGATCCATCCTTTCAGAATCGCTACCCGCATCAGTTCTCCGGTGGTCAGCGCCAGCGTATCGGCATTGCGCGTGCCATGGCAGTGAAACCGGAATGTCTGGTGTGCGATGAATCGGTAGCGGCTCTCGACGTGTCCATTCAGGCGCAGATTCTCAATCTGTTCATGGACTTGCGCACGAAGCATAACCTGACCTGTCTGTTTATCTCTCACGATCTCGGCGTGGTGGAGCATATATCCGATCGGATAGCAGTCATGTATTTGGGCCGTATTGTGGAATCCGCACCAGTGGAGGACCTCTTTGATGCACCATTTCACCCGTATACTCAGGCATTGCTTAACGAAGTGCCGAGATTGGACAAGCGGGACGTGGAGTTTTCAGCCCTTATGGGTGAAATACCGTCTCCTCTCGATCCGCCGAGTGGATGCCATTTTCACCCACGTTGTGCGCACGTTATGGATATCTGCAAAAAGGAAGAACCTCAGCGCCGTGAGATCGCACCAAACCGTTATGCCTGCTGTCATCTCGATTCGAAGTAGGATGTTTTGTACGGTCAAAGTCTGTCCGTCATTACTGTGAAAAATCTTTATACCGCACATATTCGCATGTTTTCCGCACCTCGTACCCAAAAAGAAACCCCCTCGCACCTCATGTTTTTGAGGAGCAAGGGGGCACTTTTTCTGGTACCGGGAGCGGGACTTGAACCCGCATAATCACAAGGATCGCAAGATTTTAAGTCTTGTGTGTCTACCAGTTCCACCATCCCGGCACTGTACTATTTCATCCACCGTTTTGGTGATGTCTTTTGGTTTAAACCAGGTCTTTTCAGTCCCTTGGTGTCTACCAGTTCCACCACCCAGGCAAGGGATGTTTCATTATATTGTAACGTGGTGTTGCGTCAATGTCTTTTCGCTCGGAATGCAATAGGAAAAGGGCATATCCGGGGAGGTGGATATGCCCTCTATGTTTAATGAGCACAGGGGATGCAATCTTCTGTTCGAGAATGGTGGTCCTCAGAAGACTCGGCGCTCATTGAACATCTCATTACATGGAGATGTTGGTGCCGACCTAACAGAAGACCGGACGCCAACCCCTCACTGTAAATTCAATGTACGCAATGAGCTGAAAGCGAGATATCAACTTTCCGCAAATGTGATGACGAAATGCAATTTGTTGTTTTGCCTACAAAAAAGGCGCTCCTAGGAAGCGCCTTTTCGTTTTATGTAAACATTTTCAAATAATTGTTGAATAGTCGCGGACTGACTCGTGAGAAGCGGTCAAAATCTGAAAAGAGTTCCAGGCCGGGAACTATTGCTCGCGTTACCGGGATGTTGAGGTCCTTTCTGGTGAGATCAACATATGATGGTTGGAACCCGTTATCCATCAGTGTTTTTTCCAAAACCATGAGGTCGCCCTCGGCGCTGCCTGTGGAATAATCCGGCAGATCTTCCAGTTTGCGGACCTGTAATCCTTCGGGCGCAGGGCCACTTTTGGGACCGGGATAAGGGTACGCGGTTTCAGTCATGGCCGAGATGAGTGCGGATTTACCATTCAAGCCGCAGCCGGACCCTTTGTTGACGTCGCCGTGTTCGTTCAGAACGATTGATTTGTAGCAGGGCACGCCGAATTCCGGCGTCACGTCGAGGAACCAGACATCGATGCCGGCTTCTTTGTACGCAGCGAGCAGGGGGGCAATTTCAGGATCGTCAGACGTAATGCGGAAGCAGCGCTTCGGATCGAACAGGACGGTGGCATCGCTATCACGTTCAATGACCTCGGTCAGAGAGGCTACCTTTGCTTCGGCGAGTGTGTTGCCGGATGCCAGGCCTGTTGAACCGAGTGCAGAGAACAGGCTTTGCTCGTCCAGATTGCAAAAGGGGAAAATGAACTGGGCCGGAACCAATATCGGCTTGGTGCCGCCCTTACCATCCGGCGTTTGGCCTTCGATCCAATGGAGTTTCTGGCCTGCGTAGGGCACTTCCAGCTTCATTTCATTGGGATTGACGGCGTCTACGTCAAGATCGTCGTACGCCGCGTATGTGAGCGGGTAGTCTTTGTCGTATCCGAGTACGCCAGTTTTTCCGATGGAAGCGTATGAGGAAAAGCGCTCTGCGAGTCCCATGGTGTAGGATGCCTCGGCGCGTTCCGAGGTCAGGCCTTGACCATAGCATGTCTGGATGCCTTCCAGTGAGTTGGACAGACTGCCGCAGACGCTCCGAGTTTTGACCGTCCAAAGTCTCTGACGGGAAAAGGGTGCTAGCGATGCCTTGTGCTCCTTTGCGGGGCCGAGGAAAACGTCCGCTTTTTCCAGCACTTTCAGGGCGTATTCAATTGTTTCGGCAAGTGGCTTGCACAGATTCTCGGGCGGCAGGTCGCTGTTGAGTGCTTTGCGGGCATCGGCCGCGGTGGTCGGTGCTGGGATATTCAGTTCTTCATCAGAGAAAATCGGCTCCAGCGTGACCTCATTGGGATGTGGCAGCGGTTTCATTGCAAAAACAGTGTTGCCAAAAAGTGTGATCCACTTGGTGTGCTTTTCGTGATCTGCCATCTGCCGTGAGCGAATATGGATAGCCGGAGTGTGGTCGATCAGCGTCATGGGATCGAGGCCGTCGAACAACGGAAGCAGCGGGCTTTGTCTTTCATGACAGATGCAGGCTTCATACATGATGGCAGTCATAACCGGGTCGGATTGCCCGTTGTCCTTCATGACTTCTTGTATGAGCTTCTGTAATTTGCGGGTACGAAAGTCCTTGAATCTTTCCAGCACAAATCCGTGCATATAATCATCATAGGGATGCTTTCTGAGATAGTCGGTCATCTCGTTGAAGCTTAAGTTGGCATCCGGCTGTGTGGTATATTTGTCCACACTGGAATCCGTATCCATTATTAGCAATTTATAGCGCATAGTGACCCTCTTGTGTTATCCTTCTTCAAGCATATGGGCTTTCCCTGGCACGAATATGTATGTAGAAATAGGTGTAATTCCGATGAGCACGCTATGGTATTACGGCTCGTAAAACAAGGCTTGAAAGGTTTAGAAAGAGACTCATGAATAACCCAATGACACGCCATACAGTGCCGTGGAAAGTGATCCTGAAAAGTGTTCTTGCCTTGTGCGTGCTTGGCTTCTGTATGTATGGATTCGAACACAGTGGCGAGCAGTATTTGTCCCGGTTGTCCGCATTTGTTGTGGAGCAGGGGCGAGTTGGTATTATCCTTTTTATAGCAATCAATGCCGTGGCCACCATGTTTATGGTGCCGCAGAGTGTGTTTACCGTGATGGCGGGTGCGCTGTTCGGTTGGAAGTTTGGCACAGCCTGGGCGAGTGTGGGAATGACTATCGGGGCAACAGGATCGTTTTTTCTGGCCCGGTATGGCGTGCGGACATGGCTCCGGGTAAAATTTCAGAGCAATGCCATATTCGGGAAGATGTTACGACTCAGTCGCTCGCACCCTTTGCACGTTATTTCGCTCTCCCGATTGATACCTGTTATCCCGTTCCCGCTGGCGAGTTATCTGCTCGGCGTGACGGAAGTGCGCTCGTTGCACTTTGCGCTTTTGACGTGGCTTTGCATGTTGCCCGAGACCGTATTTCTGGCTTCAGGCGGTCATTTGCTGCATTCGGGCATCACTAAGGGGCATGGATCTGTGGAGCTTGTTATTGTGCTCGGCGTGGCAGCGGCCATCCTTGGCGTGGTGGTCCACCGGGTGAAAAAGCATTTTCTGGAGAATGAGGAACGAGACTAGTCTTCGACGCTTTCTGCCAGCACTTTCGCCTGTGGGAACAGGTCACGTGCAATGGCTTCCACGCCTTGATCGTTGGGGTGCATGCCGTCCATGAGCGTCATCATGGAATTACCAAAATAGCAGGACAGGATATCAGGGAATAAGGTGAGGTCGTATTTCGCGGCTAATTCTTGGAAGATCGGGTCGAACTGGGCTTTGTATTCATCGCCCATTTCGGTGAGAGCTGTGATGCCCACGAGCAGGATGGGAATGTTGTTGTCGTGCAATGCTTCGATGATGGTTGCGAAGTTTGCCTTGACGACCTCCACAGGCTCGCCGACAAAGCAGTCGTTCGCTCCGAATTCGAGGATGACCGCATCAGGATCAGCGTTCAGCACGCTTTGAATACGGGCCAGTCCGTCGCCTGTTGTATCACCGGACATGCCGAAGTTGAGGCAGGTTACATCCATACCTTCGTCACGGAACATCTGTTCCAGCACAACGGGGAGCGCTTCGTCATCGTTCAGGCCGTAGCCCTCGGTCAGACTGTCGCCGAAACAGGCTATGCGCACCGTTGTCATGCTTTTCTTCCTAGTTGTTAATCCAGAGTTTGACTGCGGCAGATTCTTCGGCCCACCCCTTACTCATGCGGAGCCTGAGGAACTGGGTGAAAACGATATCGAACATTTCAAGGCAGCGTTCAACGAGGAACATCTTTTCCAGAAATTTTGCATCGGGATCGTCGCCTTCATCGTCCTTGGTGGCGATTTTGGGCGTCTTGAGGCCAGACAGACCAAAGTCTGATGCGTTGACCTGAACAAGCCAGTCGTCCGCATCCATGGAGAAGAGAAGCTGAGCCTTGTTGACTTTTTTGCCGTGAAGCAGGCCAGCCTTTGCCTCGGTCAACTCGCCGCTGGGGCTGGAAACCGTGGCCGTTGACTTGGTCTCACCTTCGCCGCCCTGGACAGAGAGTTTCTGTTCCATTTGCAGAGTAAAGGTGCGCTTGTCTTCAAGAGCAAAGAGGATGTTTTCGCTGTCGGTCTTGTACCAGAGCCAGGTAAGAAAATCCTGTCCGAGCAGGGTGTTTTCGCGTTCTACTAATGAAAGATCCATGAAAACTCCTTACACGAAAACGGTAGGTTCAAGATTTTCGAGCCGGGGAGCAGCCTCTTCGCCGAGGACGTCCATGGACATGAAGAACGGGGTCAGCGGCTCCAGATTCAGATCAAATGTCAGAGCGAAATGATCTTCAAACAAGGCGCAGACCTTGGCGTTGGTGGTTGCCAGGTAAATGCGGTTGGCCGTCGGATTCCAGACAATGTCGAACACGGCCGGAATGGGGAAGGTGCGGGCGCGAAGGCGCAGCATTACCTGCTCCTTGAGTTCACGCTTGCGGTCGCGGGAAATGAAATTTTTTCCCTGTTCCTTATTGTGTTCAAGCTCTTTGTTGAACGCAATGGTGGAGTGCTTCTTGAGCACTGCTGGTGAGATGCGACGGGTATCAAGGCGCAGGCTGAAGGCGTAGTATTCCGCTTTTTCGGGCGGAGATTGCGTCCAGTTCATGTCCAGCATGTCGTCCATGTTGGTCCAGCCGAACGAGCGTTCGTCGGCATTGCCATCAATATCGATGAAACAGAATTTCTTCAGTTTTTCAGGGACTTCCAGAAGCGTCTCTTTGGGGACGTCTTCAATGATCCTATAGCGTGTCAGCCCAAGGCTGGCGGATATTATACTCAACTCCGACTCCTCAATACGTTGCGTTCTTCAAGGCAGACATTGAGGTAAAATCAAACGGACTTATTGTCCAGTCTATTTGCGTAAAACTCCGCAAGTATGAGCAGTGGCTCATGGCATGTATCTTGTACCTTTCTACATAAAACCGGGCATGTGTCGGAATATCGACGTAAGGAGATTTTTTATTGTGAGTTGATGAAGAGTTTAGCAGGAGGTGAACCATGGCGGTCTGGCGTGTCAGAACCGAGGATAATGTCATTCACCTGGGCGATCAAAAGCGCAGGATGCTGACCCCACAGGGGTGTAATGAGCCGTTCCACGACTCGTACTGGTGTCCTAAACGCAAATGGTTTCGCAAGGAACCCTGCCCCTTTATCAATAAAAA
>JAFLJT010000110.1 GCA_022712855.1 Pseudodesulfovibrio sp. | reverse complement strand
AGATCGAGGAAGATGCCGACCTTGCTCTTGAAGACCTGGGCATCAAGGGGTTTGAACAGGTAGTCCACAGCGCCGGACTCGTATCCTCTGAAAATCTGATTCATATTGCTCAGTTCGGCAGTCACGAATATAATCGGAATATTCCGTGTATTCTTGTTGCCACGCATGAGTTCAGCGGTCTCGTAGCCGCTCATTCCGGGCATCTGCACGTCCATGAGCACCAGAGCGAAGTCGTGGTCCAAGGTGTGGGCCAGAGCTTCCTCACCTGAGTTGGCCCGGATGAGCACAAGGTCGGGGCTGTCGAGCAGACTCTCCAGGGTCAGGAGATTCTCCGGCCGATCATCGACAATCAATATTTTTGCTGTGTTCATGCGCCCTTATCCATAAGCAGAGAATTTAAAAAAACACCGATCTCGCTGAGCGGTAATAGGTGATCCACATCCGTGGCCTCGATAGCGGCACGCGGCATAGAATCGGCTTCGGCGGTCTCCGGGCTCTGAACAATGGTCAGCCCACCAAATTGTTTTATTTTTCTTAATCCCAGAGCGCCGTCAGAATTGGCTCCGGTGAGAATGATGCCGATGAGCTTATCGCCATACGCCTCGGCTGCGGTATCGAAGAGAACATCGACGGACGGACGAGAATAATTGACCCGCTCTTCCACGGACAGGGCCAGCGTCTTTTCCAGCTCCACCAGAAGATGATAATTGGGCGGGGCGAAATACACCGTGCCCTTTTCCGGCGGTTCCTTGTCCTCGCCCTCTTTGACCGACACATGGCAGTGACTGTCAAAATGTGTGGGCATAAAATTATCCGAATCGGGGCTGACATGCTGGACGATGAAGATGGGCACTGGAATACGCTTGTCGAGCTGAGGGAGAATCTCGCCCAATGCGGCAAGCCCTCCTGCGGAAACCCCAATGACTACGGCGTCATATTGTTTCACTTCAAACATGCCCCCCCTACCGTTTCTTCCTGTAAATCTTTTCCCGTCCTGAAACCACTTCGAACTTATCCGCTACTGAGGAAAACCGCAGGCTCTCCTTTGAACCGAGGCAAAGAAATCCGCCAGGACACAATGATTCATAGAATAAGTTGAATACCCGATTTTGTAATTCCCGGTCAAAGTAGATGAGCACATTACGACAAAATATGAGATTCATCTCGCCAAACACACCGTCGGTGACCAGATTGTGCGAAGAAAAAAGCACCTTGTCCTTGAGCGATTGTTTGATAACCACGTTGTCATAGTCGGCCGTATAGTAATCAGAAAAAGATTGTTTGCCACCCGATTTCTGATAGTTGGCCGTGTATTCACGGATGACATCCATGGGGTAGATGCCCTGCTTCGCCTTTTGCAGAATAAGCTCGTTAAAATCCGTGGCGTATATCTGGGAGCGCTCTTTAATGCCTTCCTCTTCCAGAAGAATACCCATGGAATAGACTTCCTGCCCGGCAGAACAGCCAGCATGCCAGATCTTGATAAACGGGTAGGTTTTCAGGTGCGGCACCACGAGTTCGCGCACTTTGCTGTAGACCCATGGGTCGCGGAACATCTCCGTGACGTTGATGGACAGATCGAGCAACAGAGTGTTGAAAAACGCCTCATCATGGATGAGTCTGTGCTGCATGGCCGAGTAGTTCTCCATGCTATCCACATTCAATCGGTGCTCCAAACGACGTTTGGTATGGGCACAGGCATAGTTCCGAAAGTCATACCCGTATTTCAAATATATGGCTTCGAGCAACAGCTTAATTTCAAGCCGTTCGTTCTCTATCTGTTCAGGCTCTTGATTCATTTAGTACAGCCACACTCTCAGCATGGAGAGGAGTTTATCGGTATTGACCGGTTTGGCGAGGTAATCGTTGGCCCCTCCCTCAATGCATTTACCGCGGTCACCTTTCATGGCCTTGGCTGTGAGCGCGATGATGGGCAATTTGGCGTATTTGCGGTCCTTGCGAATCTCGGTCATGGCTTCGTAACCGTCCATCTGCGGCATCATGATATCCATGAGTATCAGATCAATCTGGTCATTGGCCTTGAGCTTTTCTATGGCTTCGAAACCGTTGCGTGCGATGACCACATCCATGGATTTTTCTTCAAGTACACTGGACAAGGCGAACACGTTTCGCATATCATCGTCCACTAAAAGGATCGTCTTGCTGGAAAGTACGGCTTCCTTGTCGTGGACCATCTTGAGCATGTTCCGCTTTTCGGCTGGCAAATTCGCCTCAACGCGGTGCAGGAACAACGCAGATTCGTCGAGCAGTCGCTCGGGGGACTTGGCTCCCTTGATGATAATGGACTCGGCATACGAATTGAGTTCCTTTTCCTCTGCCAGAGTCAGATCGCGTCCGGTGTAGACGATGATCGGCACCCGACAACTGCTTTCACTCATGCGGATCTTCTCAAGCAATTCAAAGCCAGACATATCGGCCAGACCAAGGTCGAGAATCATACAATCATAGCAACCCGTGTTCAACTCTTCAAAGGCTTCGGTTCCAGTGGCCACTGCCGTGGTTTCCACATCGCCGTTACCGATAAGCTGACGGATGGAGTCACGCTGGATGTCGTCGTCCTCTACAAGCAGAAGCTTCGACACCGGCTTGGAAATAACATCTTCGATCTTCGAGAAAGCGTCCTCCACCTTTTCCATGGACACTGGCTTGGACAGGAAACCGACGGCTCCCATGCGCATGGCGTCGAGGGACGAGTCTGCTGCAGACATGAAATGAACAGGTATATGGCGCAGGTCCGGGTTATCCTTGAGGCGTTCCATGACCGTCCAGCCGTCGATACCGGGCAGGCCGATATCGAGGATAATGGCGCTGGGTTTATAATAATCAGCGAAGTGCAGGCCAGTTTCGCCATCTTCGGCGACCACACATTTGAAGCCGCGCTCACGGGCAAAGTCCCGCAGAACCGAGGCGAACTTGGTGTCGTCTTCGATGACGAGCAGGCTCTTGTCTTCCGGCGTGATATTTTTCCGATCGTCATTGATCCGACCGCCGGAAAGCTGGGCTGCGGTAGCCCGGTTTTCTTCCATGCTCACTTCAGCCACTTCCGGTTTGGATTCGGCGGGAACTTCAGAAGCAGGAACCACAGAAGTGGGCGCAGCCTGAGTCCGGTTCATGACAGCGTCGGTCCGGGCTGCGGATGTTTCGCCCTGATCGATGGGGACTGCCGGGACGTGGACCTCTGGCAGCACAATGGTGAAAGTGCTGCCCTTGCCCTCTTCGCTCTCCAGATAAATGGCGCCGCCCAACAATTTGGCAAGCTCCTTAGATATGGACAGGCCAAGCCCGGTACCGCCATATTTGCGACTGGTGGAACCGTCTGCCTGTTGGAACGCCTCGAAAATAGCCGCCTGCTGTTCCTGCGGGATGCCGATGCCCTGATCGCTGACAGCAAAGGAGACAGCCGTGTCGACTTCGAGCCACTCAGGTGTCTGCTCTGCTGTGGGACGCCCAATAGCGAGGGTGACCATGCCCTCAGAGGTGAACTTGAATGCATTGGTGAGCAGGTTGCGCAGAATCTGCTGCACACGCTGAGAATCAGTCTTGATCGTCTTGGACAGCCCGTTTTCCACGATGGTGTCAAAGGCAACACCCTTCTCAACGGCCACGTCCTTGAACAGGCGGTTGATGTCATTCACCAGATCCTCGAACCGGATATCTTCCACGACCAGTTCGATCTTGCCCGCCTCAACCTTGGAAAGATCCAGAATCTCATTAATGAGCGTGAGCAGGTCCGAACCGGAGGAATGGATGGCATCGGCCGATTCGATTTGTTTGTCGGAAAGGTTGCCGTCCTTGTTGTTCCCGAACAGTTGGGAAAGAATCAGGATGGAGTTGAGCGGCGTACGCAACTCGTGAGACATATTGGCAAGGAACTCGGATTTATATTTGCTGGCGATCTCAAGGTCGTGGGCCTTCATCTTCACGACTTCCTGCGCCTTGACCAGATCGATATTTTTCGTGCGGATGGCGTCTTTCTGCTGCTCAAGGGTTTGGGCGTGTTCTTCCAATTCCTCGTTGGTGACGCGCAATTCTTCCTGCTGCGCCTGCAATTCGGTCTCGGATTCCTTGAGCGCCTGAGTCTGCTCCTGCAACTCTTCGTTGGTGACGCGCAACTCTTCCTGCTGCGCCTGCAATTCAGCCTCGGATTCCTTGAGTGCATAGGTCTGTTCCTCAAGTTCCTCGTTGGCAAGATGCAGTTCCTTCTGTTGCTTCTGCGCCCTGGCGAGCAGTTCACGAATAGTTTCACGGGACTTGGCAGCGTTAAACAGGATGGCTGCATTTTCGGCATTCTGATCCACAAAGTGTTTCTGCAATGCGGAAAACGGCGTTGTGGAACCGAGCAACAGGACGCCGAAAACAACACCTTCGAATGCGATGGGCACGATCATGAAATTGGACGGGGTCATCTCGCCAGCACCAAAATTGATGCCCGGGGCTTCGTCCATGACATTGGCAAAAATAATAGTTTCGTTCTCGAGAGCGGCCTGACCAACCATACCTTCGCCAAGCTTGTAGGCACTGAAATTGCCACTACGGTCAGAGAAGGAGTGACTTGCCATCAGCTCAAGGTTGTTACCATCGCGCACGTAGAGGGCGCCAATTTCAGCATCCATGTGAGCAACAAAAAACCGGACGAAACGGTGACCGAGATCAAGAGCGTTATACTCGCCACGCATCTCGTCATCCAGACCTTCCTTGCCCGACTTGAGCCAATGCTGATCAGACAATTTGTGGGCCATGGTATTGAGCGCCGTGGCCAACTGGCCCAATTCATCCTTTCGGTCCAACTCCAATGTGGCTTCCAGTTTACCCTCTGATATTGCCTGGGCAAACTCCATGTCTTCGACGATTGGCCGCGTTATTGTGCGAGCCAGAAACCATGCACCCAAGGCAATAAGCACCATCAGCAATCCAGCGGCCAACGCCGTCTTGAGCATGATGGCACGCACAGGAGCCGTCACTTCATATTTGTTGATTTTTGATATGAGATACCAGTCCAGACCGGTGACATCGAGTTTGTCAAAAGAGACCAGAACATCATTGCCCAAACTGTCGGTATAAATCTTTTCACCACCACCAGCTCCAGCTGCTTTGGCATCAGCCCAGTATTGCAGCACAGTGTGATGACTGTAACCAACAATATATTTATCAGAATCCATGGTTTGCAGATTGCTGCGTAAACCAAAATCTTTCGTCTGCGCCTGCCAACTCACAAGATAGGATTCACCCGTTTCTCCCATCCCGTCCCGAGACTTGACCAGGTCGGTAATGAATTCAGGACTGACCTGCATGGCAAGTACGCCAATAACCTTACCGGCACCGTCTCTGATGGGTGCTCCCATGAAAGCGGCCTGCGCACCACCACTTGGTTCGTACGCAGAAAAATCCACCAACACAGTTTCACCGGTTTCCGTAACCTGACGCCACAGTTTAGCGAGGTTGCTGTTCTTGTATCTGCCGGTTTTAAGGTTGGTGCCGAGATCACTTTTTTTGGTGACATTAAACAGCACATGCCCATACTCCGCGTCGATGACAAACAGGTCATGATACCCGTATTTGCTGAGAATCCCCGCAAAATATTTTGCGTACCGCTTATGCAAAACAGCATATTGGTTCGTATCAACATTCAAGTATTCTGTCGCACCCGTGTTCATTTTGATGGAATATGATTCCGTATGATCCAGGAGAGAACGGATACGCTTTGTTTCAGCGAGGATTTCAATGTCACTCATGCGATCATAAATGGCATCCTCAACCTGCACCTTGCGAATATCCTGAGCAGTGGAAAGCAGATTAAATGACTTCTCCATCAATGAATCCACTGTGAGCAGATTCCCATACAATCCAACAATGAGAAGTGGGATGATACCCGTAGCAATAAAGAGGATTAAGAGCTTGGGTCTGATTTTGATATCGGAAAAACGAAGCATGAATGACTCCACAGAGTATGTAGCGAGATAAATTATTAGCTTTTATAAGGAGAAACACTCAATAAATTCAAACCATTAACAGGCCTGCAAATCGACTTCCCCTATGCTTCAACAAAGAAGTTTGGACAATAATCAATAACGTCTAAAACGACAATAGTATTATATTCTGTTTTTACCCGAAAAATATCTTTTTGGCGCATATACAGTCGCCACAATCTGTTGAGATAACAACCGCATAGGATCTACAATTGCCCTTAATGTAAAAACACTCTATGTTTTTTTAGTGTCGAACATTTTTATCGAGAAAATCGGTTGCTGGTTGAACATTATGGATCTACTCACACCTCCCGTAAGCATTCTCAATGCACAGTTCCGCACCTTCGAGGAGTTGTGTGAGGCGCCGCTTGCGTGGGATGTCGAGTTCATTCAGACCGAACCGGGTTTGATTGACCTGAGTGCTGTTTTCGGCATCTCAAGCAGATTCCAGTTTGGTCACTGTTTGTTCAACAAAAAGCATCTTGAACAAGGCTCTAGTACCAAAGGATTCAGGACGTTTATTGTGACCGCCGGACCGCAAGCGGACTACGCGTCGCATCGGCAGCCAGTGTCCCACAATCAGATACTGCTCCTCCCCGCTTCCAATGATATCGATAACGTCGCTTGTGGCGGATTCAATGTTTTTTCACTCTCCATCCATGTCGAAGACATGGAACAATTAGAAGTAATGACGGATGGCTTGAATATTTCCGACACCTCAACGAGTGGAACACTTTTCACCCCAAAACCCCACGCGCTCGAAAGGCTGAGACGGGTTTTGTGGAGCATCAGTCAGTTGGGGGCGACCGACGAACTCTCCTTCCGGTTTGAGGCTGCAAGTCAAGCCGCACAGTCTGCCCTGGCTTCCTGCCTTGCAACCACAGTCAGACACAAAGACCTCCCTCCACTCCAAAAACGCGACAAAGCTCTGGACAAAGCCATCCAGTACATCAACGAAAATCTACAGAGCATATACACCATTAAGGACTTGTGTGCGGCAGCCAATGTCAGCGAGCGCACACTCCTCTCTGTGTTCAAAGAGCGACTTGATGTCACTCCCAAGGCATACCTGCAGATGTTCAAGCTCAAAAAAGTACAGCAGGAACTCATTTTCAAGACATCGCGCAACATCACCGACGCGGCCACCAAGTGGGGGTTCTGGCACATGAGCCAATTCGCCATGGACTACAGACTACATTTCGGGGAACTCCCCTCTGAGACGCTCAAGCGAACGAGCTTCTAACCTTTCCAAACGCAGAAAAGGCGTGCCCTTACCATTGATGTGATCGGTGAAATTTCCCACTCACCAAAGAAAAAGGACATCAAGCAAATTGCTTGATGTCCATATTTTTTAGTGGCGCGCTGACGAGACTCGAAGCTCGCGGCTAGAGTAAAGGGCATCAATTCTTTTTAACGACCGATGTTTTAAGCATCATGGAACCAAATCCGGGGACTTTGCAGGAAATATCATGAACGCCATCTTCAGGTTCTACCAATCTGATGTTCTTGACCTTTGTCCCTTTCTTGATAGCGGATGAGGCGCCTTTCACCTTGAGATCCTGAACAACAATGACCGTGTCTCCATCAACCAGGACATTGCCGTTCACATCCTTATACACCTTTTCTGCCACATCTTCGGCTTGAAATTCAAAACTACATTCCGGGCAAACAAGAATGCTACCGTCAGAATACACATACTCACAATTGCACTTCGGACAATTCGGTAACTCTTCCATAACTCCCCCAAACTATAGTTACCCTCTTCCCAAAAAAGAGGGTTCATTAAACAGCACAAACTCATCAGATCACACAAACGGGCTGACGAAGCACACCTACCCCGAAAGCTGCAAAAGCAAAAGCCCTTACAAACAAATGTAAAGGCTTGATCTTGAGTGGTGGAGCCGACGTAACTCGAACTCGCGGCCTCCGGCGTGACAGGCAAGCGGAAAACTTTACCCCACCTGTTTTAATTGGACTTTTTGTCGTTTCAAGTAGCCTCAAGTAGCTTCAATGAGGTGAAAGGGCCCACCAATGGGCCCACCAAAACAATCCACTAATCCCTTTCCATCCATCGTGAGAGTACTCTTCATCTGCATAAGTTCGTGCTAAAAAAACTTGGAATACTGAAGCTCATAACGTATACAGCAACCTCGTTAATGCTGACAAAATATCAAAAGAAGAATTATGGCCTTACGATATTATGTAAAACTACTCCCAAAGAATTACCGCTAGGAGCATCCCATGAAGTTACTCACGAACGTTAAACCAACCCCAGAGCAACTCAAACTATTCGTACCAGACCCTCAAACCATGATAATTAAAGGAGCTGCTGGAAGTGGCAAAACAACCACATGTCTCCTTAGGCTACGAATAGTTATTCAACGACTCGCAGGATTAAAAGCAAGAACCGGAGACGATACTCCTTTGCGAGTATTAGTGTTCAGTTACAACAGAACTTTATGTGCCTATATTTCGCAGTTAGCAGAAAGCCAAAAGCAGTACTTCAGCGGTGCACACGTACAAATATCAACTTTTGCTAAATGGGCCTACAGCGTTTTGGGAGTTCAAAGAGGCCAAATATGCGAAGAATGGAAAGGCAAATATTTAAGTGCCGGATTTGCTAATTTTCCACAAAGTGACACTTTTCTAGAAAACGAGCTGGAGTATGTATTGGGAAGGTTCCCACACGACAGTTTGACCGACTACCTTGAGAACGAACGGACGGGCCGAGGCTTGGCTCCAAGATTTGATGGCAAGAGGAAAGAACAGTTTCTGCACGAAGTAATATACCCCTATCTCGAGACGAAAAAAGCCCATAATGAATTAGACTTTATAGATTTAGCATACAACATCTCCAAGCTTCCTTCCCCTCCCACCTACGATGTGGTCATCATTGATGAAGGACAAGACTTCTCGGCAAATGAGCTACGAGCAATCGTTAATGTCCTTAAAGAAGACCACAGTTTTACTATGGTTATTGACTCAGCCCAAAAGATCTATTCAAAAAGTTTCCTATGGAGAGAAGTGGGAATTAAAGTCGGAGCCGAAAATGTTTTCACGCTCACACAAAACTTTCGCAACACTAAAGAAATAGCTCAGTTTATTGCCCCAATAATCCAAGGGGCAGATTTAGGCGGAGATTTCGGAGCATTACCTTCACCTGATACATGCCTACGACACGGACAAAAGCCAGACATTTTAGAAGGAAAATACAGCGACCAGCTCAGCTGGGTAATCGAGAATAAAATCAAAACTATAGATTTAACCAAAGAGAGCATTGCATTCTTACACCCAAAGGGGTGGTTCAACGAAATCAAAAAGGAATTAAGAGCTCTAGGCCTACCGTTTGTTAACCTGACCAAAGAAGAAGACTGGCCTGAGGATAACATTAATATTGGCTTTGTCACCATGCATAGCTCAAAAGGGCTTGAATTCGATCACGTTGTTATCATTGGTCTGAACCAAGAAATGACTCCTCATGGAACAGATGCTGGAGACGTATTTCTTGACCATTACAAGCGACTCTTGGCAATGTCTTGTGGAAGAGCCCGTGAGACGCTTACTATCGGTTATAAAAAAGAGGAAATGTCAACACTCGTTTCGTATTTTGACTCTGCAACTTATATAAAACACGAAGTCTAGTATGAATACATTTATTAACAATCAACAGATTGAAAGAGTTGTACATTTCACAACCAATATCGGCCTTATTGGTGTCTTAAATAGCGAATGTGTAAAATCCAGAAAAGGCTTAAATGAAGACGACTACCTCTGTCATATTTTGCATAAAAACTGCACTTACAGATCTGATCCAGCATGGGTTGATTATATCAGCATGTCGATACAACAACCGAACAAAATGTTCTTCAATTACGCAAGTAGGTGGGATCACAACAGCGAATTTTGGTGGTGTGTGCTCAGCTTTTCCCCCGAGATACTAACTCATGACGGAGTTGTCTTTTGCACTACCAACAATTCATATATCGAAACGGTTAAGCGAGAAACAGGGCTAAAAGGACTGCAAGCCTTGTATGCAAATACGGTCAAAGAAAGGCCTCCCTACGTACAGACACGTAACGCTTCAACTCCATTAGCAAATCCAACATCATTACAAGCTGAAGTGCTTTACCCTAAGCAACTAGGCCTTGAATATTTGGACAATATATACTTACCTAGTTTAGAGTATGAGGCTGAAGCTCTTGCATACATGGCAGGAGCACAGAAAAATGGCATCAATTACACTGTAGACCCAGGTTTTTTCTAATGAATACTACAAATAACGCTTTTGATACTTGGCTCAGAAAAGTGACAAATTCATCTCTTTGGGCTGCATATGGAGATGCCCTTGGCTTCATCACAGAAATGGCTGATGAAAAAAAAGTCAAATACAGAACGGGCTTGTCCGAGATATCCTCACCCATAGGATGGAAACGGAAAATTGGCGGCATGTATGGCGTCAACGTTCAATTACCGAAAGGATGCTATTCTGATGACACCCAACTTCGTCTTTCTGTTTCAAGGGCAATTGGCCACAACGGCCACTTCGACATAGATTCATTTGCCCACATAGAAATTCCAGTTTGGATGAGCTATCAACTCGGTGGCGGAATTGCGACCAATTTAGCTGCCAAGAACCTTACAAAACGAAGTGTGGGATGGGCGACAAACTTTTTTAAAACCAAAAAATCTTCATATGTAAATGGCGGAGGCAATGGCGCAGCAATGCGTATTCAGCCACATGTATGGAGCCATCCAGCTAACTTGAAAAGCTCTGATTTAGTCAAAAACATTCTCATTGATGCGATATGCACCCACGGTCACCCAAGAGGCATCTTGGGCGCTTTATTCCATGGCTTCTGTCTTTACTACTCGATGGTCGAGAACTGCGTTCCAAAGCCAAATAGTTGGAGAATATTCCTTTCAGAGCTAAAACAAGTCCCTTTTATGATCCAAGACGATCCAATGCTTGGTCTAGCGTGGCTTCCTACTTGGGAAGAGCTAGCCAAAGCTTCATTTGAAGAAACATGGACTTCCACGATTTCTGAAATGATGGATGATATCGCTTTAATAGAGCCACTTCTTACAGCGAAAGGCCCTCGAACTTATCTTAATGTGGTCAAAGAACTCGGTTGTTTCGAACCTAAATGGCGTGGAACAGGAACCAAGACAGCTCTTCTAGCTTCAGCCCTTGTACTAATTGCAGACAATAACCCAAAGCTTTGTGCTCAGTATTCTGCAAACGCACTTAATAGTGACACAGATACAATTGGAACCATGGCTGCAGCTATTGCAGGAGCTTTATCTGAAGAACCACCAATAGAAACAGTCCAGGACAGTGACTATATCTCGCAAGAAGCCTTGAAGTTAGCAAATATTAGATTTTCAAGGCCTAGCAATATTTTCGTTTATCCTTCGACCAGTTCATGGAAAGCACCAAAGACGAACTCTGATGCCGTCTTTGAACACAACCAAAAACTATATCTAGCAGGGCTTGGCTCTCTTGAATCACTCGATGAATCAATTCCTGATTCAAAAGGTAGCTTCATATGGGAATGGGTTAAAACTTCCTTTGGTCAAACAATCCTTGTAAAAAGAAGAAGTGAGCTAAAGCAAGAACTTCCAACCTTTGGAATCTACAAGGCAATGGAAAACAAGGTTAAGCCCGAACCAAAACGAGTGAGCCAAAACACACTCCCAACAGTTGATACAGTTGATACAGTAAAAACTATTGAAGAACTTAAGGAGCAAGTAGCTAAATCTGGCTATTCTCCCGAAGCAATAGGAATGGCTATCTTGGAGGCATCTATTGGGAAAAATGGAATGGAAAAAGCCGTTGCGCTTACAGCTTTAATCATTAACGATACAAACGCATTGGTTCCAAAGTCACCATCTCACAAATAACGCTAAAACTTTGCAATGACACTATGAAAAGGGCAGAAATATTTCTGTCCTTTTTTTTATTAATTATCCCACCATTTTTTTTAAATATTATTAATTATTAAATTCCACGCCACCAGATAAGTCGCAACATTCAGTATCTATTGGTTTTAATATTTATATATTTCTCCACGAATTTCATTATCAAGCCATATCTGAATCCTTTTTTTGATTAGATACTTTTACACTGCCAAAACTCTAATATATGTAAAAAATATGTCTGCCATATCCACATGGGCTGAAGGCCTCCCCCAACCTCTTGTTTCACAATTAATTGTGTTAGCCTCCTCATGGGAACACACGTACAATATTTATCAACTTCACAAACATGGGCATAACTTTGGACAACCATTAACCGAACCAAATCTCAAAAAGTGGCTCAACTGTTATGATATGAAGAAACCACTTTCAGATGAATCCTTAGAATATTTCAAACCATTATTTCCCGACGATCTAGACTCTTCATTTTTTGACAACCTGAATGACGAAAACGCCCCCCCTCCTAGTGACAGTCAAATGGAAGCAGTGTTCAATAACCTCACAGAGATAGATGCCTCCGAAGCTATTCCCGATGTAGGGCCTCATATCTTCCCCCTTGAGGCTATGTTCACTATGTTTGTCTGCATGCCCTGCTTGGCTCTTCATGGGAAAGAGCCACACGAAATGCTGAAGGAAGCGAGAACAGGTGATCTAGAAGCCATGTGCAAGCTTATTCGCATTGATAGATCAGTCATATTCGATTCAGAGGTTGCTAAGCAAATTCACGAATGGGCACTAGATTTCAAGACCGTACATCTCAAGCGGATTGGAGATGCTTTTGGCAAAGGATTGCCCATAGTATCTAAGAAGAAAATTAAACTTCTTTTCGCTCAGTATGTATACGATGCAGCCCACCACGCAGGCGTACCTTTGACTACTCCAAAAATCAGACAGCTCTTCGATGCTATCACTCAAGATTTAACAGGCAACCCTATTGCCACAGATCCAGACCTTGCAAAGGTCTGTAGTGATGCCTTCTATCACTCTCTAACGAGAAAGAAGAAGCCATTTACCAAACAAGCTCATCACAGAGACAAGTAACTATCCACTAGCTCCTCCCTCCTTACATTCTACAGCCGGACTTTTTTAGTTATCGAAAACGCCGGTAAGTTTTTCACGTGGTCCTTCATATATGCCACATGCAAAATTCAAAAACGAAGACGAAACAACGGCGCAAGGACGACTCCAAGAGGGGGCTGATGACTATCAGCCCCCCCGCTAAGGTGAAGTCTAGAGCCTTGGCAGGGGCAAGAGTGCTTGCATCTGGGGTTGATTCCCTGAATTTAGCCCTCGATGTAAAATGGAAAGATCCTCTATTTTTGGAGATCTTAGAGATCTACAGAGAAAACGCTCAGAATTTAGGAAAATCCTTTCCCCTCACTCTCAGGATTCCAAAACTAAATGAAGAGCTACTTTTCAATTTCGCTCCGTATGGAACGAAAGGATACAAGTGGCTTCTCTCGGGTAATGAGTATGCTCTTCGACTCTACGATTCAATGGAGCCCAAATCACGTCCGAATGTAATGATTGAAATTCGATCTGAGACATTATGGCGAAGAGGTATTCTAGAAGCGATCGACGTTATTCTGGAAGCCTTGAGAGGATGGGGGGCAAAAATAATTAACGTCAAGACGAGCCGAATTGATCTTTGCATGGATGTTCTCCTGCCCGCAGAACTTTGGAAGGAATCCCTCTTTAAAAAGAAGGTCTCCAGATCAAGGAGCGTTACCAAGCATGAAATAGCCATGTACCTCACAGGAGTCTCAATTGGTAAAGGCAAATTATCTGGACGTATTTATGATAAGGCCTACGAAATTGAGAAGATTTCCCACAAAACATGGATGTATAAAATCTGGGGAATCGACAAAGTTCCTGAGAACAAACGAGCTATTAGAATAGAGTTCCAGCTACTCAGGGAGCCAATCAAAGAACTCGGTTTCGACACCATTGAGGAAACTCTTCAAAATCTAGAAGCTATTTGGGCATACTGCACACAAGATTGGCTCAAGTTTCAAACCAATCAGGGCAAACATCATACTCAAAGAAAAGTTCTCCCATGGTGGAGTTTAGTTCAGAATTCATTTCTCGGAATTCCAGAGCCCACCCCGGCAATACGTTCAAAAGCTGTTCATACAACACAGATTCAACTTTCAAGTCAGATCGTAGGACTCATAACTTCCCTTGCTGCAACAAAAGACCAATTTGGAGATGAGCCACTTCTTTCAAAGGTTTCGCAGGAAGCTCTAGTTCACGTGTTTCGGAAAGCACTTCGTATTGTCGGAAAATCGAATGAAGACCTATGCAATTCGATTAATGACAAACGAGCCCGCAATCACCGAGGGAAACAAAAGTACCGATCAGCGAATTGGAAGCGCCTCAATAGAGGGCTCCCCACTGATATGTTTGCCCTGGCCCAAATTCTTGATGACCCTTACCAGTTAAACTTCGATGACGAATCCTAATTTAGGCCAAAAGATCAGTTCGAAGGATGCTGCAATATACTTCGAGGTTGCCGAGTCAACCGTATTGCGGCATCCTTCAAGGTACGGTGGGGTAAAGTTAGGCCGCCGTGTCCTGTTCTTTGAAAACCTAATAGGCGAAGCGATCAGGAGGCAATATGCCTTACAAGCACAGGAAGAACGGGAAGACCGTTTGGATGGCGCAAGTCAAAATAGACGGCAAGAAACTACGACAACAGTTCACCAAGAAGGAC